>CAYGNE010000322.1:3134-3351 GCA_964351155.1 uncultured Rhodobacterales bacterium | reverse complement strand
CCACGAAACCCAGGGAGACGTCATCCCCGATCGCGCCGGCAATCGCACCCATCGAGATGGGTGTATAAGGCGGGCGGAACGTGGTGGTGCCGGTCGCCGGAATTGCCTGACCCAACGCATCAGAAAGAATGGCCAGTCCGTTGATGTTACTCAACTTTCCCTGATCCGTCGCCATGCCGAGCGTGGTGTAGCGCTTGGTATGCTCGACGCTTTCGAA
>CAYGNE010000322.1:0-3104 GCA_964351155.1 uncultured Rhodobacterales bacterium | reverse complement strand
GTGCGGCCAGTTGAACATCCGAAACCTTCACGTCGTTCTGGAAATCCAGCCACGACTTGGACCGCAGATTGACATGCGCATCCCGCGGCATCAGCCAGACCGGCTCGAGCGGCAGTTCCGCGGTGCTCTCGCCGATTGGCAGCTTGACTGCCTTGGTCTTGAACCCTGCGGCCATGGCTGCCGCGCGGCCAGCACCGGCCGCGTCGGCCAGGATCGCGTCCAACGCCATTTCGCCATTGGCCGAACCGGCGGCAGTGACAAAGCGCGACCTCTTCGAGCGCGCCGCCGATCCCGTCCTGGGCGCAGACGGCCACTTTTTTCACCCGTCTGCCGCCACTGACCTTGGCAATGGCGCGACCGCAGTCGATGCGGATGCCCAGCGCGCGGGCCTCTTCCATCAATGCGCCGCCGCCCGCATTGCGGGCATCCAGCACGCGCAGAACGTCCACGCCGGCATTTTTCAGGCAGATTGCGGTGCGATAGGCGTCGTCGTTGTTGGTGGCCACGACTTTCTGTCCCGGCACGACGCCGTAATTCACCAGGTAGTCGCGCATGGCAGAGGCCAGCATGACGCCGGGCACATCATTGCCTGCAAAGGACAAGGGGCGTTCGATGGCCCCGGTCGCGGTCACGATCTGCGCCGCCCGGATCCGCCACAGGCGGTGACGCGGCCCCGCGCCTGCCGGCATGTGATCGGTAAGCCGTTCATAACCCAGCGCATAGCCGTGATCGTAAACACCCGACCCCATGCAGCGGGTGCGCAGGGTGACGTTATCCATCGCCTGCAGTTCGGCCACTGTCTGTTCGATGAATTGGGCGACCGGCGCACCGTCGACCGTTCCGCCGTCCACCGGAGCGCGTCCGCCCCAATGCGCGGTCTGTTCCAGCAACAGCACCCGGGCACCGCCCTGTGCGGCGGATCTTGCGGCCATCAGCCCGGCCACACCGCCGCCGATCACCAGTACATCGGTGAAGGCATAGAAATGTTCGTAGGTGTCGGCGTCGCGGTCTTTCGGCGCCTGGCCCAACCCGGCGGATTGCCGGATGAAGGGTTCATAGACATGCTTCCAGAAGGCGCGCGGATACATGAACATCTTGTAGTAGAAACCGGCCGGCAGGAAACGGGACAGATGCTTGTTGATCGCGCCCACGTCGAATTCGAGCGACGGCCAGTGGTTCTGGCTGCGCGCGGTCAGGCCATCAAACAGCTCGGTCGTCGTGGCGCGCTGGTTCGGTTCGAACGTGGCGCCCTGCCCCATGTTGACCAGTGCATTGGGCTCTTCCGCGCCTGAAGCCACGATGCCGCGCGGGCGGTGGTATTTGAACGAGCGCCCGACCATCATCTGGTCGTTTGCCAACAGGGCCGACGCCAGCGTATCACCCGGATGCCCGGCCAGCGATTTGCCGTTGAAGGTGAACCCGATCCGCGCGGAGCGGTCGATCAATCGCCCTTGTGTTTTCAGTCTCTGGCTCATGCGCGGACCTCTTGTCCTTGGAACGTGGCAATCCGGGGTTCAGATATCGGGTGATCTGCGGGTGTCATGAAAACTCCCTCCAGCTCCAGTCGGGGTGGCGAGCGGTGATCGCCTTGCAAATGTCTTTCGGGGGTTCAAGCGTCTGCGCCGGGTAGGTGCCGAATACCTCGAGCGTGACGGTATCGCGCGCCGCATGGAACCACTTGCCGCAGCCATAGGCGTGCCGCCAGCGTTCGAAATGCACGCCATGGGGGTTTTCCCGTGTGAACAGGTAGTCGTGAAAATCCTCGTCGGATGACCCCGGTCCAAAGCGTTTCAGATGCGCCTCGCCGCCGGGGGCAAGTTCGGTTTCATCCGCTTTCAGCCCGCAGCAGGGGCAGGTCAGAGTCAGCATGGGCACACTCCTTGATCGGCGCGCAGCGGTGCGCGCATTGTCAGGGTCCCGGTCCGGCGGGCCGTCCGGGCAAAAGTATCTGATGTCAGGGGAACGGGGCGCTGTGCCGGCCGGCAAGGCGCAAAAGAGGCGGGCGTCGGAAAACGCCCGCCTGCAAGGTGGTTCGTGTGAGTGGTGTTATTCGCCCGCAGCCGTTGGCGCAGGTGCTGTTTCGATGGTGCCTTCGCTGTTTTCCACTGCGCCGGTCGAGCTTGTTGCGCCGGCCGCGTCGGGCGCGGTAGCACCATCGGGATCGCCGCCGGTGCCGGCGAAAACGATGAAAAGCAGCACCAGCAGGAGCACAACGCCGCCGATGACCCAACCCACTCCGGACGAGCCGTGCGACTGCCGGATGTGATGGGCGTTTGTAATGTCGTCCATGGGTCTTCCTCCGATTGTGAGGATTTCACCATGGCAGAGAACATGAGGCGAACAATATCGGCGGGAATCCCCCGCGATTCTGGGCGGAGGCTGGCCGGAACAGGCCAGATCGTCCGGCCAATTCCAGCCGATTCCGGCATCGCTTGGCATGAATGGCGCGCGCGGATCATGGTTTCGGATCCTTTGGCGGAAGGCTGGCGGCATTCGTCAGCGACAATTCGGTCAGAGTCGCACGCAGGGCATCATCGGCGAAACCACCCTCGTCGATTTCGACCATCCCGCCCATGGGGCGCCCGGTAAAGCTGAGCGGTGAAGCACCGGCGGCCAGCGCCTCGGCTTCGCCCGACTTGCCCGGACGGTACATCGCACCGTCCTTTGTCACGCCGCATACCATATTGCCATGCAGCAGGAAGCACAGACCGCCGAACATCTTCTTTTCGGACAGGCCCGGCTCCACGCCCAGATCGGCGCGCATGGTTTCGGCCATGGCTTCAGAATAGGGCATCGCGGCACCCTTCTTGCAGCGGCGACGGTTGACGCTTAGAATTGGTATGATGAGCCCGTTTTTTCAGATTGCGCCCGTTGTTGTCCTGCTGATTGTCGTCACAGTGGTCGTTTACCGCCTGCTGGGCGGCAAAGCCGACGACACCAACAACCGCGCCAAAGGTGGCGGACCGCATTGGAAACACTGGGAAAACTAGCCCGGTCAATGCGCCACCCCCGCCGCCACGCTTTCGTCGATAAAGCGGCCTTCCCTGAATCGGTCGAGCGAAAACGCGTCGGTCAGTGGTGACTGTCCCTTGGCCATCAGTTCG
>CAYGNE010000321.1:0-3363 GCA_964351155.1 uncultured Rhodobacterales bacterium | reverse complement strand
AGGGGCTGCTTCGGCAGCCCCTTTTTTGTTTATCAAAGCCAATCACGCAGGATCGGAATTAGCGGAATGTCGGCAGGCGGCATGGGATAGTCACGCAGGGCGTTGGACCGGACCCATTTCAATGCCTGACCTTCACGGCCCTGCGGAGTGCCTTCCCATTTGCGACAGGCAAACAGCGGCATGAGCAGATGAAAATCATCATAGCTGTGACTGGCAAAGGTCAGCGGTGCGAGGCAACTGGCCCATGTATTGATGCCCAGTTCTTCTTCCAGTTCGCGGATCAATGCGTGTTCGGGCGTTTCCCCCGGTTCGACCTTGCCGCCGGGAAACTCCCACAGCCCGGCCATGGACTTGCCTTCGGGACGTTGGGTCAGAAGAACGCGCCCATCCACATCGATCAGCGCGACGGCCGACACCAGAACGGTTTTCACGAAACTGCCCCCGCGCGGATGCTCACGACCGGTAATCCGCGTTGATCTCGATGTAGCCATGCGTCAAATCGCAAGTCCAGACCGTTGCGTGACCGTCGCCGATTCCCAGGTCGACCTGAATCAGCAATTCCTGTCCCTTCATGTGGGCGGCAGCGTCCTCTTCGCGGTAATCCGCGCTGACCCAGCCGTTCTCGGCCACGAGCGTGTCGCCAAACCGAATGCTCAGCCTGTCCCTATCGGCCGCCGCCCCGGATTTCCCGACCGCCATGACCACCCGGCCCCAGTTGGGGTCTTCTCCGGCAATCGCGGTTTTGACCAGCGGTGAATTTGCGATTGCCATTCCGTGAGTCTTTGCCTCCTTGTCGGATGCGGCTCCTGTCACGCGAATTTCGACAAATTTGCTCGCCCCCTCGCCGTCGCGCACCACTTGATGTGCGAGATCCAGCATGATGTCGTGCAAGGCCGTTGCAAAAGCTTCGCTGTCATCCGCGTCCACGCCGGCCGCCCCTGTCGCGCAGAGCAGCAGGCTGTCACTGGTCGAAGTGTCGCTGTCCACGGTGATGCAATTGAAGGTCGTTTCGGTCAGATCCGACAGCAACGCCTGCAGCCGGCTTTGCGCGATACGGGCATCGGTAAAGATATAGACCAGCATCGTCGCCATGTCTGGTGCGATCATGCCTGATCCCTTGGCGACACCGGCGATCGAGACCGGAACGCCATCGATTTTGATCTGCCTTGCCGCGCCCTTGGCGAAGGTGTCGGTGGTCATGATCGCCCGGGCCGCATCGTCGATCCGGTCAGCTGCGAGTGTCCTGTTCAGGTCTTCAAGCTTCTGGATGATACGGTCATGCGGCAGCGGTTCGCCGATCACGCCGGTTGACGAGGTGAAAACACGGTTGGCGGGAACCCCGGTGATCCCTGTGACCGCATTGACGATTTCCTTTACCGAGGTTTGCCCGAAATGCCCGGTAAAGGCGTTCGAGTTTCCGGAATTGACCAGGATGGCCGCAGGGCCTTCTGATACGGAGGCCAGTTTCTCCTGACAGTCCAGAACCGGGGCAGACCTTGTGGCGGATTTGGTGAAGACACCGGCAACCGTGGTGCCATCGTCGCACACGGCCAGCATCACATCGGTTCGATCCTTGTACTTAACGCCAGCCGCGGCGGTCGCGAACCGCACACCCTTGATTTCCGGAAGGTCCGGAAATTCTGCGGGGGCCAACGGGGAACGTGCTGTGATTTTTGCCATGATTCAGTTACCGATCAGTCCCAGGTCACGAATGATCGCCGGGTCCAGCCCCTCGATCGCCGGACGCTCGATGGTCGCCACGCTGGTCAGTTCCTCGATTTTGTTTTCGACCGCCTTCTGCCGCATCTCGAGCAGGATTTCGTCGCGCACGGCTTCAAGCTCGGGCGCAGCCTTTTTGCGCTTGTCGTTGAGGATGATCAAATGCCAACCGAACTGAGTCTGGACAGGCTCCGAAATCTGACCCGGCTCCATGTTGTTTACCGCCGATTGAAACTCGGGAACCATGGCGCCATCCGAGAACCATCCCAGATTGCCGCCATTCGGCCCGGATGGCCCGGTCGATTTGGATTTGGCGGTTTCCGCAAAATCCGCGCCCCCGTCCAGTTCGGCCTTTATGGTATCCGCCTGTTCCCGGGTTTCCACCAGAATGTGGGACGCGTTGAATTCGGACTCGCCAAAACCGTCTGCATACTTGGCGTCATAGGCGGCGCGGACGTCATCATCGCTGCCTATGCCTTGCATGATGGTCTCGATGGCGTCGGCGGCCAGCAGCGAGCGTTTTTCATTTTCCAAAGAAATCCGGACCGGTTCCGGAATGCCGCCCGAACGCGATTGCTGCAGCGCACTTTGCTGGATCAGCTGGTCCAGAATGGCGTTATACAGAACATTGTCCGGCACCTGCTGATACTGCTGCGGCAGGGTGGCACGGGCGATGATCATGTGGCCCAGGGTGATTTCTTCGCCGTTGACCCTTGCCACGACCGTGTCGGCTGTCGGTGTCGACTCGGCCAGTGCGGGCACTGCCAGAACTGCGGAAAAGGCCAGGACAGACAGAAATGTGAGGCGTTTGGGCATGAAATCTTCCTATTCAGGGGCCGCGACGGGGCGCGGCGTTGACACTGTTTCACCCGGCCCTTACATCGCCTTGTGGCCTATGCAGCACCGTAATTATTTTCCGTATCTATGGGTTGCAGGCAGGGCGGGCAAGCCTGCACGAAACATGAATAGTCAGATCGGCTGGAGTAAGCATGCTGGGATTCGGAACAATCGCCAAAAAGGTGTTCGGTACACCGAACGACCGCAAAATCAAGGCGACGCGCCCCTTGATCGAAAAGATCAACGCACTTGAGTCCGATGCCGAGAAGCTGAGCGATGACGGCCTGAAAGAGGTAACCGACCAATTGCGCAAACGTGCATTGGATGGCGAGGCTCTGGATGACCTGCTGCCAGAGGCATTTGCCAATTGTCGAGAAGCGGCCAAACGGGCGCTGGGCCTGCGCGCCTTTGATGTCCAGCTGATGGGTGGCATGTTCCTGCACCAGGGCAACATCGCCGAGATGAAGACCGGCGAAGGCAAGACGCTGGTGGCGACCTTTCCTGCCTATCTGAATGCGCTGACCTGCAAGGGCGTGCATATCGTGACGGTCAACGATTACCTCGCCCGTCGCGACGCCGAATGGATGGGCAAGGTGTTTGCGGCGTTGGGCCTGTCGACCGGCGTGGTCTATCCTCAGCAGCCCGAGGCCGAGAAAAAGCTCGCCTATGCCTGTGATGTGACCTACGCGACCAACAACGAACTGGGTTTCGATTACCTGCGCGACAACATGAAATCCGAGCTCGCACAGGTGTTCCAGAAGCATCACAACTTTGCCATCGTGGACGAGGTCGACAGCATCCTGATCG
>CAYGNE010000320.1:3132-3396 GCA_964351155.1 uncultured Rhodobacterales bacterium | reverse complement strand
CTCGTCGCGGGAATGGGCCACACCGGCCACAACATTGGACTCCATGATATCCTCCTCATCGCAGACCAGCGTTCCCGCCGTGTCGGATTGTTCCTCGAAGCTGCTCAGAACCCGCAGCCTGACCTTGTAGCGCATCGCCAGCTCGACAGACCGCTTCTGCAGCACCTTGGCGCCCAGACTGGCCAGCTCCAGCATTTCCTCGAACGAGATCCGGTCGAGCTTTCGCGCCTTGTCGGTGATCCGCGGGTCGGTCGTATAGACGCC
>CAYGNE010000320.1:0-3122 GCA_964351155.1 uncultured Rhodobacterales bacterium | reverse complement strand
GACCGCCACCCGCATGCCCTGGCCGAACTTCGCCGTGATGTTGTCGGTCGGAATTTCCTCGATCCGGGCGCTGGAATGGCTGCTGCTGGTCTTGACCGGCACCTGCCAGCCCTGCCAGCTGCGTGCCGGCACGTCCATCTCCTGCAGCGTCAGCGCCATCAGCCCGGCCGTGACGTTCTCGCCCGACGAAACCACCGCGTCGTACTCGCGGGCATCGAACAGCGGAGAGGTTTCCTCGACCCAGCCGACCAGTTCGTTGGTCTTGCCCGACATTGCCGAAACGATGACGATCACGTCATAGCCCTTGGCCACCTCGACCCCGACCCGTTTCGCCGCGCGGCGGATGCGGTCGAGATTGGCGACAGACGTGCCACCGAATTTCATCACGAGAACGGGCATGTTCCGGGCCTTTCGCTGCACCTTGCGTGTCGGTTCGCCCGCCTCTTATGCGAGGGGTCGGCCAAGAGCAAGTGGACAAACCTGCGCGCCCATGCCCTGTCAGAGCGGGTGGTCGCGCCCGTCCCATGTCCTGAAACAGCCGGTGCTGGCCAGGGACAGTTCGGCGAACCGCGCACAGAGCCCGGCCGCGGCTTCCTCGACGGTGATATCCGCGGCCCTGCCGCCCATATCCGTCTGAACCCAGCCCGGATGGTAGATGCCGACCGGGATTCCGTCGTGGCGCAAATCCGCCGCAAGATTCCTGCCCAGGTTCAGAACCGCGGCCTTGGATGCCCGGTAAATATAGCTGCCGCCGGGCGCGCTGGTCTGCGACGCCATCTGCGAGGATATGATCGCAATCCTCGGCGCACCGGACAATCTCAGGTTCGGCAACAACGCCTGAACGGTCAGGAACACGCCGGTGACATTCGCCGCGAAGGTATCGGCCCACATCCCGGCCGGATAGCCGCTGTCCAGCGCCTGCCCCTTGTCCAGGTAGACCCCTGCGTTGCAGACCAGCAAATCGACGGCCCGGCCAGCCATCCGGGCGGCAAGCGCACGGTGCTGCGCCGGATCGGTCACATCCAGCATGGTCCCGGCCCCGGCATCCCGCGCCGTGCCGGTCACCTCGTGACCGGCATCGCGACAGGTTTCGGCCAGGGCCTTGCCAATCCCGCGATTGGCCCCTGTGATCAATACATGCACGGGATCAGTTCGTCTTGCGGTTGGGCATGAACGGCAGCGGCGCGACCGGCACCCCTTCTTCCATCAGCTTGCGGGCCTCGTCCACGCGGGCCTCGCCATAGATCGAGCGTTCCGGCGCGCTGCCTTCATGCATCGCCCGCGCTTCGCTGACGAACCTGTTGCCGACATAGTCCGAGTTTTTCTCGATCTTGCGCCGCAGTTCTGCAAGCGCCTGTTCCGCCGGGCTTGCCGGGCGGCTCAGAACGCCGGTTTTCTTGCCTTCGGCATCCTTGCGCGTGGCCTGCACGCTGGGCGCCATGATCGCCTTTTCAACCTGGGGACTGCCACAGACCGCACAGGAAATCATGCCGGCCGTGGACAGTTTGTCGAACGCGCTGGCCGACTGAAACCAGCTGTCGAAACTGTGTCCGTCCCTGCATTTCAAAGCGTATTGAATCATATCCAAGCCTTCTGGCGTCCTGACCTTTAGATATCCACTACCCGGCCAAGATCAAGGGATTCGGTGTGCCTATGGCAAGTGGCGCGGGTCGAAATCCCGCAGAATTCGCGCCAGTTCCGGCTCGTTCACACGCGCCGCCGCCTTCTTCGGTGAAAACCACTTGCGCCGGCGTTGCTTCTTCTCGGGAAAGTCGTTCAGCAGCGACTTGACCCTGATCGGATAAACCAGTGCCACGCAGGGGAAATTGCCCACCGGGTCCAGAACCTTGTTGTAAGAATACAGCCCCAGGCACCGGTCCATGGCCTTGCCGACGACCCCGGCCTCTTCCCAGGCCTCCTGAGCCGCGCTTTGCGACGGGGTCAGCCCGTCCATCGGCCACCCCTTGGGCAGGATCCAGCGCTTGGACTTGCGCGACGTCACCAACAGAATCTGTGGTTTGTCCCGCACGATACGGTAACACAGCGCCGCAAACTGGCTTCGCACATCGCTTTTGTGCGACGCGCGAACCGTTATCGGCAGTTGCTTGATCAACATCTTCTTCACTCGTCCTCGGTCTTTTGCGCCCCAAGCTACACTGCGACGCGCAAATTTTCACCAAAGAATTCTCAAATTCAACCACATTTTGTGTTACAGAATTGTTAATTGACCATATTTGCATCAGCGCAACCGCGCCTGCATCCGCTCGCCCAGGCGCTGAACAAGTTCCTCATGCGGCATATCCCCGTCGATCGACAGGCGGCGCAGGCCGAAATGCACATGGGCGATCTGCTGGTAATAGCTGGTATAGACATAATTCGTCGTGGCGCCCGCGACCGCCCCCAGAACCGGCACCGTCTGCGCCGCCAGTTTCTGGCCCAGAACCGTGGCCAGGCGCGGCGCGACGACGCTGATCAGCTTGTGCATCGCCCCGCCGGTCAGGGTCAGGCGCAGCGAAACAAACCCCGTATCCGCACCATCATCGCCGGCCAGCGGACCCGCGGCGGCAAACACCCGGATACAGTCGAACTGGACATTCTCCGCCGACGGGTCAAACCCGTGCTCGGCCGCCACGCCCTGGATCGCGCGCAACAGAACCGTGGTGGTCGCCGGCAATTCCAACAGCGCCGTTGGCAACCCGCCGAACCCGCCCGCGGCGCCCATCGCCGCGCTGACCGCCGTGTTGACCCAGTGTTTCTGGTCCGGCACCGCGCTTCGCGACCGCTGCGCCGCGGCCATCGCAAGGGTCAGCGCCTGTTCCGTCGCCCCGCCAAGCCCCGCCCGCACCGGCGCCGGCAGCCGTTCGATCAGCCCCTCGGCCTGCCCGCCCAGGAGGGTAAGCATCTGCAACCCGATGCCACTGGCCGCGCGGTATTGCGCCGCCAGCCGGTCCAGTTCGGCCTCGACATCCACGGGGTGAACGATTTCGATATCAGGCATGCGGCCTCCGACGCGGTTTCGGATCAAAGATCGTCACTGCGCGCCGCGATTTCAATGATCTGCCTCGGTCCAGCGGGTCACGTCGCCGCGAATCCCGTCCCACGCACCCGGGCACAGCGCCTGC
>CAYGNE010000319.1:1245-3404 GCA_964351155.1 uncultured Rhodobacterales bacterium | reverse complement strand
AGCTGATGGGCGACGTGGTGGAACCACGTCGCGAATTCATTCAGAAAAATGCGCTAAGTGTCGAGAACCTCGATTTCTGACAATCCGCAGAGATCGGCCCAAAAAATCGAGAGCGCCGGGTCCGGGTGACCCTGCGCTCTTACTCCTTCTTGCCGACATTCTCGGCAAAGGCGACGTCGAAGGCGGCTTGTTTCTCAGGGCTGGCTTCGGTCTGATAATTCGCTTTCCACTCGTCCATGGTCATGCCGTAGAAATGTTCGCGGGCTTCGATCTTGCCGATGTCGATGCCTTTTTCCGCAGCGGCCTCCTGGTACCATCGCGACAGGCAATTGCGGCAGAAGCCGGCGAGGTTCATCATGTCGATGTTTTGCACATCCGTGCGATCCTGCATCAGGTGTTTTTGCAACCTGCGGAAGGCTGCAGCCTGAAGTTCGATTTCGGTCTGATCGTCCATTGTGTGCTCCCAGCGCGTTCACGTCGTTGGATCGTGCCGTGTTTGGCATTCTCCTCACAGACGGCACAGGGTCGCATCCGGGCACGGCCCAAGTTCGTGGGTGGGGAAATCAGATGCCCGACAGCTGCAAAGCCTCTGTCAGGATCGGCGCAAGGCGTTCGGCCCAGTGCCTCTGTTGTTCCTGATCTGCAATCAGGTCGTTGCGCAATTCGATCAAAACGTTGGGCCGGCCGTGGGCCGTTGCGTGCCGGTCCAGCGCATCGCCCGCGAGGTGGCCGGAATAAGGTTCATTGTCACCGACGCACAAACCTTCGGCGGAAAGAAGATCAACAAGTGGTCGCGCCAGCCGGTTGTCTTCGGCATAGAGTATGCCGATCTCCCACGGGCGTGGTTCGCGCCCGCGCAGCTGGCGGGTGAAACTGTGAATGGACAGGATCACCGCATGCGGCAGCGCAGCCATGCGCGCCAGTTCGTCGTGGTAGGGGCGGTAGAACAAGTCAAGGCGGCGCTCGATCTCGGCGCGGTCGGCGGTACGGTTCGCGGGAATGATCGAACCGTCATAGAGTTTCATCAGCAGCGTCGGATCATCTTCCCCGCGGTTCGGGTCAATCACGAGACGAGAGAAATTTGCTGCAATAACAGGCGCATCCAGGAAAATTCCCAGATGTTGAGCCACACCGTAAGCGCCGACATCATAGCCGATGTGGCGTTCCATATCCTCGCGTGGCAGGCCCAGGTCGCCACCCGAAACCGAGGGCGGCACTGTGTTGGTTGCGTGGTCGCATGTAACCAGCCATCGCGCCGGCCGCGTTTCGCCGTGAACGTAAAAAGGGGTGTATGTCATTTGCCTGTCATCTCTTTGCGCACAGCTTTAGGGCAGTTGCTTGAAAAAGGGAATTGGGCCATAAGCGTCGCGCACATGTTTGCGATAACATTCATTGGACCGAGAAGGGAAATCAGAGAATGAGACGCCTGCGAAATGTCAAGATCGTGGCCACGCTGGGTCCAGCTTCCGAGACTTATGACATGATCCGGTCGCTGCACGAAGCGGGCGTGGATGTCTTTCGCCTGAACATGAGCCACGGAACCCATGACGAGATCCGCACCAAGCATCGCCATATACGACAGATCGAGAAAGACCTGAACAGTCCGATTGCCATTCTGGCCGATCTGCAAGGCCCCAAGTTGCGGGTCGGAAAATTTGCCAACGGATCGGAAGACTTGCAGGACGGTGCGCGGTTCCGGATGGACCTGGACCCTGCAGAAGGGGATATCAGGCGTGTCTGCCTGCCTCATCCCGAGATCTTTGCGGCTCTGGTGCCGGGGGTTTCGCTGTTGGTCAACGACGGAAAAATCCGCCTGAGGGTCGATGATTGCGGGGAGGATTTCGCCGCGTGCACCGTCGTTGCCGGTGGCGTGATCTCCAACCACAAGGGCGTCAACGTGCCGGATGTCGAGCTTCCGTTGGCGGCTTTGTCCGACAAGGACCGGGACGATCTGGAATTCGCCTGTACGCTTGGTGTCGACTGGGTCGCATTGTCGTTCGTTCAACGCGCGCGCGATGTCGAAGAAGCGCGGGAACTGGTCGATGGCCGCGCAGCGATCATGAGCAAGATCGAGAAACCCAAGGCGGTGGACCGGTTCGATGATATTCTGGCCGTCAGCGATGGCGTGATGGTCGCGCGGGGCGATCTGGGCGTGGAAC
>CAYGNE010000319.1:0-1235 GCA_964351155.1 uncultured Rhodobacterales bacterium | reverse complement strand
GGCGCGGCCAAACCGGTCATCGTGGCGACCCAGATGCTGGAGAGCATGATCGAAAGTCCGATGCCGACCCGTGCCGAGGTCAGTGACGTCGCGACAGCGATTTACGAGGGCGCAGATGCCGTCATGCTGAGCGCTGAATCGGCGGCAGGGCATTTCCCGGTTCAGGCGGTCGAAACGATGGACCGCGTCGCGATCGAGGTCGAAGCGGACCCGACCTACAAACAGATCATTGCCGCCTCGCGCCATGTCAAAGGCCACAGCGTCGCCGATGGCATCGTTGCGGCGGCACGGGAGATCGCGGAAACCACGGACATCAAGGCCATCTGCTGCTTTACACAGAGCGGTACAACCGCATTGTTGACGGCGCGGGAACGGCCCGGTGTGCCGATCATCGCCATGACGAGCCTTCGCGGCACTGCGCGGCGGCTGGCGCTGAGCTGGGGATGTACCTGCGTGATGACCGCTGAACTGGAGCGGTTCAAGGGCGCCGTGGTCAATGCCGCCCAGGCTGCCCGTTCGCAGGGGTTCGCAGATACGAATGACCAGATCGTGATAACAGCAGGCGTGCCGTTCAACGTGCCGGGTACGACAAACATTCTGCGCGTCGCCCCCTGTGACGAGCGTTTGATCTTTCGAACGGACCCCGAGTAACAAGCAGGAAGCGGCAGCGATGAGAGCCGCGTGAATGGACACCGATCTGGCACTGACGCTGGGCATGCTCCTGATTGCCCTTGCGGTCCCGGCGATCATGTCGGCGATCGCCGATGGCCGGTCACCACGGGTGCCTGCCGTGGTGCTTCTGATCGGTGGCGGACTGATTCTCTATGCACTCGGCGAAAAACCCGGCGGGTACCGGCTGCATGAGATTCCCGACGCGTTTTTCGGTGTTCTGGGGCGATACCTGCCGTAAAATCCGACTATGCCCCTTGTCAGCGGTGCATGTCTTGCGTAAATGGCGCTTCTGATCGCGCGGCCGGCCAAAGTGGCATGCCGAGTCGCGCCTGTAACCGATCTGACGACAAGGAGACGGAAATGCCCAAGATGAAGACCAAGTCGAGCGCCAAGAAGCGCTTCAAGGTGACGGCCACCGGCAAGGTGCTGTCAGCACAGGCCGGCAAGCGCCACGGCATGATCAAGCGTACCAAGAAGTTCATCCGCGACGCGCGCGGCACCACCACGTTGAGTGCCCCCGACGCCAAGATCGTCAAGGGCTTCATGCCCTACGACCGCTGATA
>CAYGNE010000318.1:0-3414 GCA_964351155.1 uncultured Rhodobacterales bacterium | reverse complement strand
AGAGATCCATCGGGATGCCGTGCAACTGGTAGATGACGCCGGAATAGAAATCGACATTCACGTTCAGCCCGTGGCGCGAATAGGGTTTCATCGCCTCGACCACGCCCTGAAGGATCTCGTACCATTCAGGTGCGCCCATCTCTTCGCCCAGTTTCCTGACGCCTTCGCGCATGTGGCGCGCGCGCGGGTCTTCCTGGCGGTAGACCCGGTGGCCAAAGCCGGTCACGGCCTCGCGCGCGGCGCGTTTGGCCTTGACATAGGCGGCCGCGTTTTCAGGTTTGCCGATGTCCTGAACCATCTTCATCACGTCCTCTGCCGCCCCGCCATGGGCCGGCCCGGCAAGGGTGGAAAGGGCCGTGACGATGCCGCCATGCAGGTTGGCCTCGGTCCCGATCGTGACGCGGGCGGCAAAGCTGGACGCGTTGGCGCCATGTTCGGCGTGCAGGATGAAATCGACATCGGCCAGCCGCGCGGCGTCCGCGCCCGGCTTTTCGCCCTTGAGCATCCAGAGCCAGTTGGCCGCGTGGCCGAGCTCGGGGTCGGCATCGACCGGGGCGCGGCCGTTCCGGATGGCTTCGTGGGCCGCGATGATGATCGGGACCTGGCTGGTCAGCCGGATGCCGTTGGTGATGAAGGCGTCCTCTCCGACCTTCTGGCTGTCCGGTTCGAGCGCCGCGAGAGCGGAAACGGCGGTGCGCAAGACGTCCATCGGGTGGCCGTCCTTGCAGGACCTTATGATGTCGTGGATGGCCGGGGGGATGTGGCGGGCGGCTTTCAGCTTGGCATCGAACGCGGCCAGTTCCTCTGTTGTCGGCAATTCGCCATGGATCAGCAGATAGCAGACCTCTTCAAAGGTGGATCGGGTGGCGAGATCGTGGATCGAATAGCCCCGGTAGCTCAGTTCGCCCGCTGCGCCGTCGATGTCGCTGACGCCGGATCGTTCAAAGTAGACGCCCTTGAGACCGCGGTTGATCTTGACTGTGTCGCTCATTAGGGACTCCTTGACGGAACTGGGGAGATCGGGATGTCTGTACTGAACCGGATTGCCGGGCGGGCAAGGGCGCGGCAGGCGCGTGTCGTGTTCCCGGAAATGGATGACCCCCGCGTGGCCGCGGCCACCGTGCGGTTGCGCGACGAAGGGCTTTGCACGCCCCTCGCGCTGGGCGGGATCTCCGAGGCGCATGTCGCGGCGTTGGTGGAAACGCGGGGCCTGCGGGAGGGCATCGCGCGCCGGATGCTGAAAAAACCGCTGTACCTGGCGGCGGCGATGGTGGCCACGGGCGAGGCGGATGCGATGGTGGCCGGCGCGGACAGCCCGACCCGCCGCGTGATCGAGGCGGCGAGCATCGGGATCGGGCTGGCCGATGGGGTCACGACGCCGTCCTCGTTCTTTCTGATGCTGTTCCCGGACGGGCGCGAGATGGTGTTTGCCGATTGCGCGGTCAACGTGAACCCGGACGCGGCCCAGCTGGAAAGCATCGCGCGTGCATCCGAGGCTTCGGCCATGGCGCTTCTGGGCGCGGCGCGTGTCGCCTTGTTGTCGTTTTCGACCGGGACATCGGGGACCGGTGACAGCGTGGACACCGTGCGCGCGGCGGCCGAGGCCACAGGGTTCACCGGACCGGTGCAGGCCGACGCGGCGCTGAACAGGGCAATTGCCGAGAAAAAGGGATTGGGCCGGGGCGATGCCAACGTACTGGTGTTTCCGTCTCTTGATGCCGGCAACATCGCGTACAAGCTGTGCCAGGAACTGGCGGGGGCGCAGGCGGTGGGGCCGTTCCTGCAGGGGTTCCGCCGTCCGGTCTGTGACCTGAGCCGGGGCGCGACGGTCGAGGACATCGTTGCCTCGACCACGGTTGCGGTTGCGATGGGATAGGTCACTGCGCCGCCTCCATCAGGGATTTGGCGTCAATCGCGATCATGCGCTCTTCTTGCGCCGGAACCATCCAGATTGCGACCTTGGAACTGGCCGCATGCAGGCGTGTCCTGCGCCCGTGATTGGCGTCGATATCCATGCGCACGCCGATCCATTCAAGCCCGCGCAGGATGCGCGCGCGCACGCCGATGGCGTTTTCGCCGATGCCGCCGGTAAAGGCGACGGCGTCCAGACCCTCCATCGCGGCGATCAGCGATCCGGCATGGCGCAGCGACCAGTAGCAGAAATGCTCGATGGCAAAGGCGCTGTCGGCGGACGGGTCGACCATCAGGTTGCGCATGTCCGACTTGCCGCCCGAGAGGCCCAGCAACCCGCTTTCGTGGTTGAGGATCGCCTTGGTCCGTTCCAGACCGTTTTCCTCGACCAGCCGCAACACGGCATTGGCGTCGATGCCGCCGGATCGCGTGCCCATGGTCAGCCCGTCCAGCGGTGAATAGCCCATGGTGGTGGCGATCGACTGGCCATTCTTGATCGCACAGAGCGAGGCGCCGTTTCCAAGGTGGAAGGCCAGGAGCCGCGAGGGCAGTTTCTCGCCGGATATGTCCGGCAGGGTCTGAACCAGCGAGGCATAGCTGAGCCCGTGAAACCCATAGCGGCGAATACCCTTGGTTTCGATCATGCGGGGGATCGCATACCGGGTGGCCACGGTGGGGTTGGTGGCATGAAAGGACGTGTCGAAACTGGCGAACTGGGGAAGATCGGGGGCCAGTTCCAGAAGAGTCTGGATGGCCGCGAGATTGTGCGGGTTGTGCAGCGGGGCGAGCGGCGTGCAGCTTGCAATTTCAGCGACCACATCCGCGTTGATCCGCACCGGCGCGGTCAGCTTGCTGCCACCATGCACCACGCGATGCGCCGCCGCCGCGAGATCGGCCAGGGCGATGCCGCGCGAATTCAGCGCCTTCAGGACTGCCTGCAGGGCGGCCCGGTGATCGATGAAGGGAATGTCTTTTCCCTCGTCACCGATCAGCAGGCGGCTGGCACCGCCGATACCTTCGGCGATGCCGCTGACTTCCTCGACCAGATCGCCGGTGAACACCGCGAACTTGATCGAGGATGATCCGGCATTGAGAACCAGGATCCGGTCCGGTGCGCTGTCGCGCGCCGACATCAGACTTTCTGCGGGCGCATGTCGTCGGCGCTGATGCCCGCAACCTCCACCGGCTTTTTCATCGCGTCGCGGCGGAACGGTTCGCCGAGTTCCTGGTTGATCATCGCCTCGATCAGGGTCGTCTTGCCGTTTTCCATCTGATCCTTGATCGCGGTGTTCAGCGCCTCGGTCAGTTCGTCCATGGTGCGCGCAACGACACCGTTGAGGCCACAGGCCATGGCGATACCGGCATAGGACACCTGTTCATCCAGTTCGGTGCCGACGAAGTTGTCGTCATACCAGAGGGTGGAGTTGCGCTTTTCCGCACCCCACTGATAGTTGCGGAACACGATCTGGGTGATCGCGGGCCATTCCGGGCGACCGATGGCGG
>CAYGNE010000317.1:0-3488 GCA_964351155.1 uncultured Rhodobacterales bacterium | reverse complement strand
CATCAACGCCATCGCGATCGCGATCCGCTGGCGCATCCCACCCGAGAATTCGAAAGGATACTGGTTGAGGCGCGCTACGGGATCGGGAATACCCACAAGCGCCAGCATCTCGGCCGCGCGTTTGCGTTTGTCTGCCTTCGACAGGGCGTCGCGATACTGGATGTCGATCATCTGGCGACCAACGGTCAGGACTGGGTTGTGGGTCTGCATCGTGTCCTTAAAGACCATGGAAATCTCGGCACCCCGCAGACCGCTCATGTGCGCTTCGCTTTTGGTCAGAAGGTTTTCGCCCTTGAAGGTCACGCTGCCCTCGCCAACCCGCGCATTGGGTGCCATCAGCCGGACAATCGCGGATATGAGCGTGGACTTGCCACAGCCGGACTCGCCCACGATGCCGACGATCTTGCGTTCGGGCACCGTCATGGATACGTCGCGCAATGCCTTCAGCTCTCCGCGCGGGGTGGCATAGCTGACCGACAGGTTTTGAATGTCGAGAACGGCCATCACTTGCCCCCCTTGCCGCGCAGCTTCGGATCGACCACATCGCGCAGCGCCTCGCCCAGGAAGGTGAAGCCGATGGTGGTCAGGATCAGCGGGATGCCCCCCGCGATGATCAGCCAGGGCGTGTTGCGGATCAGGTTATAGCCGTCATTGAGCAGCGACCCCCAGGACGGCGTGGGCGGTTTCACTCCCATGCCGAGAAAGGACAGCCCGGCCTCTAGCCCCACCACCGTCGGGATATCCATCGCCGCCAGCACCGCCAGAGGACCCAGCACATTGGGCAGGATATGCACGGCCATGATCCGGGGGGTCGAAGCGCCCAGCGACTTTTCGGCGGTGATGAACTCGGCCTCTTTCAGCGACAGCGTCAGGGTGCGTACCACCCGCCCATATGTGGGGATCGAGGTCACCATGATCACCACGATCACCGTGTTCAGGCTTGGTCCCACCAGCGCCACCACGGCCAGCGCGAACATAACAGTGGGGAAAGACCGGACGGTGTCGAACAAAAGCACGATCAGGTTGTCGAGCCATTTCGGCCCATAGCCCGCGATCATCCCCAGCAGCAGGCCAAAGAAGATCGCCCCCCCGATGGTGGGGAGCGCAACCTGCAAGGCCACGCGCCCGCCCCAGATTACCCGCGAGAAGGTATCCCGGCCCAACTGGTCCGTGCCCATCAGATGCGCGGCACCGGGACCCTGCAAGCGGTCCGGCACATTGAGCGCGATCGGGTCATAAGGCGCAATCCACGGCGCAAAAAAGGCCGAGGCCAGGATCAGCATGACGATGATCAGCCCGGTCAGCCCAAGCGGATCGCGGACAAGATGGTAAAGGATTTCGCCCAGTTCAGAGCGGGGTTTCGGCAGGCTCGCGTCACTCATGTCCGTTCCCCTACTTTCCGGCCCGGATCCGGGGATCCAGAATGGCGTTGATGATGTCGGCCAGCGTGGTCGAAGCCACGAAAATCAAGGTCGAGAACAAGACAGAGCCCATGACCACCGGGTAGTTGCGGGTGGTGATGCTGTCGATCACCAGCTTGCCCAGACCGGGACGGGAAAAGACGATTTCGGTGAACACCGCCGCTGACAAAAGGAACCCCATACCCACGCCAATGACTGTCACGGTTGGCAGAATGGCAAGCCGCAACGCATAGCCGAAGACAATTTGTCGTTCCGGAAGACCAAAGGCGCGCGCCGTGCGGATATGCCCCTCGCCCATGACCTCCAGCATCGAGGCCCGCACCAGCCGCGCGATGTATCCAACCCAGCTTAGGCCGATGGCCAGGCTTGGCAGCACGAGATGATGAAACTGATCGCCCCAATCACCAGCATCCCCGGCCCCGATGGCGGGAAACCATTGCAGCTTCACCGAGAAGATTAACAGCGAATACAGCGCGACCACGAAGGCCGGAACCGCAATGACCGACACCGACAGGATGCCGGTCAACCGGTCGCCAAGCGAGTTGCGGTTGACGGCCGAATAACAGCCAAGCGCGATGCCCAGAACCGCCGACCAACCAATGGAAAACAGGATCAGGGTCAGCGTATAGGGCACCTGGTTCAGCACGATTTCCGTGACCGGCCGGTTGGAAAACACATCCATCCCCAGATCGCCGCGCAACATATTGGCAAAAAACAGCCCGATCTGGACAACCAGCGGCTTGTCCAGCCCCATGCGGGATTCAAGAGCGGCCCGCATTTCGGGCGTCGCCCGTGGCCCCAGCATGGTCGACACGGGATCGCCCGGGATCATGTGAACGATCAGGAACAGCGCGGTCACGGCCAGAACCGTTATCACCGCAGCCAGACCGATCCGCTTCAGGACAAAGTTCAACATGGGTTACCGGTCTTTCAGGGAGATGGAAAAGCGGGGCGCAGGCTGAACCCGCGCCCCAGGCCGCAGGGAGAGAACTCAGGCCGTGCCGAAGTAGCGATAGAGCGGCAGACCGTCGGGCCGCAGGGCCGGCGCGATGGTGTCGCGGTAGATTACCGGCGTGGCTTCGTGGGTGAGGAACTTGTAGGCGCCGCTTTCTTCCATCAGGTCCTGCGCGCGGACATACATCTCTGCCCGCTTGGCCTGATCGCCTTCGGATTGAGCCGCAACGTGCAATGCGTCGAACTCTTCGTTGCGGAAGCGCTCCCAGTTCCAGATGCCGGCCTGTTCGGTGATGAACCACGACGTTGCATAATAGGGGTCCGGTGTCATGGAATAGCGGTTCAGCACCAGTTCCAGGTCCTCGTTCGAGCCCAGTTCCCAGAAGGTCGCGCCCTCGTGCAGGCGGATTTCCAGCGTAATCCCAATCGCGGCAAGGTTCGCCTGGATGATTTGCGCTGCCGTCACGTTTGCCGACTTGTTGAGCACGTCAATCGCCAGTGAAACATTGGTTTCGCCAGACTCGGCCATCAGGGCCTGTGCCTTTTCGAGTCCGGCCGACACGCCGGTCAGAGGCGCATCGCGATGTCCTGCAAGCCCGGGCGCGATGATCCCGGTAGAGGGCTCCGCCGCCCCGAAATACGCCGCCGCCATGATCGAGGGCACGTCGATCGCATGCTGGATCGCTTGCCGCAGTTGAAGGTTCCCCAGTTTCGGATTGTCGAGGTTCATGCCCACCCAGACGTAGAAAAGGGACGGGTATTCTTCCAGTGTCGTCCCCGCGATCGGGTTGGACTTGAGCCGCTCGACACTGTCGAGGCTGACACGGGTAAAGTCGATCTCGCCCGCCTCAAAGGCAATCTCGGCAGCCTTTTCATCATCGATATGATAGATCTGGATCTCGTCGAACGCGGCCGGATCGCCCTGCCAGTCGGGGTTGCGGCGCAGGGTCGTCTTCTGCTTCTGCTCCCATCCGGCATGCAGATAGGGGCCGGATGTCGCGACAGGTTGGGTGTCGATCTTGCCACCGACACTTTCGAACGCGGCTTTGGAGACGATGTTGCCCGCGATATAGGGCAGCGTGATCGACCACAGCGGCTGGAACGCGTTCTTCA
>CAYGNE010000316.1:0-3492 GCA_964351155.1 uncultured Rhodobacterales bacterium | reverse complement strand
AAACCTCGACCAAGGCCTTCAACGTGATCCGGCAGAAGGTGCAGCTGAAAGGCACGGTGCGGACAATGAGGACCGCGATGCGCGACCTCGCCGAAAAGCGGATCAACGAGATCTGCACCGGCCTTGCCACCAGTTTCGGCGGCACCGCGAACGTGACCTATTACCGGGGATACCCGGTGATGGTGAACCACGAGGAACAGACCGATTTTGCCGCAGACGTGGCCCGCAGCGTTTCCGGAGAGTGCAGCGAGGCGCCGCTGGTCATGGGCGGCGAGGATTTTGCATTCATGCTCGAGGAACGCCCCGGCGCCTATATCCTGGTTGGCAACGGCGACACCGCGCATGTCCACCACCCGGAATACAACTTCAACGACGAAGCCATCCCGGCCGGCTGCAGCTGGTGGGCGGAAATCGTCGAGCAACGGATGCCGGCAGTTTAAGGCGCAGTCCCACCGGCAACAGGCATATCCGGACAGCCCGCCGGGGGTCCGCCGCGCCCAGCCTGAACAGCAGCACGCGGTACGCGGGGAAGGCGGGCCGTCGCACAGCGTTGCAATGCCGGCGTGCCGACGGCCTGTGGTATGGGGTGCCCGGAGCTGGCGCAGGGGCGGGGCACCGCTGCCAGCACGCGGGATTTTGCGCTTGGGCACGCGCCGAACAAACCCGCTTTGCCCAAAAGCCAAAGGCCGCGACGCGCTTGGGAGCCGGTCGCGCCGTTGGGCAACCGGAGGCCGGCGCCACGCGCGGCGTTAACCATTCTCAATCCAACGTTACCGAAATGGCGGCTTTGCGGACGCCCCGCCGATTTGCGGGGTGTTGCATTCCAAGGGCTTACAGGAATTTGTTTCGCGCGCGAAACAAAGTACCTTTTGTTAATCTATTGAAAGTTAACGCGAAAAGAAAACGTCAGCCGCTGCCCTGCTGCCAGAGCTGCCGATAGACCTCCTCGATTCCGGCCGCTTCTGTCCGGACGCTGAAACTGTTTTCGGCAATGTCGCGGCCGGTGGTGCTCATCGCCGCGAAACGCCCGGCATCCTGCAGGATCGACCGCGCGGCATCGGCGGCGTCACGGGCGGTATCATGGCTGTCATCCTGGCCGATGATGATCCCGCTGCGGCCCTGTGCGCTGAACGCAGTGTAATACCCGGCGTCACTGCCCACGAAGGGCACGCCGCTGGCCATGCCTTCCAGCGGCACCATGCCATAGCCTTCATAGCGGGGCAGTTGCATGACAAGCGACAGACCGCGCATGAGCGCCGGCAGGTCGGCGGCAGGGATCTCGCCGGGAAAAAGGATACGCCCGGCCAACCCTGCCTGCGACACCTGCTGCTGCAAATCGCGCAGGAACCCCTGGTGTTCGCCCGCCGCGCGACCCAGAACCAGGGCCACGGCGCCGGGCAGGTCGGGCAACAGGTTCAGCATGGCGGCAACAAACAGGTCGGTGCCCTTTTCCGGGCGAATGCGCCCGATCGTGGCAATGCCCATCCTGCCGCCATATCCCAGCGCCGCCCAGGCCGCCGCGCGATCCGGTGCCGGAGCGAAAAGGTCCGTATCCACGCCATGGGGCACCACGGCGCGGACATGGGGCACGAATTCCGCCGCTTCATCGGTCGTCGCGATCACCGCGTCCATGCGCGAGATCAGCCATCGGGGATAGGCGGAATGCAGGCGCTGGGCGGCCGAGGTGAACACGACGCGGATCGGCAGGCGCAGAATGTCCCGCGCCCAGATTGCCGCACGCATTTCCGGATTGCGCCGGACATGCCAGATGGCGAACGGTTTGCCGGTCGGCCTGCGCGACAGGCGTCTGGCCTCGGCCACCGTGACCGGGGTCGGGCAGCCGGGCAGCGGATGCCCGACAAGGCGCAGGTCGTGATGCTGTACCTGTTGGCGGATCACGTTGGCGGCGGTCGCCGACACCCCGGTGAAACGGGGGTTCAGGTTGGTGACGAAGAGATCAGGCATGACCGTCCAGCCCCAGCGCATCACACAGGCGGGCGACAATCTCGTCGAGCTTGTGCTGCTGCAGGTCGACAAAACCCGTGGCGGCGCTGCAGGCCGCATCGAGCGTGGCCGGCTCGTCCAGCCATTGCCCGATGCCCCGGGCCAGCGCCGTGGCATCGTTCACCTCTGCCGCGCCGCCGGAGCGGATCAGGGGGGCGAAGGTTTCGGTGAAGTTGGCAACATGCGGCCCGGTCAGAACCGCCGCGCCGGCCTGCGCGACCTCATAGGGGTTGTGCCCGCCGATCGGCAGCAACGAGCCGCCCAGAAACACCAGCCGGCTGAGCGCGTACCATGTTCCGGTCTCGCCCAGCGTATCGGCCAGGTAGACCTGCGTCGTCGCGTCTATCGGCTCGTCCCGCGTGCGCCGGGCCATGGTCAGGCCCGCGTCCCGGACCAGTTCCGCAACCGCGTCGCCGCGGTCCGGGTGGCGTGGCACCAGGACGAGGCACAGGTCCGGGTGGCGCTCCAGCAGGCGTTTCTGCGCGTCCAGAACGACGGTTTCTTCGCCGGGATGGGTGGAACTGGCGATCCAGACCGGCCGCCCGGCGAGGTCGCCGCGCATCCGCGCCAACACGCCATCATCGACCGGAAGCGGGGCCGACGTCGACTTGAGGTTGGTGCCCACCTCGACCCGGTCGGGATCGGCGCCGATACGCAGCAGGCGGTCGGCGATGTCGCGGTTCTGGGTCAGCATCAATGCGAACCGGTCCAGGATGAAACGGGCCGTTCCGGGCGCTTTTTGCCAACCGCGCACCGATTTCTCCGACAGCCGGGCATTCAGTAGCGCCAGTGGAATCCGCCGCGCGCGCCCCTGTGCGAGCATCAGCGGCCACAGCTCGCTTTCCACGAAAACCCCCGCATCCGGCCGCCAGTGGTCAAAAAACCGCGTGACCGGCCCGCTGGCGTCGAGCGGGGCGAACTGATGCCGTGTGCGCGGCGGCATGCGGCGCGCGATCAGCGCCGCCGAGGTGGCGGTTCCGCTGGTGATCAGGAAATGCGCATCCGGCAGCCGTTCGCCCATGCGCGCGATCAGGGTCAGCACCGACAGGCTTTCCCCGACGCTGGCGGCATGGAACCAGGTCAGCCGCCCGGCAGGGCGCGGTTCGCTGGCATTGCCCAGCCGTTCCTGCAGCCGCCCGGCGGGCACGTCGTGGCGGCGCAGCTTGCGCGAGACCACGGCATAAGCCAGCGGCGACATCACCATGCCGAACCCGCGATAAAGGTGGAACAGGAGTGTCGGTGCCGCGTCGGGCCGGGGCATCAGCCGCCCGTATGGCTCATGTGGCGGGACATCTGCCCGTCCGCGCGCTGACGCGAATAGTCGAAATCATGGCCCCTGGGCTTGCGCGAGATGGCGGCGCGGATCGCCTCGCGCAGCGGCTCTTCGGTATCCGGATTGTCACGCAGCGCGGCCCGCAGGTCGGCGTTGTCTTCCTGGCCCAGGCACATGAACATCTCGCCGGTGCAGGTCAGACGCACGCGGTTGCA
>CAYGNE010000315.1:0-3493 GCA_964351155.1 uncultured Rhodobacterales bacterium | reverse complement strand
CGGGTTCACATTACTATAGGGCCGATGCGCCCCGGGCAGGAGCGTGTTCGGGCTGGTGGCAGGTTGTTCCGCTACCAGGCGTATCCGCACAATGGACTTGATCGACTTGAAACCGTATTTCCACGGCACGACCAGCCTGATCGGCGCCCCGTTCTGTTTCGGCATCGGCTTGCCATAGAGACCTGTGGCCATGATCGTCAGCGGGTGCATCGCCTCATCCAGCCGCAGGCCTTCGGCATATGGCCAGTCGATGATCGGATACGCCAGCCCCGGCATTTCACTCGGACGTGCCAGGGTTTCGAAACGCACATAGCGCGCTTCTTCCTTGACCCCCGCCATGTTCAGCAGATCGGCCAGTTCGAACCCGTTCCACGGAATGACCATCGACCAGGCTTCGACACACCGAAACCGGTAAATGCGCTCCTCAACGGTCATTTCCTTCATGATGTCTTTCAGATCGTAGTCGCCGGGCCGCTCCACCAGCCCATCGATCTTGATGCTCCACGGATCGATTGTCATCGCACCGGCATAGGCAGCAGGGTCCGCCTTGCCGGTCCCGAACTCATAGAAGTTGTTGTAGCTGGTGATCTCCTCCCAGCTGTTTGGCTCCAGTTCACCGGCAGCCAGCGGGGCAGCGATCGAACCTGCACCAATCCCCGCCATGCCGGCCAGTATCTGACGTCGATTCAGATAGGTGCGGTGCGGCGTGACATCTGCGGCGGTCAGGTCATTCTTCCAGCGAAAAGCCATCGGGTACTCCTCGTTACTCGGCTTCTCCCAGATAATCCGGCATCCATTGGACACCAAACCAATTCGCCTCACATTTCAGCGACGTCCCTGTAACGTATTCGCCGGGTCCACCCCGGTTCGGTCTCGACCGATACCGGAACAGGCAGAATGACCGGGTCATTGACCTGTTCCGGCACTTGTCCCCGCAGGATCAGGCGATTACCCGACCACGTTGAAATCTGGCCCGTAGGGATAGCCGGTGATGTTCTCGTTGCCGTCTTCGGTGATCACCAGAATATCGTGCTCGCGATACCCTCCGGCGCCGGGGTTGCCCTCGGCGATCGTCAGCATCGGCTCCATGCTGATCACCATCCCGGGTTCCAGGATGGTGTCGATATCCTCGCGCAGTTCCAAACCCGCCTCGCGACCGTAATAGTGGCTCAGGACCCCAAAGGAATGACCATATCCGAAGGTCCTGTATTGAAGCAGATCCCGCTCGGCAAAAAACTCGTTGATCTTCTGCGTGACCCCGGCGCAGGTGACCCCCGGCTTCAACAGCGACATGCCATATTCATGCGCCGCGACGTTGGCCTGCCAGATCTTCAGGCTGGCCTCGTCCACTTCCTGTACGAACATCGTGCGTTCCAGCGCGGTGTAGTATCCTGAGATCATCGGGAATGTGTTCAGCGACAGGATATCGCCACGCTGCAAGAACCGGCCGGTGACCGGATTGTGCGCCCCGTCGGTGTTGATCCCCGACTGAAACCACACCCAGGTGTCGCGGTATTCCGCATCGGGGAACCGTTTGGCGATCTCGGCTTCCATGGCATCCCGCCCGGCCATCGCCACATCGATCTCGCGCACCCCGGGACGCACCGCGTCCCTGATCGCATAGCCGCCCACATCCGCGACCTGCGCACCTTGCCGGATAAGCGCGATCTCCGCCTCGGATTTGTGCATCCGCTGGCGCATCGTGGTTTCGAACAGATCCACCATCGTCGCCGGCATCAGGAAATCCTCGAGCCGGTCGCGCTGCATCAGGCTCAGGTGATCACCCTCGTATCCGACAACCGCGCCGGTTCCCGTCACCGAGGCAACCGCGCGCCAGAAATTGTCGCGCTTCCAGTCCGTATAGGTGATGTTGTCGCAAAAACTCCGCCGCCACGGCTGTCCGGCATCGATACCGGCGCTGATCGTGACGCAATCGGTGTCCGTTACCACCAACGCATAGGGCCGGCCAAAGGCGCAATAGAGAAACCCCGAGTAATAGGCGATGTTGTGCATCGACGTGAAAACTGCAGCGGTTGCGCCGCTGGTCTCCATCCGTTCGCGCAATTCGGCGATCCGGGTTTCGTATTCCGACACTTCAAATGGAAGAGTGGCCTTCTGGCCGTTGTGGAACCGATGAAAGTCAGGACGTGTGGTCAAGGTGACCCTCCTTTACAGAAAGGTCCCGGCGTTCAGGACGATCGAAACGGGCGCGCCAGCATGCCGGCGTTGCGACGCCATCGCCTCGCCCGCGCGCAATCTGGCGCAGGTTGGGATTCGGCGCAAGCCTCTCGTGCATGTCCGATGACCGGAAACGCCCTGCCTCTGAATGATCCGATGTGACCGCGGGCGCGGGTCAGGTGCCGCCGGTCAACGTCGCAACCAACTTGCTTTCGGGTCGCTCAAGATCGTCGATCACATCGAAATGATGCCGGGCCGGCGCAATGACGTGATCCGCTCGCCACGCCTCGGCCAGCCAGCGTGCCTGATCCAGAAAGGCCGGGCGCTCTTGTTCACCGACCCAGACAGTGACTTTCGCGGCGTGCCTGTCAGTCATCAGAACCGGGCTTTCGGCCTCGGCGGCCCGAACGTCCAGCTTGAAGTCGGCGTTCATCGACGTTTCAATCAGCGGCCGCAGATCGGAGAGCGGAGAGATCGGAACAATCGCCCTGAACCGCCCGGCGATGGGCCCCGGCATGACCGATTTGTCGAGCATCCGCGCGGCAAGATGCCCGCCGGCGGAATGCCCGGTCACGGTGACCGGCCCGCGTATTCGCGTGGCCACCGACTGAACCGCCGCCGAAACCTGGCGGGTGATGTCTGCAATCGACACCGTCGGACACAGATCATAGGACGGCATTGCCACCGCCCAGCCACATGCAAGCGGCCCGGCGGCGAGATGTGACCAGAAACTGCGGTCGAACTTCAGCCAGTACCCCCCGTGGATGAATATCACCGCGCCCTTCGCCTCTCCTTCGGGATGAAACAGGTCATAGGCTTGCCGCTCTCCGGTGCCATAAGGAAGACCCAGTTCGGCCCTGGAGCCCAACCGGTCCCTGAAACCCTTCGCCGCGGCCTCCCAACGCGGCGGATAGGTTTCCGCATTCTCGATATAGGCGGCGTTGGCATAGGCATCGTCCAGCCTCATCGCGATCTCTCTCCCTTGATGCTCTGGACAATTCATGCCCCACCTGCTTTGGCTGCGCGAGACATTTTTTTCCGGAGGATGAATCCATGCTGGACGCAACGACTGACTTAAAATCACTGCTCAAGGATCCCGAATTGCTGGCCACCAAGGCCTATGTCGGCGGACAGTGGATCGACGGCGACAACGGCACGTTCGACGTCACAAATCCGGCCCGGGGCGATGTCATCGCGCAGGTCGCCGACCTGAGCCGCGAACAAGTCGCCGATGCAATCGCACAGGCCGAGGACGCGCAAAAGGAATGGGCGGCAATGACCGGCAAGGAACGTGCCGGTATCCTGCGCAAATGGT
>CAYGNE010000314.1:0-3529 GCA_964351155.1 uncultured Rhodobacterales bacterium | reverse complement strand
GGCGGCGCGTTGTGAGGTCTGCGGGCTATGGAATCGTTCCTTTGGAGGTTAGAATTTACGAAGTGCAAACCTAGCTTTAGCAGCAATTCGGTTCAAGTCGCAATTCATTGCCGGATTTCCGCCGATGCGACGAAATTACCGAACTTCCCCCTTGTCCACATACCCGCGCGGTTGCACTTAGAGGGCAATCGGTCCGCATAGGGCGAGCCGGACACTATTTGGGAGTAATATCGAATGAAACCAGTCATTTGGATCGTTATCATCGCGCTGGCGGCCGGCGCAGGATACATGTGGTACAGCGGGCAGCAAGCTGCGGAGCAACCGGTCATCGAACCGGCCGGGTCCACCGAGAGCACGTCAGGCGAGCAAAGCGACGCCGGAGATACGACGGACAGCGATTCCGGTACGCTCGTGGACGAGATCGTCAAGGAAGCCGAGACAGCGACGGAGGCTGCGGAAGACGCCGCGGGTGCGGTTGGAGAGGCGGTCAGTCAGGCGGCCACAACGGCAGGCGAGGCGGTGGACTCGGCGACTGAAACTGTTGGTGACACGATGCAGTCGGCTTCCGAAACCGCCAGCGATACCGCAACCGCCGTGACAGAACAGACCGAGGCGGCCGCGGACGCGGCAGCCGATGTCGCAGATAGCGTAACCGACGCCGCGAGCGATGTGGCCGCCGGTGCAATGGACGCTGTCACCGAGACCACGGAAAGCGCCGCAGCTGCCGTTACCGACACGACCGGCGATCTTGGCGATCTGTTGACGGTCGACGGATTTGACTATGACAAGGTGGTTGCCGCCGTCGACAACTCGGACCTGAGCGCGGTGCAGAAGACAACCCTGAAAACCGGTCTGGAAAACGCCAAGGACAGTCCCGAGCTGCTCAAGGGTATGCTTGAGCAGATCAAGACAGCCTTGGGTCTGTGAATCGCATTATGAGAAAATCCGGGCCGTGTTACGTGCGGCCCGGATCGTGTTGAAGGTCTGGCAGCGGCGAGGGCTGATCAGGGGGATCAGCCGACAAAGGCCTTTTCAACCACATAGTGTTTTGGATCGGAATTGGCGCCTTCTTCAAGGCCGAAACCTTCAAGGATTTCCTTGAGGTCCAGATTGAACCCCAGCGATCCGCACACCATGGCCCGGTCCGTTTCCGGGTTGATCGGTTCGATCCCAAGGTCGGCAAATACGGTTCCATCCTGGAGCAGCGTGGTGATCCGGCCCATTTTCGGACTTTTTTCGCGTGTGGTCGTTGGGTAATAGCGGATCTTACCCAGATTTTCGGCACCCAGAAGTTCGATCATCATCTCATCCTGCCGGAGGTTTTCGATCAGCTCCCGGCCATATTCCAGATCGGCAACATCGCGGCAGGTGTGGGTGATCACGACCTCGTCATAGTTTTCATAGGTTTCCGGTTCGCGAAGCAGTGACGCAAATGGTGCAAAGCCAGTCCCGGTTGCAAAGAACCATATGCGTTTGCCCGGCAACAACGCGTCATGCACCAGCGTACCCACCGGTTTCGGACGCAAGATGATCTGATCACCGGCCTCGATATGCTGCAGCTTGCTGGTCAGAGGGCCGTCCTGGACCTTGATCGAATAGAACTCCAACTCGTCATCCCAAGCCGGCGAAGCGATGGAATAGGCCCGCAAGAGCGGTTTGCCATTGTCGCCCAAAAGCCCGATCATGACGAACTCGCCGGATCGGAAACGAAGGGTTTGCGGGCGGGTCACCCGAAAAGAAAACAGCCGGTCCGTCCAGTGTTTGACCGATGTCACGGTCTGGGCATCGGGCAGGGTCGGTGTCTTGACGGGTTTGGCGTCGGTCGCGGCGTGGGTCACAGGGCTCATCTCTGTCATCGTTTACACTGCCGGTCTGGTAAACCGACACCTCTGATTAATCTTTGATGTATGTCAGGGAAAGGGGGCTTAGCCGCGCAGGCGCGACTGATAGTCGTGATCACGCCAGTTTGACCGGGCGAGCCACTGGTGTTCGGGTTGCCGCCTGGCAAGGGTGTCGTCGATCTCGACCTCGTCAAACCCGGCGCGCCGCGCCATTGCATACTGATCCGCCAGAACGTGACCACTTGCTCTCAGGCGACCGGAATATCCGAGCAGGCGCAATTGTCGGGCAATGGTAAAGCCGCGCCCATCGGCAAAACTCGGAAAGGCGATGCGGATCATTCGAAGTCCCGGATGCAGCGGAATTCCTGCCGGGTCCGTATCCGGATCCAGATCAAGCGCCGGAACGTCATTGGCGGCCTCGCCCAGAGACGCGTACCCGTCTGTCCAGTCATCCAGTCCAAATCCGGTATCGGTGACGATCGTGTTCATGCGTTTGCTCCTGTGCGGACGACTTTGCCATTCACGATGTGAATGCCGCATTCATCCTTGTCCTGATTGCGCCAGCGACCGGCGCGGGGGTCTTCGCCTTCCTTCACCGGCGAGGTGCAGGGCGCACAGCCGATCGAAGGATAGCCGCGTGCCACAAGCGGATGGCGGGGCAGGCGGTTCTCGTCCATGTAGGCGCGCACGTCTTTTGGCGCCCAATGGGCAAGCGGATTGATCTTCAGCTTGTTGCTGGCGGCATCGACCTCAAAGAAATCCAGCGTTGCGCGCCGTCCCGACTGATACCGTTTGCGTCCCGTGATCCAGCCGTCAAAACAAGCTATCGCCCGGTTGAGCGGTTCCGTCTTGCGAAGGGTGCAGCAGGCATCGGGGTCGTGTTTGTGCAGGCGGTTGTCCGGGTCGCGCGTGGCAATGTCCGGCGCGCGCAATATCCTGAGATTGGTCAGACCCAGTCTTTCGGCCACCTCGGTCTGATAGACCAGCGTTTCCGTGAACAGCATCTCGGTATCAATGAAGAGCACCGGAGCAGCCCGGTCGATCACAGCCGCCATGTGAAGCAGCACAACCGATTCCGCACCGAAACTCGAGACCAGCGCGATCTCCCCGGCATCTCCAAGCGCGCCCTGCATGACGGACGTGGCGCTGTGATGCCGATAGCGCTCATTCAACACCCGGGCCAGTTCGCGCGGCTCCGGATCCGTAGCCGGTGCTGTGTCCCGCTGGATCGCCCGCAGCAGGCCCGTGTCGTCACGCGGCATGAGCCCGGGCCTCTGGATAGAGCGCGGTCTTGAACGGGGCGAGGCCGACACGGCGATAGGTCTGAAGGAAGGTTTCCGCCGACTCGGACCGCAGCTCGAGATAGGCCTGGACCAATCGTTCGATGGCAGGAATGACCGCGTCGGCCGAAAACCCGGGCCCGACGCGGTCGCCGAGCTGCGCGTTCTGGGTCGCGTCTCCGCCAAGCGTGATCTGATAGTTCTCCACCCCGGCGCGATCCAGCCCGAGAATGCCGATATGCCCCACGTGATGATGCCCGCAGGCATTGATGCAGCCCGAAATCTTGATCTTGAGCGGACCGATGTCGTTCTCGATCTTCAATTCCGCGAACCGGGTGGCGATCTGCTGGGCAACCGGGATCGAACGGGCCGTTGCCAGGGCGCAATAGTCCATGCCGGGGCAGGCGA
>CAYGNE010000313.1:0-3609 GCA_964351155.1 uncultured Rhodobacterales bacterium | reverse complement strand
GCTGTTCAGATCGTCCGCCACAAACTAACCATAACTCTTGTGCCACCCACATTTATCTTACACGAAACTGTGACCAAGTTTAAGCTCCAAATTCAAGCGAAAAAACCGCTGATATTACAAAGTGTTGCATTTCACGTAACGTGGATGTCAAGGGCTGAGGCGCTGAATACTCCATTCCAAAGCCGGTTCTGAGCGCCGCCAGGCAAATCTGTCATGCATCCGAAACATCCCGTCTGCCCAGAACTCGATATAGCTCGGCGTCAACCGGTACCCACCCCAGAATGGCGGGCGTGCCGGATTTGGCCCGTGTCTTGCCGTGACCTTGGCAACTTCGGCCATCAGGGACGCGCGGCTGCTCAGCGGCTGAGACTGCCGCGAGGCCCACGCCCCAAGCCGACTCTTCAGGGATCGCGATGCAAAATACGCGTCGGCCTGAGGGCCATCTTCGCGACTGATCGTGCCCCGCACGCGGATCTGCCGGCGCAATGATTTCCAGTGCATCACGAAACCGGCCTTGCCAACGTGGTCCAGTTCCTGCGCTTTCTGGCTGCCATAGTTGGTGTAGAACACGAAGGCTGCCGGTTCGATTTCCTTCAAGAGAACCATGCGCACATTGGGCAGACCTTCGGCGTCCACCGTGGCGAGCGCGATGGCGTTTGGATCGTTCGGCTCGGTCTGTTCCGCTTCGCTCAGCCAACGCTGCGCAATCTCGAAGGGATCGTCTCCGGCAAAAATTCCGTCCCGGTCGCTCATCTTTCTCTCTTTCTTTCTGCGTGATGGTAGCCGTCCGGCAATATGGGGCGGGCTGCCATCCAGCCACACTTGAAGCAGTCAGGTCAATCGCCTAAAGGTCAAGGCCTAACGCGATGATGGCGGAGAAAAAAATGTCAAACCAGCTTATGGCAGGAAAACGCGGTCTGATCATGGGTCTGGCCAATGACAAATCCATTGCCTGGGGAATTGCCAGGGCGCTCGCGGATGCGGGTGCCGAGCTTGCCTTTTCCTACCAGGGGGATGCCCTGAAAAAGCGGGTCGATCCACTGGCAGAGCAATTGGGCAGTAAAATCGTGCTGCCTTGTGATGTTGGCGACGAAACCTCGGTCGACGCGCTGTTTGAGTCGCTGAAGGATCAGTGGGGCACGATGGATTTCATCGTCCATGCCATCGGCTTTTCGGACAAGAACGAATTGCGCGGTCGTTACGTCGATACGAGCCGCGCCAATTTCCAACTGTCCAAGGATATCTCGGTCTATTCGTTCACCGCCGTCGTGCAGCGCGCCGAGAAGATGATGAACAGCGGCGGATCCTGCCTTACGCTCACTTACTATGGGGCCGAGCGCGTGATGCCTCATTACAACGTCATGGGCGTCGCCAAGGCCGCGCTCGAAGCGTCGGTCCGCTATCTGGCCGAGGACCTGGGCAAGGACGGCATTCGTGTCAACGCGATCAGCGCCGGTCCGATCAAGACCCTGGCCGCCAGTGGCATCGGCGATTTCCGCTACATAATGAAATGGAACGAGTACAATTCGCCCCTGCGCCGCAACGTGACGATCGATGATGTCGGCGGGTCCGCGCTGTATCTTTTGTCCGATCTTGGCTCGGGCACCACGGGCGAGGTCCTGCATGTGGACGCCGGGTATCATGTGGTCGGCATGAAAGCCGTCGACGCGCCCGACATGTCCAAGGGCTGACCCTTCGATGGAACTGACCCATGTGGTTCTCTTCAACCTGACGCTTCTGGCGGCGATCATGACCCCCGGGCCGTCGCTGCTGTTTCTCACCCGCACGTCGCTGGCGCGAGGCCGGCGGGCCGGCATCGCCGCGGCAACGGGGCTTTCGGTCATGGCGGCAGGCTGGACTCTGATGGCGCTTTTGGGACTGCAGGGGTTGTTTGCACTGTTTCCATGGGCCTATCTCACGCTCAAGACAGCTGGCGCAGCCTATCTCATCTTTGTCGCCTGGCAGACATGGAAAGACGCGCGGTCGCCGTTGGACGAACCCGTCGGACCATCCGGGCGACGGGTGTTTCTGCAGGGAATACTGATCAATCTCGGCAACCCCAAATCGGTGCTGTTCGCGGCGGCTGTCTTGCTGGTTATCTTTCCGGAACACCTGTCGGCGGGCGAAAAGGCATTCATATTTTTCAACCACTTGTCCGTTGAACTTGTCGTGCAACCAATCCTGGCGATCCTGTTGTCCACCGGCGCGGTCCGCCGCCGGTACCTGAACGCCAAACCCGTTTTCGACCGCATCGCCGCCGCCGTTCTGGGCGCGCTTGGACTGCGGTTGCTTCTGGAACGCTAACCCGAAAGGTGCTGCCATGACCGACCGCCTTCCCCATGAAAAAGGCTTTCACATCAGCTGGGACCAGATCCATCGCGACAGCCGCGCGCTGGCCTGGCGTCTCGACGGCTATGGTCCGGACAACGGGGCCTGGCGGGCCGTTGTCGCCATCACGCGCGGTGGCATGGCGCCCGCAATGATCGTCGCGCGCGAACTGGACATCAGAACCGTCGATACAATCAGCATCAAGTCCTATGACCATCAGAAACAATCCGACGCCAAGGTCCTCAAGGCCCCCGACCCAGAGATCATGGGCGACGGCACTGGCATTCTGATCGTCGATGACCTTGTCGACAGCGGCAAGACGCTGGAAGTCGTGCGCGCAATGTTCCCCAAGGCGCATTTTGCAACCGTTTACGCGAAACCAAAGGGCCGCCCACAGGTTGATACATTCATCACCGAGGTCAGCCAGGATACCTGGATCTTCTTTCCATGGGACATGGCGTTGCAGTATGTCGAACCATATCGTGGCACGGACTGAACCTGCGCCCCGCCCCACCGGAACAGCCGGCCCCGGAGGTGTGCAATGACACGCACCCAATCGACATTTCAGTCGCCCATCGTCGAAACCTATGGCTGGCTCAAGGGTGTATCGCAGCCGGCTGACAGGCCGCTTATCCTGGTGTCACAGGCCGCACCGGTCGCGCCGCCTCCACCCGAACTGCGGCAGGCCATGGCCGATTTTGTCCTCAACACGGATGCCGCACACCTTTACGGCCCGGTGCTTGGTCATCCGGACCTGCGCGCGGAACTGGCCAGTCAGGTGGGCGTGCGTTATGGCGGCGAGGTCAGCCCACAGCATGTCGCAATCACATCGGGGTGCAATCAGGCGTTTTGCGCCGCGATCGCCGCCCTGACCGGCGCCGGGGATGAAGTAATCCTTCCAACACCCTGGTATTTCAACCATAAAATGTGGCTGGCCATGGCGGATGTTCATGGTGTGCCGCTGCCTGTGGGCGCCGACATGCTACCCGATCCGGATCAGGCCGCGGCGCTGATCACAAACCGCACTCGGGCGATAACGCTTGTCACCCCGAACAATCCGACAGGTGCCGAATATCCCGACACGCTTGTTCGCGCGTTTTTCGAGCTTGCACGATCAAGGGGCATCAAGCTTTTGGTGGATGAAACCTATCGCGATTTTGACAGCCGCGAGGGGGCGCCGCACGATCTGTTCAGCGATCCGCAATGGGACGACACGCTTGTACATCTCTATTCCTTTTCCAAGGCATACCGGCTGACCGGGCACCGCGTTGGCGCCCTGAT
>CAYGNE010000312.1:0-3617 GCA_964351155.1 uncultured Rhodobacterales bacterium | reverse complement strand
TGTGGATTCGGTCTGGATGAACATGGCGCGTCTCCGGGTTGCTTGCATTCGATATGCGCCCGCAGGTGGTCCAAGTCAAGGTTTAGAATGGTTCTAACCTGGCGCCGCGCAAAGCGCCGGGCCGGCCGGCGTGAGCGGGTCCATGCGCCGCCCAACCCGGCACTGCGGACCGACAGGCCGCGGCCCGGTTCAGGTGATCGCTTCCAGCTTTTCCTTGCTCAGGTCGCCCGGCACGATGGTGATCGGTATCGGCAGGGATCCGGATGCGCGGGTCAGTTGCGACACCAGCGGGCCGGGGCCCTTCTTGTCGGTACCCGCCCCCAGCACCAGAACCCCGATTTCCGCATCATCCTTGATCTGCCCGATGATCTCGGGCACCGCCTCGCCCTCGCGGATGATCAGTTCCGGGTCGACCCCCAGCCGGTCGCGCATCCATTTGGCAAACACCTCGAAATGCGCATGAATCCGCTCGCGCGCTTCCTCGCGCATCACTTCGGCCACGCCGATCCAGTGGTTGAACTCATCCGGTGGAATGATCGACAGAATCGCCACGCCACCGCCGGTATGCGCGGCGCGCATCGCCGCAAAGCGCATGGCATTCAGACATTCGCGGCTGTCATCCAGAACGACAAGAAACTTGCGCATGACGGTTCATCCCCTTTGCGCCGTGATCATGACGCAGCCGATACCTGCTGGCAATGACTTAGACGCCCGCACCCTCGCTGGCCGCCCAGTCCCAGTACATTTCGCGCAATCGCCGGGTCACCGGCCCGATCTGGTATTGCCGGTCATCAAAGGCGGTGACCGGCGTGATCTTGGACATGTTGCCGGTCATGAACACCTCGTCGGCGGCCTCGAAATCGTCAAAACCCAGGACGGTTTCGTGCACCGTGACCCCGTCAGCCTTCAGGTGGACGATGTGGCGCGCCCGGGTGATCCCGGACAGGAACGTGCCGTTGGGGACCGGGGTGAACACCTCGCCGTCGCGCACCATGAAAATGTTCGCGGTGGCGGTTTCCGCCACGTTGCCCATCGCATCCGCCACCAGCGCATTGGTGAACCCCCTGGACCGCGCCTCGCTCAGCATGCGCGCGTTGTTCGGGTACAGGCACCCGGCCTTGGCATTGACAACGGCGTTTTCCAGGACCGGCCGCCGGAACCGGGTACGGGTCAGCGTTGCCGAGGCGCCGGGCGGCGCCATCGGGATTTCCTCCAGGCAGATGGCAAAGCCCGTGCGGTCCGGTTTCGGCACGATGGCGGTCGCGTCCCCGTCGATGCCCCAGTACATCGGGCGGATATAAACGGCCGCACCACGGTCATAGCTGGCCAGACCTTCCTTGACGATTGCGACCATGTCCTCGGTCGTCACTGTCGGTGTGACCATCAGCGCCCTGGCCGATCGGTTGACCCGGGCACAATGCGCGGCGAGGTCCGGCGTCAGCCCGTTGAACATGCGGGCGCCGTCGAACACGCCGCTGCCCAGCCATGTGCCATGGTCCGCGGCGCGCATGACCGGGACGTCACCATCATGCCATGTGCCCTCGAAATAGGTGCGGATGTTGCTGCCGGTCGCCATGTCTCTGGTCCTCCCTCGGCCAGAGCGTAGGCGTGAATAGGTCAGACGTCCAGACCTTGTAGGCGAATTCTCCTCGCCTTTACCCCGCCCCGGCCCCTGGTGGCGCCACGACCCATGATCATGACGCATAGCGGCAAGACCGAACTGGCCGTTGTTACCGCAAACCGCCGGGCATATCTGCCGGTTTGACACTTACCGGCTGGCTGGCCACCGGGCCGCCACCCTCCCCGAAAGGACAAAATAAATGACACATGCCCAGAACATGCTGGCGATTTCCCCGTATCTCGGCGCGCGCCTGCACAGCGTGATCGAACGTTTCAGGACCAACCGTGCCCGCCGGGCCGCGTTCAACCGCGCCTATGGTGAGCTGCAGATGCTCAGCGACCGGGAACTGGTCGAATTCGGCCTGCACCGGTCCGACCTCGTGACACTGGCCTGGGAAGAGGCAAACCGCACCTGACCGCCGCACGAAATGGCCCTGCCATGCTCCGCGTCCCTTGACATATCCGACAAGGAAGATGACCACGGCGCAACACGGTCAACGCGACGACGGAAACAAAGGCCAGCCGGTGGGATTACGAACGGTACTTGCGGATGCAATCATTCAGAAGCTGCGCGGCAATTCCAGGCTGAGCCGCGCCATTCTCGATTCCTTTGCCGCCCAGGGTGTGCTGTTCTTCCGCGAAACCGACGATCACGGCATCCTGTTCTATCCCAATGACGTGATCGGACGGCAGATCATGGCAACCGGCGACTTTGCGCGGCAGTCGGTGCGCGATCTGAAATCCGCGCTGCAAGAGCACGGGCGGTTCCGCCCCGGCTCGACGGTTCTTGAAATCGGCGCGAATATCGGCACCCAGACGATCTACTTCTTTCGCGATCTGGATTGCGGCCATGTTGTCGCCATCGAACCGGACCCGGAAAACAAGCGCGTCCTTGAACGAAACCTTGCCCTCAATGGCCTGAGCGGAAAATGCCGGGTTCTGTGCCTTGCCGCCTCCGATCACGCCGGGCAGGCGGAATTCACCCGCGACCTGATCAATCGCGGCGGCTCGCGCCTTGGTGGCGGCGCCAACAATGACGCGCGCAGCCAGCGTTTCACGGTAGAGGTCGCCCGGACGGACGACATCCTCGGCTCCGCCGGTGTTGCCGGCGCGGATATCGGGCTGATCTGGCTGGATGTCGAAGGCCACGAACTCGAAGCGATCAGGGGCATGGAAACCCTGCTCAGGCAACATCGCCCGCCGATCTTTCTCGAATACACCCCGTCGTCCACCGATACCGGCCGCAACGACCAGATATGGTCGCTGCTGTCCGGGCTCTACGCCGGCGTCCATGTTTATTCGGATGGTTTCCACCGGTTGACGGCGGACGGCTTTGCCGGGATATCGACACAGGTCGATCTCCTCGCGATCTAGGCGAACGCGACGCGCCTCTTGATCCCTGCCGGATCCGCGTCTATACGCCCCCGGTGGACTCGACGGGTCCGCACGACTCACATCTATAACGCCGTGTTCGGCCGCTCCCGTCGCTGGGGGCCGCATCCGGCAAAGGAGAAGCGACATGAAACTGCATGAACTGCGCGATAACGACGGCGCAACCAAGAAACGCAAACGCGTTGGCCGTGGCCCCGGCTCCGGCACCGGCAAGACCGCCGGGCGCGGCATCAAGGGTCAGAAATCCCGTTCGGGCGTGGCCATCAACGGCTATGAAGGCGGCCAGATGCCGCTCTATCAGCGCCTGCCCAAGCGTGGCTTCAACAAGCCGAACCGCAAGGAATTCGCCGTTATCAACCTGGGTCTGATCCAGAAATTCGTCGAAGCCGGCAAGCTGGACGCTTCGGCTGCGATCACCGAAGACGCTCTGGTTGCGTCCGGTCTGGTCCGCCGCAAGCTGGACGGTATCCGCGTTCTGGCCAAAGGCGAGATCAGCGCCAAGGTTGATCTGGAAGTGACCGGTGCGTCGAAAGCTGCTGTCGAGGCAGTTGAAAAAGCGGGCGGTTCACTGAAAGTCACAAAAGCCGCTGCGGCAGAGTAAGCGC
>CAYGNE010000311.1:0-3638 GCA_964351155.1 uncultured Rhodobacterales bacterium | reverse complement strand
GGATGTGAAATCCATGAACAAGAAAAACACGCGGAGCTGATGAGTCATGGCTGAAGAAATCAACACACTCGAAGACCTGAACAAAGTTGCAGGAATCGAAGCGGCTCCGGAAATCGAGACCAACCGCGAACCCGTCCGCGATGATCTTGGACGGTCATATGCCACCGGCAAGCGCAAGGATGCGGTGGCCCGTGTCTGGATCAAGCCCGGTTCCGGCAAGGTCACCGTCAACGGCAAGGAAATGAAGTCCTATTTTGCCCGCCCCGTGTTGCAGATGATCCTGCGGCAGCCGTTCACCATTGCTGGCGTCGAAGACCAGTTTGACGTGAATGCGACCGTCAAGGGCGGTGGCCTCTCGGGCCAGGCAGGTGCGGTCAAGCACGGTATTTCCAAGGCTCTGCAGCTGTATGATCCGAGCCTTCGCGGCGCTCTGAAGGCCGCCGGGTTCCTGACCCGCGATAGCCGGGTCGTGGAACGCAAGAAGTACGGCAAGGCCAAGGCACGCAAGAGCTTCCAGTTCTCCAAGCGCTGACAGACCATCGTTTTCAACACCGGAAAGGCCGCGCTTTCAGCGCGGCCTTTTTTCTTTTCGAAGGGTTCGGGGTCGCGATGCAAGGGCGGCGGATCTTGGATTTGTCTTTCGGAACACGTCATTTTCGGACTGGCTCGGTAGTGAGGATGTCACCACCCTGCGCGACGTGATCAAAGGCCTGACAGACGAAGACACTTCGTCTGTCGTCAAGAACCGCGCGCTGTTTTCCGGATTCTTGACCGGAAATTCCCATGTTTCCACTGTCCGGTTTTGTGTCAGGCAAGGGGAATTCTTCGACCAGTTCCCCTACTTGAAAATCAACATGTTGCGGAAGCCAAGGTGGGATATACCAAATATAGGAATCGCCCGATCTGATCATACGAACACACCGACATGTCGGTGACCCAAGGTAAATATGCATCAAAAAATTACTTTACGAATCATTAACCTGTCCCGCATCCTTCGAGGGCGTGTTTTTTTAGTGGTTGAGTTTGTTCCTGGGGGCATTTGGTGCAGATCGCATTTGCCATCATATTTTTCATTACCGTCGGTTTGAGCGAGACTCTCCGGCAAGGATTTTTTGGGCTGACCCCATCGGACATGAAGGCAATAATCTACGGGGCACTTATTCTGGGTGCACTGCTGTTGTTGCGTGGAGACATAATCTCGACAATTCGCCGACCGCGCCAGCCGCTCTATGGGCACGAGCACCTGAACTGGACCTGGCCGCGGACGCTGCTGGGCGTTTTTCTGGGGCCACTGCTTTGGGCATTGCCGGCTGCCTATGGTTTCGCGGTGATGCGGTTGGATGTGAACCCCATCGTGCCCGACCTCCTGATCTCCGCGATTGTTCTGCAGGTGTTTCTCGTTGGCATCGCCGAAGGACTGTTTTTTCGCGAAGCCGCCGTCAAGGCATTTGGCGCTGATGCGATGCAGACCTTTGCTATTTCCACCCTGGCGCTGTTCATATTTTACCTTCCCCTCGGAGTGCCCGAGGCGATGATCGCAGCCGGAGCAGGTCTGTTTTTCCTGACTTTGCGCATGATCGGAAGCAATGTATTCGTGGTTGCAGTCATCCACGGTGCGACGGTCGTGATATTTGGCCAGGTGATTTCCCTGGCGCTGACCGAGGCGGAAATGTGGTCCTATGCGGTGTTCTTTGCCTCTGCAGCGACTGCTTTGTCTCTGACGGTGTTCATGCTGTTCGCCAGCCAGCGGGAGGAAGAACGCTATGCCTGACGGACAAATTCACAGCAGCCATGAACAGGGCGCAGCTACATTCATCAAACCATCCCGATACACGGTGCTGGTGCCGCTGACCAACAGCCGGCATCTGGCCTATAACACCGTGTCGCAGTCCTTTTCGATCTGGAACGCGCGCGACATGGCGATGTGGACGGATTTGATCGAAAATGGCGCGACCGAGTTTGAGCCGATTTATCGCGGGTTCGTTCAGGGCGGCTATGTCCTGAATGCGGATGCGGATGAAAGGGAAACCGTCCGGGCGAGCTATGACCGGATCCGGCAGAATGACGGGCACATGATGCTGACCATCGCGCCGACCCTGTCTTGCAATTTTGGCTGCCATTACTGTTTTCAGGGGTTGGACAAGCCCCTGACCAAGATGACCCCAAAGGTGCGGGCGGCGACCAAGAAGTTCGTGCTCGACAGGCTGAAGGGCAAGAAGAGCTTTCATCTCACCTGGTACGGTGGCGAGCCATTGATGGACCAGGAGGCGATCTGGGACGTTTCTGCAGAAGCGATCAGGTACTGCGATGACAACGGCATAAAATACACCTCGATGATGATCTCCAACGGCTACAAGATGACCGTGCCGGTGGCCGAGAAGCTGCAAAAGGCGCGGGTGACTCGGGTTCAGATCACGATTGACGGCGACGAAGCGGCACATGACAGCCGCCGCCACCTGACCAGCGGGCGTGGCACGTTTCAGAAGATCATCGACAACATCAAGGCCGTGACGGCACGCAAGCTGCTCAAAGTGTCCGTGCGTGTGAATATCGACGGTCAGAACGAGTCTGATGCCCGTGCGGTTCTGGATGTGCTGCACGCCGCCGGGTTGGGCATCAAGGATGGTGTGTCGGTCTATTTCGCACCGGTTGAAAGCGTCGCGGAAAATTCCAGCGGCTGCGACAGTTGTCTGTCCAAGACCGACTACGCGGATGTGGAAAGCCGCCTTCAGGAACTGGCATTCGAGAAGGGGTTGATGGCATTGCCCCGCATGCCGCGTTTCCTGGGAATGTGCACGGCCGTCAAACCGAACAGCTATGTGGTGGTGCCCAATGGCGATCTTCACAAATGCTGGGACACGGTAATGGATTCCACCCTACGCGTCGGCAGCGTCATGGGTAATACTCGCAAGAAAGACGCCGGAACCGAAGCGATGTGGAATACATGGTCCCCATTCGAAAACGAGGTTTGCGCAGATTGCAAGCTTTTGCCCGCCTGCGGCGGCGCCTGCGCGTTCAAATTTGTTCATAACGACTATGCCTCGGGCGAAGCAGGCAAACTGCCATGCCCGAGTCTGAAATTTAACATGGCCGAGCAACTGTTTCTTCGTGCGAAAGCGCGGGGGTTCGTCACAGATGACGACTGGCATCAGAAAAACAGTCCAACGGTCACCGATGATGGATTGCTGACAGGCACCCGGCACACGCTGGATTCTGTCGGCGCTGTCCATCACGCGCTGCAGGCGAACGGCTGACGCGCAACACAACAACAAGCACTGGGCTGTTTTTGGGTCTGGTCGACAGGGAATGACCATTTGGTTGTTTCATTTTGAATATTGGAGAACTGAACTATGACACTTTTTTCGATCCTGCGTTCGACGACTGCCGGTCTTGAAACCGAAGCGGATGAAATCATCGAACTGACGTCCGAACAAGCCGCCGCCATAACAGGCGGTATGCCAATTCCGGATCCGGATCAGTCGGAAAATTCGGGTAACGAAGGTGACGAAGCCGACGAGGGCAACGAAGACGACGAAGGTGACGAGGGCGACGAGGGCGACGAAGGCTCCGAAGGCGACGAAGGAAACGAGGATGACGAAGGCAACGAGAACGACGAAGGTGACGAAGGCGACGAGAAC
>CAYGNE010000310.1:0-3654 GCA_964351155.1 uncultured Rhodobacterales bacterium | reverse complement strand
CACCTCCTGTGACCTGGGCCGGACAATGCCGGCTGGTGCGGCCTCAGGACCTGTTCCAAACATCAAACTCCACCTCGACCATACACCTCGATAGCCACCCGGGATTCCACCGTTGGCGGTGCGGAAATTACACCACGCGCTCGGACACTATCTGTCCAGAACCCTGGGTCGATAGTCATGGATGGCTCTAACCTTGTTGCAGTCAGGACAAATCCTGCTCGCTTCAGAGATCTCCTCGATCTGGTCAAGGAGGATCGCTTGCTGCAATTGCCATAGCATGGATTTCGCATCTCCGAGCAGCAACCCAAAGCCCTCGGGCTGTGTACTCTGAAGGGGGCGGGAAAAGCGCCCCAGGCGCCGCGTCTTCGTAGCTCCGTTCTCAAATGTCGTCTCGACGATGATCCGCGCATCCATGGCAATTCCTCTGCGGTGAAACAGCCATCATAGACAAAGACCCCCCAAGTTTTGCCCACTCCCCCCGCGAGGCGCCGGATTAGCGAGATCCCGACGGCGACTTCACAAATGCCCGTGCTTCGGCTTCGGTCTCAAAGACGTGGGTCGATCGTCCCCGGTCGAAATATTTGCCCAACTTCATACGCATGAAGGCCGAGGCCGAGTATCGGGTCGTGGTGGCGTAGAAGCGGTCTTCGAGGTCCCGGACTGCTGCGGTGTAGTCATCCTCGATTTCCGGATAGATAACTGTGCCATCGTAGTTCACGATTGCATCGACCTTGTCGGCGCGCGTGGCGCAGATTTCTTCGACGCGCTGAACGATCCGATCCACGTCACCCCGGTTTCTTATGCGCATCTTTTCGAGATTGATGAACAACCGCCCGCTGTTCCTGTCCAGTGCGATCCTGACATCCAGATCCAGCGCGAGCAAGTCAATGTCCAGCGCCATCGGCTCTTGACGGAAGATGCGTGCATCCATCGGTTGCACGTCGTTGATGATCGGGCGGAAAGCCATTTGATCCAGAATGTCCTGCTCAAGATTGATGCCCGGCGCAATTTCAATCAGTTCGAGACCGCCTTCGACAAGGCGGAAAACGCAGCGTTCGGTCACGAACAGCACCGGCTGCCCAAGTCGTGCAGCACGAGGGCCGAAGAAGGTGACATGACCCAGAGATTCGACGAATTTTTTTACCTCGCCTTCGCGCCGCAGGACCACGGCACCGTCTTTGATGTCGAAGTCCAGCGAAACCGAGGTGAAGGTGCCGCCAAACACGACCTTGCGCGCGTTCTGGCTGATGTTGATGAAGCCTCCGGCGCCGGCGAGCCGCGGCCCGAATTTCGACACATTGACCGAGCCCTCCGCATCCACCTGGGCCATGCCGAGAATGGCGATATCGAGCCCACCGCCATCGTAGAAATCAAACTGATTGTTCTGAGGGATGACCGCATCGGTGTTGGTCGCGGCGCCAAAGTCCAGCCCTGACGCGGGCTGTCCTCCGATCACGCCGGGCTCTGCCGTCAGCGTCAGATGGTCGAGCAGCTTTTCCTCTGCCGCCACTGACGCAACGCCTTCGGGCATCCCGATGCCAAGGTTGACGATGCCGTTCACCGGCAGTTCAAACGCCGCGCGGCGGGCAATAACCTTGCGGGCGTCCAGTGGCATGGCCGGCTGATCTTCAACCGGCGCGCGATAACGGCCGGTGAAGGCGGGGGAATAGGCGGTCTTGTAGGTCTGCATATGGTCGCCCGGTTCGGCGATCACCACCGCATCGACCAGCGCACCCGGAATGACTACGTCACGCGGGTTAAGAGATCCGGCAGAAACGACGTTTTCCACTTGCACAATGACCACGCCGCCGGAATTCCTTGCTGCCGTGGCTTGCGCAAGATTGTCGATGGTCAGGGCCTCGTTTTCCATCGTCACATTGCCCTTGGTGTCTGCGGTGGTGCCGCGCAGCAAGGCAACGTCAATGGGCAACGCCCTGTAAAAAAGGTAGTCTTTGCCGTCGATTTCCATCAACCGGACCAAATCGGCTGTAGTGGCTTCGTTCAGCTTGCCACCGCCCTTGCGCGGATCGACAAAAGTTTCCAACCCGACATGGCTCAGTGTACCCGGCTTGCCCGCGGCGATATCGCGAAAGAGCTGGCTGATGACGCCCTGAGGCAGGTTGTAGGCCTCGATTTTGCCACTGGTGGCCAGGGCCGCGACCTTGGGGATCAGGCCCCAATGCCCGCCGATCACCCGCGAAAGCAACCCCTCATGCGCCAGATGGTTCAACCCCCGATCACGACCATCGCCTTGCCCCGCCGCAAAGAGAAGCGTCAGGTTCAAGGGCGCGCCTGTGTCAACGAACCGCTGTCCAATCGCCTTGAGCAACGTCTCAGGCACGCCGATGCCAACAAAACCCGATGTCGTAACGGTATCTCCTTCATGCACGAGTGCGGCGGCAGCGCTGGCCGAAATGGTCTTGTTGGGCATGATTTCAGTCCCTTGGCGGGCCAATCGTGTCACGATCGGCAGTTTGGAAGGCAGGATGATCCGCAGCGCTGGCAGCGACCGGGCTGATATTGGCGTACGCGAAAAAAACCCAGGCCCCAACGGTCCGTGTTGTAGCGCTGTGGGATCAGGCAGCAATCGACCCTCGTCGGGCCGTTGCCATTGCAGAATGCCGTGCCGGGTCCCTGCGCCAAAAGCGCCTCACAAGCTGCCAGCCCCGGCTCGATGAAGTGGCCCATCCAGGCGACTTTTGCCGCATCGCTACCTTGGGTGATTCCGATCACATGGGCGGCAACCCCAAGATTGCAGACCGGGTGAATTTCCATTGTAGCCGCGAAAGAAAGCTGCCGAACGCGGTCCTGCCCCATTGGATTGGAGGGGAGCAACGTCAACCCCTCACGCGTTGCGTGCAGGTATTCGATGATCGCCAGGGACTGGGTCAGCTGTGTACCGTCGATTTCCAGCATCGGAAGAAGCCCCTTCGGATTTCGTGCCAGATAGTCGTCCGCCCGGTGCGCCTCTTTCAGCAGGACAACCGGCTTTGCCTCGTCGTTAAGCCCCAGCAGATTGAGCGCAATCCGCACGCGATGGCTTGCTGAAGATCGCCAGTAGTCGAAGAGGACCGGTTTGATCATGATTCTATTCCCCACGATTGCAAGGGCTATTGCGCAGTTCAACCACCGTCGATCGACATGGCAGTCCCTGTCATCAAGGCCGCCGCATCGGAGGCCACGAAATCCGCGAGTACGCCAAGCTCTTCCAATCCAACGAACTTCTTTGTCGGTTGGGCAGCCAGGGGCTGATCGAGGTGCCGAAGGTCTTGGCGTTGAATATGCCCGGCGGGTGGTTTTCCCAAACCCGGATGTCACGAGCCGACCATTCGTTCATCAGTACGAAGCCAAGGATGCTGCCAAAGGCCTCGGCAGCGCTGAATGGCGTTCCCATCGGGCTAGGCGTGCCGACGATGGCGCCCAGCACCCGCAAGGCATGGTAATGCGTCAGCACAACATGGCCGATCGGTTTGTCAGCGACCTTGCGAGCCTTCTCGATCGCCTTGTTCGCAAATCGCGGCGCTGCCTGCGCTTCTCCGATCTCATCGAAGTGATCTTCTTTTTCGTCATGTCGCGTTGCGACGCGAATACCTTGGCCATGTTCTCCCGCGCTTTCCACCTGTCGGCCTTTTGCCGTAGCGACTTGCTGTTTTG
>CAYGNE010000309.1:0-3706 GCA_964351155.1 uncultured Rhodobacterales bacterium | reverse complement strand
CCTTTGGTGGTGTTGAACCATTTCACTGTGCCGTTGGCCATGTGAATTTTCCTTACTTTATCGCTGCCCACAACATGCGGCAGCCCGGCTTCTCACGACAGTGTCGAGCGCTGTGAGCCGGCAAAGGAAAACAGAGGGTCGAATGGAGGTCAGTAGCCCATCAAATGTGGTGGCTGCCGAGGAGGATTACAAGGTGCACTCAGTGCTTTGGCCAATGTTCCCTTTGCCAAGAGAGCATTGATCCACTATGGATCACAAGCTGCTTGATACCCTGGCAGCCAGAAAAGGAAAGCCAGAATGTCGTTCAACGACTTGGCAAAGAAAGAGGCCGCCGAAAAAAAGGCCTCGCAAGAAAAAGATACGAAACCGCCGACTGCAACCAAACGACCTCCTGAAGCATAGACCGAGCCGACCGACCCAAAAACGGGTTGAGAGGCTGAGCATTTAGGCTTTTCTTATCCAGCGTAAGAGGGTCGGCGTTACGAGCGTTGCGAAAGGTTGCCGCCAACGATGATCTCATTGATCAGCTTGGCGGTTGCCGTGTGCAATTTTCGCTCGTTTTCAGGGCCTTGGGCATTTTCGTGGGTGGCTGCTGCATCGCGGAGAATGCCGACAATCTCGCGCTCTGGCAGCAGATTGCTGTCTTGCAAGGCAAGTAGGAGGGCCTCGCAAATCGAGAAGGCCGCCATGCCTGCGGGGCCTTGTGGGTCTGACATCGGGCATTCCTCTTTCGTTCGTTGTATTATGACCGGGTTGGGTCTTGATCGTCCTAAACTCACAAAGAGATTGGTATCCCGTACTGATCGAAAGCAGTCTCAGCGCCGAATTCTTCTATGAATACGAGCCGGTTCGGGAGGGACCGATAATGAACATCAAAGCCAGTCCACTCACCCAAAAGCTCTCCGCGTTCGTTGCACTGTCGGCGACTGAACTGGCCGTTCTTGAGCGTTTGCATCAGCGGAGGAGATCTTTCTCCGCTGGGCGCGATGTGGTTTATCAGGGCCAATCCGAACAGGCGGCCTATATTCTGGCGGCGGGCTGGGTCGTTTCCTACAAGATCCAGCCTGACGGGTCGCGGCAGATCGTTGATTTCCAGATACCGGGAGATTTTCTGGGGCTGCGCAGCGTGCTTTTGCACACATCCGATCATGGAATCGAACCCATCGTCGATATTGAGGCTGCGGAAGTTCTGGTGAGCGATCTTCTGCAAGCCTTTGCAGATACACCCCGGCTGGCTACGGCCATTCTTTGGGCCGTGTCGCGGGATGAGGCCATGGTGGTCGAGCATCTGGTTGGGCTGGGGCGGCGCGATGCGGATGCGCGCATGGCGCATTTCCTGCTGGAGCTTGGCGTGAGACTGTCACTCGTCGGTATGGGAAGTCGGCAAGGCTATGCCTGCCCGCTCACACAGTATCATCTGGGGGATGCGTTGGGGTTAAGTGCTATCCACGTCAACCGCGTCCTTCGCAAACTCCGCGAAGGTGGGCTCGTCACGTTTCAGGGCGGGCTCGTCACGTTCGATGACTACGAGGGGCTGGTTGCGTTGGCGGATTTCGATCCGGCCTACCTCGATCAGTCGCGGCCTCTTTTGCCGTGAAACGGCCGCCCTTAGTCAAACCTAGGGCGGCCCTGCGGTTTTGTCACATGGAGGCCGACATTACACCAATGCGCGGCTGGCTTCTTTGAGTTCCCTGTGTGCTTCTTCGTCGTTTTCGGCGTCATGAGCCTTTTCAGCGGCCTGATAGTGCTTCAGCGCTGCGGCCTTCTTGGGGCCTTCGGGGGCCTTGTCCCAGGCGGCCTTGACGGACGCCATGTGCTTTACGGTCTGGTTTTCCGCGGTTTGGTTTTCTTCATTCATGGGAATGTCCTTTCCTGGACGGTCCGAGAAAAAGAGGCGCAAAATGCATGCAGTTCTTTTGAGGAACTGCATGTGTCCCGCGCCTCTGAACTACTCGGAAAATGCCACCATGATGTACGGTGGGCAGGTTCACCTATCCGGTTTCTCGGCGTCTTCGCACTGACGCAGGTTAGCCCGTCTGAGCCAGATAGTAGAACCATGCCAGAACCACGAATCCAACGAGGGCCATCGTTGTCCATGAGATCGATATTTTTTGAGAGTCGTTGGTGCCTGCTTCGAGCGATTTCGAAACGCGTAGCGGCGCGCGCTTCGGCAGCAGCAAAACCAGCTTTGCCGCTCTTCCCTCGCTTGCCAACGCTAGCGCCGGAATATCGGTAATCGCTTCAAAATGCGTTGTCAGCCGAACTTGCGCGTCCTCCCGAGCCAGACGAGCAAGGTCACGCGCCTCAGTCCATGGCTCGAGGTTAAGGCGCGCAAGGGCAGACAAGACCGTAACGGCTGCACCGGTTCTGTCCTCGCCCAATTCCGCGAAAAGGAAGGCATCGTAATCGCTGCCATCCGGATGAAGAACGTCTGAGGCAGACATGGGTTTCCTTTCGGCGTGAGACTGAGGCGAAGACTTGCATGCAGGTGTCTGAAGCCGCAAAACGTCTTTCCGTCTCACCCTGACAGCAAAGAACCGGACGGGGGCTAACCTCGATCAGCATCGCACCATGACAGTTCAGATAGTGTTCCCGCAACTGCCTTGTCTTGGCGAGGCGTTCCTTTCGACGCTTGCCACATTGGCGACGGCGGTAAGTCCAGCATTCTAATCAATGGAGACCCGGGATGCTCACGCGTGCGACCAGATCAATGGTGACGTTTTCCAATGACTTCATGATTGGGGACAGCCAGCGGGAGCTTCCCGCCGGAACGTATGAAATCCTTGTCGAGGAAGAGCTTCTACAGGGCCTCAGCTTCGAAGTTTACCGGCGCACCGGGACATACCTGATGGCCCGGGGGCGCGGGAGCCATGCAGGCCAAACGACGATGCACATGACCACACAAGAGGAACTCGAACATTCCGTCGCACGTGATCGGGCCCTCTCCGAACCGAACAAACACAGCGATGCGGCGCTCTCCCCGCAGGAGGACATGACATGACCACACCCGAATGGCTCAAACCCGGCATCTACGGCGCGCTCCTTGGCGCAGCGTTTGTCGGCATCGTCGGATTTTCGTGGGGCGGCTGGGTGACCGGCGGAACAGCTCGCGACAGTGCCATGGCAATGTCGCAAAAAGATGTGGTTGCCGCGATGGTGCCGGTGTGCCTCGACATGGCCACAACCGATCCGGAGCGGGTCCGAAAACTTGCGACGATCCGGGCTGCCACGACCTACAAGCGACGCGACGCGCTGATGGAAGCTGGATGGGCCACCGTACCGGGTGCGGAGTCACCGAATAGAGACATAGCGCAAGCCTGTCTGGCGTCACTGGATGTCGACGCGTTGCCGGAGCGCCCCGAGGAAGTGACGGTCGACGAGGGATGAACCGCGCCATGCCGATAGCGTCACCCGCGACAACCGATCTCGAACGGCGGATGCGCGCCCATGAAAAAGTGCTTTAGGCCCTGATCGCCTACATGGCCCGCACCGAGCCACGTTTCATCGATTTTCTTCGAGAACGGTTCGTCGAACCGATGAGCATGGCTCGGCACGAATACGACCACCGTGAAACCGACGACTACGCGGAAGAATTCATTCGCGCCGTGATGCTCCTCGGAGAAGCGCGCGCGCCCAACGCGAAGGAGCAGGATTTGTCCGACAAACAGCCCGAGCCGCCGAGCCGCAAAGGAGCACAGGAGTCCTC
>CAYGNE010000308.1:0-3712 GCA_964351155.1 uncultured Rhodobacterales bacterium | reverse complement strand
CGCATATCATCCTGACGACTGTGCATTTCGATCACGTGGTCGATGTGCTGCCGCTGGCCAGGAAACTGGGCATCCCGGCGGTCGGGCAATATGACATCATGGGGCTGTGGGGCGAAACCGAGGGCATCGAGACCATCGGCTTCAACAAGGGCGGCACCATCGATCTGGGCGGGGCCAGCCTGTCCATGGTTGCCGCGCAGCATTCCTCGACCTTTTCCACCGCGGACGGCCTGCGCACCGGCGGTTCCGAGGTCGGCTACATGCTCAAGGCCGAAGGCCACACCGTCTATATCAGCGGCGACACCGACATCATGGCCGACATGGACTGGTTCGGCGATTACTACAAACCCGATATCGGCATCCTGTCGGCCGGCGGCCATTTCACCATGGACATGAAGGGGGCGGCCTACGCGGCGAGGCGCTATTTCACCTTCAAGACCGTGATCCCCTGCCACTACAGGACCTTCCCGATTCTCGAACAATCCGCGCAAGAGCTGATCGACGGCCTGCCCGGAGTCGACGTGATCGAGCCCGAGGTCATGCAGTCGATAGACATCTGATGCAACGGTGATCCGCGCCTCGCCCGCGCGCTGCGCGATCACCCACGGCGCGAATGGCCCGGCCGATCGTCATGCCGCGTTGCGGCGGTGTACCGGGGGTGTACCGGGGGTGTACCGATGTCACCCCCCGGTTTCGCCGGCTTCGCCGCGCCGCCGCATCCGGAAGAATTCCTGCAGCAAGGCGCCGGCATCTTCTGCCGCCAACCCGTCGTAAACCTCGGGCGCATGGTGGCACTGCGCCTGCGTGAACACCCGTGCCCCATGCGCAACCCCGCCGGATTTCGGGTCCGGCGCGCCATAGTACAAACGGGAAATCCGGGCAAAGGAGATCGCCGCCGCACACATCGGACAGGGTTCAAGCGTGACGTAGAGGTCATGGCCGACAAGCCGCTCTGACCCGGCCGCCGCACAGGCCGCGCGGATCGCCAGGATCTCGGCATGCGCGGTCGGGTCGTTGCGTTCCCGCGTCCGGTTGCCTTCGGCCGCGACAACCCTGCCCTGCGCGTCGACAATCACCGCACCGACCGGAACCTCGCCCCGCCCGGCCGCCGCTCTTGCCTGCTCAAGTGCCTGATTCATATGAGATTTAAAGACCATGCCCCACCCTGCCCTGCAATGGCATCTTTCGCAAGACAACAGAATGGTCTAAGGCCCGGACATGGCACAGAAACCCGCTCCTCCCGGCGACCGCATCGCCAAGGTCATCTCGCGCGCCGGTCGCGCCTCGCGGCGCGAGGCCGAGCGTATGATCGAGGCCGGTCGCATCAGCGTCAACGGCAAGCAGATCGACAGCCCGGCGCTGAACGTGACCGAGCGCGACCGGATCACCGTGGACGGCAAGCCGCTCGCCGCGCCCGAGCCGGAACGGCTGTGGCTCTATCACAAACCCACCGGCCTGGTCACCACGACCAGCGACGAGAAGGGCCGAAAGACGATATTCGACGACCTGCCCGAAGACCTGCCCCGCGTGCTCAGCGTGGGCCGGCTCGACCTGAACTCCGAAGGCCTCCTGCTCCTGACCAATGACGGCACCATCAAGCGCAAACTCGAACTCCCCAGCACAGGCTGGCTGCGCAAGTACCGGGTGCGGATCAATGGCCGTCCCACGGAAGAGGATCTTGCACCGCTGCGCAAGGGCCTGGTGATCGACGGGCAGCGGTTTCAGCCGATGATCGTCACCCTGGATCGGCAGCAGGGCGCGAACGCGTGGCTGACGATCGCGCTTCGCGAAGGAAAGAACCGGGAAATCCGGCGCGCGATCGAGGATATCGGCTTTACCGTGAACCGTCTGATCCGGGTATCCTACGGGCCGTTTCAGCTTGGCAAACTGAAACCCGGTGAAGTCGAGGAGGTGCGCCGCCGGGTGCTGCGCGACCAGCTGGGACTGGCCGCCGAATCGCCCGTTCAACAGAAACCGGCACGTCCCGTGCGCAAACGTCCGCGCAAATCGCCCGGATCAAAATCCTGACGCTTTTCCCCGTCGCTTCCCCCTAGCAAGCCGGTCTTGCTTGGCTTAGGGTTGCATTATCAGGAAAACTCAGGGACTTGGCGTGTCACGGACCGGATTGCAGAAAACCGCCTATGTGGTGCTGATCGTGCTGATGTTCGGTGTTTGCACCGGCTTGCTCGGGGGGCTGTAGCGCATGGCAAAACGCTTTGGCGGCAAATACAGCCCGGACGCCGGCGGCGCCGATCCGGTCACGACAGAGCGCGGTGCATATGACGGCGCGCGCGTCGATCCGGCCGGAGCGCGCTCCAACATCCTGTTCATCCCGGCGATTCCGCTGGTTTTCATGTCGCTGAACGATGGTGCCGTCGGGCTGACTCTCGGTTTGATCGCCGCCGGCACACTGACACTCGCGGCCTGGCTGATGCGCGAAGGGCTGCGCGCCGAATCCGCCTATAACAGCCGCAAGGTTGCGCGCCGTCCGGCCTTTCCGCGCAAGATGGCGTCAAGCCTGCTGACCGGGATCGGCATCGCCATAGCGGCCTACAAATTCGAACCCGGCTTGATCGCACCTGTATTGTACGGGACCGCCGTGACGGTGCTGCATGTCGTGTCTTTTGGCACCGATCCGTTGAAGAGCAAGGGTATGGAAGGCGTCGATACCTTTCAGCAGGACCGTGTTGCGCGGGCGGTGGACGAAGCAGAGGCGCGCCTGTCGGAAATGGGTGACGCGATCCGACGCGCCGGAGACCGGCAGATGGAGACCCGGGTCGAGCGCTTTCAGACCACCGCAAGGGACCTGTTTCGCACGGTCGAAGAGGACCCGAGGGACCTGACCGGTGCCCGGAAATACCTGACCGTGTATCTTCAGGGTGCGCGCGACGCGACGATAAAATTCGCCGATGTCTACTCGCGCAGCCGCGATGCAAAGGCGCGCGCGGATTACGCCGCGCTTCTGGATGACCTGGAACAGAATTTCGCGGCCAGAACCCGCAAGATGCTGCTGGATGACCGCAGCGATTTGACAGTTGAAATCGACGTGCTGCGCGAACGGTTGCAGCGCGAAGGCGTTCGTACGGACGCCCGGTAACCAAGAGGAGCCATTTCATGTCCGACTCAATCCGCCAAAAGGCCCAGGAAACGCTGGCCGAGGTCGAAAAGATTACCGCCGTGGTCCTGCCCGAACCCAGTTCCGAGATCGTGCCCCTGGAAAAAGCCGAGGCGCCGGTCGGGGCGGAAATCCGCAAGCGAATGAGCGAGATCGACATGGAAGACACCAATTCGATCGTTGCATTCGGGTCATCGGCCCAGGCAGAGCTGCAGGAAATCAGCCAGGCCATGCTGGCGGATGTGCGCAACAAGGATGTTGGCCCGGCCGGGGATTCCCTGCGCAACATCGTCACGACGATCCGTGGTTTTTCAGTCAGCGAACTGGACGTGCGCCGCGAACGCAGCTGGTGGGAAAAGCTGCTCGGCAAGGCCGCGCCCTTCGCCAAGTTCACGGCCCGGTTTGAAGAGGTTCAGGGTCAGATCGACAGGGTAACCGACGATCTTCTCGGACATGAACACAAGCTGCTCAAGGATATCAAATCGCTGGACTTGCTGTATGACAAGACGCTGAATTTTTATGATGAACTGGCGCTGTACATTGCAGCAGGCGAAGAAAAACTGAACGAGTTGGACAGCCGGGACATTCCGGAGAAAG
>CAYGNE010000307.1:1544-3735 GCA_964351155.1 uncultured Rhodobacterales bacterium | reverse complement strand
CTGTCGCGTTCCCGCGCGCTGGACCGCGACGGTGCGATCCTGCTGGGCTGGACCGGCGACAACGGTGACCCGGACAACTTCCTCGCGGTGCTTCTGGGCTGTGACGGACGCGAAAACTCGAACCGCGCACAATGGTGCCACCAGCCGTTCGAGGACCTGATCCAGCAGGCCAAGGTGCTGCCGACACAGGCGGAACGCCAGCCGCTCTACGAGCAGGCACAGGTGATCTTCAAGGATCAGGCCCCCTGGGCGACCATCGCGCATTCGGTTGTCTACATGACCATGCGTCCCGAGGTTGACGGCTATGTCGTGCACCCGCTGGGCGGCCACATCTTCAACGCCGTCGGGCTGAAGTAACCCGATCCCCTGCCGGGGCGGCGCCACACGGCACCGCCCCGCTTCATTCCGCCAATGCCGAAAGGCCTGTCAGCCGTGTCACAGTCGCTTACCGACCGTCTGTCCGCCTATGCCAACGTCGCAGCCGATCTTGGTGTCGATGCGGTTGCCCTGGTCCCGGGCCCCAATTTCACCCGCGCGCTGAACCAGTCGTTCATGAGCCATGAACGCCCGTTCCTTCTGGTCATTCCAGCCGCCGCACCGGCCGCGGCACTTGTTCCCAACCTGGAACTGCGCAGCTGGGATCTCGTCGGATTCCCGGGCGCGGTTTTCGACTGGCGCGATCAGGACGGGTATCAGGCGGCGTTCGACGCCCTGTTGTCCCATCTCGCGATATCCTCGCTGGCGGTCGAAGGTCAGGTGATGCGGGTCTTCGTGCATCACGCACTGAAAACCGCGCAACCGGATCTGCGGATCGTGGATGCGGAAACGGAAATCTCCGGCCTGCGGATGATCAAGACAGCGGCCGATATCGACGCGCTCTGCGCTGCCATCGCGATTTCCGAACGGGCCCTGCAACGGACCCTGGACTCGGTCCGGATTGGGCAGACCGAAACCGAAATCGAACAGGTCCTGATCCAGTCCCTTTTTGCCGAGGGCGCCGAGGATATGGCCTTTGCCCCGATCGTCGCTGCCGCCGATAACTCTGCCCGCCCGCACGCACATGCCCGCGCCGACTATGCGGTTCAGGCCGGCGATGCGCTGCTGCTGGATTTCGGCGCGCGCAAGCACGGATTTGCCGCCGACATCACCCGCACCGTGTTTCTGAAACACGCCAGCGACGAGGCGCAAGAGGTATATGACACCGTTCTGCGCGCCAATCTGCGCGGGTTCGAGGTGACCCGCGCCGGCGTCACCGCACATGACATCGACGATGCCGTGATCTCGGTGCTCGAGGCATCGCCCTATGCCGACCGCATCCGCACGAAGACCGGCCACGGGCTGGGCCGCGACGTGCACGAGGCACCATATATCATGCGGGGCAACCACATGGTCCTGCCTGCGGGCACCGTCTATACCAATGAACCCGGCCTTTATGACATCGGAAATTTCGGCGTCAGGATCGAAGACGATGTCCTGATCACCGACGACGGCTGTACCTCGCTGACCCATTTTCCCAAGGAATTGATGATCCTGCCATGCTGAAGTATCTCGGATCCCGGCTGCTGACTTTCATTCCAACCTTCATCGGGGTCACCCTGATCTCGTTCGCGTTCATCCGCGTGCTGCCGGGCGATCCGATCATCGTCATGGCCGGCGAACGCGGCCTGACCGAGGAACGTTATCAGGAACTGACCCGGCAATTCGGCTTTGACCGGCCCGTCTATGTCCAGTTCTGGGATTATCTGACCGGCGTTTTGCAGGGCGATCTGGGCAATTCCTTTGTCACAAAGCGCCCTGTCTGGGACGAGTTTTTCTCGCTTTTCCCGGCAACGCTCGAACTGTCGATCTGCGCGATGATCTTTGCGGTCATGCTGGGCCTGCCCGCCGGTGTGATCGCGGCGGTGAACCGGGGCAAGTTCTTTGACCGGGCATTGATGAGCTCGGCGCTGGTGGGCTATTCGATGCCGATCTTCTGGTGGGCATTGCTGCTGATCATCCTGTTTTCCGGCACCCTGGGCTGGACCCCGGTGTCGGGGCGGATCGACCTGATTTACTACTTTCCGAACGCCACCGGCTTCATGCTGATCGACAGCCTCGCCTCCGGACAGTCCGGGGCATTCGGGTCCGCCATCCGCCACCTTGTCCTGCCGACCGTTGTGCTGGGCACCATCCCGCTGGCCGTGATCGCGCG
>CAYGNE010000307.1:0-1534 GCA_964351155.1 uncultured Rhodobacterales bacterium | reverse complement strand
CATGCTCGAAGTGCTGGGCGAGGATTACATCCGGACCGCGCGTGCCAAGGGCATGACACCGGGGCGGATCAACGGCATTCACGCATTGCGCAACGCGCTGATCCCCGTGGTCACGGTGATCGGCCTCTCGGTCGGCACCTTGCTGGGCGGCGCCATCCTGACCGAAACGATCTTCAGCTGGCCCGGAATCGGCAAGTGGATGCTCGACAGCATCTTCCGCCGCGACTACCCGGTTGTGCAGGGCGGCCTGTTGCTGATCGCGGTCATGGTGATGATCGTCAACCTGACCGTCGACGTTCTCTATGGCCTCATCAACCCCAAGATCAGGACGCGCTGAGATGACCGATACGCTTGCCGCAGACCCGCAATCCGAAATCGCCCGCCCCGGTCGTTTGCGCGAGTTCTGGTTCTATTTCCGGGAGAACCGCGGCGCGGTCATTGGCCTCTGGATTTTCGCCGCTTTCGTGATCTGCGCGGCACTTGGCCCGATCCTGGCGCCCTATGATCCCACCGAACAGTTTCGCGAACATGCGCTGGTGCCGCCCGCATGGTCCGAAGGCGGCAGCTGGGCCTTTCCGCTGGGCACCGATCCGCTGGGCCGGGACATGCTGTCCCGGCTGATCGAGGGCGCGCGGTACTCCTTCTTCGTCGGTATCGTGGTCGTCACCTTCGCGGCCTCCGGCGGCATCATCGTCGGGCTGATCGCGGGATTCGCGCCGAAATGGCTCGACAATATCATCATGCGGATCATGGACATCATCCTGGCCTTTCCCTCGCTCTTGCTGGCACTGGTGCTGGTCGCGATTCTCGGCCCCAGCCTGACCAACGCGATGATCGCCATCGGGATCGTCCTGCAACCGCATTACGTCCGGCTGACCCGGGCCAGCGTGCTGTCCGAGAAACAAAAGGACTATGTCACCTCGGCCCGCGTCGCCGGGGCCGGTCTGGTCCGGCTGATGTTCGTGACCGTGCTGCCCAACTGCCTCGCCCCGATCATCGTTCAGGGCGCGCTGTCCTTTTCCACCGCGATCCTTGACGCTGCAGCGCTTGGCTTTCTGGGCATGGGCGCGCAACCGCCGACCCCGGAATGGGGCACCATGCTGGCCGAGGCGCGCGAATTCATTCTGCGCGCGTGGTGGGTGGTGACGTTTCCCGGCATTGCCATCCTGATTACCGTGCTGGCCATCAACCTGATGGGCGACGGGTTGCGCGACGCGCTCGACCCCAAGCTGAAGCGGAGCTGATCCCATGTCCCTGCTGCGTATCCGCAATCTGAGTGTCGATTTCTCCACCTCCTCGGGCCAGTTCCGGGCCGTGGACCAGGTCGATATCGACGTCGATACAGGCGACATCCTGGCCATTGTCGGCGAATCCGGGTCCGGTAAATCGGTATCCATGCTGGCCTTGATGGGGCTTTTACCCTGGACCGCGACCATCACTGCCGACGAGATGACATTCGACAATCACGACCTTCGCACCCTGAGCGCCGGTGACCGCCGCAAGATCGTCGGCAAGGACCTGGCGATGATCTTCC
>CAYGNE010000306.1:0-3736 GCA_964351155.1 uncultured Rhodobacterales bacterium | reverse complement strand
TCGCCGCTCGCCACGGGAGCCGAACCCGACGAGAACATCTGGACCAGGTCGCCGCTGACCGTGTCGGCGCTCGCTGCCGGGGCCGATCCGGAAGAGAACATCTCGACACCATCGCCGGCAATGGCAGCGCCGGATGCAACAGGTGCCGAACCCGAAGAAAACAACGCCGTAGCGTCGCCATTCAGACTGTCGGCTGCGCTTGTCGGAGCCGAACCGGAAGAGAACATCGCGGTGCCCTCGCCGTCGAAAAGGCTGGTCGACGGAGCGGTGGTTTGGACGTCTTGGATGTTCTGGATTTTACGCTGAGCAGTCATGTTGTGGTCCTCGTTTTGAAGTTGAAAGCCCCTTAACGCTTGCAGCTTTAAGCAGAGTGTCAAAGCACTTTTTCTTGGATAGGTTGCAAAATCGGCGACTTATCCACATCAAAAAACGAGGCCAGGCAACTGACGCCCAACACAAACACGTTGACGCAGATTCGGTTAAAAATTTCTTATCCACAGCCCGAAATCGTGTCGTTTTCGCCCCGGTTACGGGGCGGCACCGGATTCGAATCAGCCCGATCAGGCTGCTGATCGGACCGGGACTGATTCGCGTTGACACAAATCGCGTCAGCTCTGATACAATGGCGATGGCCTTGCCCTGTGACGTTGCATCGGCAATAGATCAGCCCAGACGCCGCAGACCCCGGGGGATTGGCCATGAAGATCGCAACGTTCAACATCAATGGCATCAAAGCCCGCGCCAATGCCCTGCCGGACTGGCTGGATGACGCGCAGCCAGATGTCGTTCTGTTGCAGGAAATCAAGTCGCAGGATGACGCCTTCCCGCGCGATCTGTTCGAGGATCGCGGCTATAATGTCGAAACCCATGGGCAAAAGTCGTTCAACGGCGTCGCGATCCTGTCAAAGCTGCCGCTGGAAGACGTCAGCCGCGGCCTGCCCGGCGATGAGGACGATGAACAGGCCCGCTGGATCGAGGCAACCGTGATCGGCAAAAAAGCACTTCGCATCTGCGGGCTGTACCTGCCCAATGGGAACCCGGCCCCCGGCCCCAAATACGACTACAAACTGGCATGGATGGAAAGGTTGAAAGCACGCGCAATCCAGTTGCTCTCAGAGGAGCAACCGGCCTTGATGGCGGGCGACTACAATATCATCCCACAGGTCGAGGATGCCAAGCGCCCGGATGCCTGGCGCAAGGATGCGCTGTTTCTGCCCGAAAGCCGGGCTGCCTTTCAGCGCATCATGAACCTTGGATTCACCGATGCGTTCCGCGCCCGGACCCAGGCGGCCGGGCACTATTCGTTCTGGGATTACCAGGCCGGTGCATGGAACAAAGATGACGGCATACGCATCGACCATTTCCTGTTGACGCCCCAGGCGGCCGATCTGCTGCGGGATTGTCAGATCGACAAGGAAATCCGTGGCTACGAGAAACCCTCGGATCACGTTCCGGTCTGGGTCGATCTCGACCTTTGACCATCAACCAGTCGGCGGCCTGCTTCCGGCTTTGTTTTGATCCTGTGACGCAGTGACATCAAACCCGTAGATCCATTCATAGCTTGGTGCCAACCGGTCGCCAAACAGGCCGAGTGCCAATTGCGCGGCCCATCGGGCGGGACCGCGCAGGTGGAATTTCCGGGCGTTGGACGCCGCTGCGGCAACGACCCGCCGCGCTCTGGGCAGGCGCAGATCCTGATAGCGACGCAAACCCGACAAACCCTCTCCAGCTAGACATTCCGACAACACCCACGCGTCTTCCAACGCCAAGCAGGCGCCTTGGGCCATGAACGGCAATGTCGGGTGTGCGGCGTCCCCCAGCAGCGCGAGGCTGCCGCGTTGCCACCTCGACGCAACCGGATGCAGGTGCAACGCCCAAAGATATGTGTCCGTCACCTTGGCAAGCACCTGACCGGCCTCACCGCCGAACTCGGCAAACCTGCGGCGCATCTCATCGGGATCGCCGTGCAACCGCCAGCCTTCCTCGGTCCAGTCGCTGCGTTCCTCGACCGCAACGATGTTCATCATCTCGCCTTGACGCAGCGGATAGGTCACGACGTGTTTGCCCGGCCCCATCGCAAGGGTGGCCCGCGCCGGATCGTCGCCTGCGTTCCAGGGAACCGTCGCCCGCCATGCGACCTGTCGGGAAAACTCCGGTTGCGACACTCCGTTCACGACAAGCCGTGCCCGGCTCTGGCCGCCATCGGCGGCGACGACCAGGCCGGCCTGCCGGGTCGATCCATCCGCGAGCTCAAGGACGCAGCCCGCCTCGTCGACCCGGAACGCATCGACGCGCTGACCCAGATGAAATGTGACACCCTCGGCCTGCGCCCGGTCGACCAGCAATGACAACAGATCGGCCCGGTGGAAATACCAGGTCGGACCAGCGGCAGGCGGCGGCATGGACAATATCCTGCGGCCGTCGAAAAAATCACATATATCGGTACCGGCAGATTCCACTGCTTGATCGGTCACAGCCGCATCCAGAACCGCCAATCCGTCAAGGACAGCCATGCCATTGGCGCTGATCTGGAGGCCGGCGCCAACCTCTTCCAGCGTCCCGGCCTGTTCCAGAACAATCACTCGTGCGCCGCGCCGGGCCAGCGCGATTGCTGCTGCAACGCCACCGATTCCGGCCCCGACAACATGTATTTCCGCGTCCAACGAGTTCTCCCGCAATGAAAAGAGCGCCACAGCAGATGCTGCGGCGCCCTGAATTCAGCGTGTCATCGCAAACCGTCTTCAGTCGTCGCGATGCACCTTTTCGCGCCGCTCGTGCCGTTCCTGCGCTTCAAGGCTCATGGTGGCGATCGGACGGGCGTCCAGCCGCTTCAGAGAAATGGGTTCGCCGGTCACTTCGCAATAGCCGTATTCGCCTTCGTCGATCCTGCGCAGGGCCGAGTCGATCTTGGCGACCAGTTTTCGCTGGCGATCACGCGTGCGTAGCTCCAGGGCGCGATCGGTTTCTTCGCTGGCCCGGTCGGCCACGTCCGGAATGTTGCGTGTACCGTCCTGCAACCCTTCGATCGTATCCCGGCTGCCAGCCAGAAGTTCATGTTTCCAATCCAGCAGCTTGCGGCGGAAATATTCCAGCTGCCGGTCGTTCATAAACGGTTCATCTTCGGCCGGAAGATAGTCATCCGGCAGAAAAACGTCCTGCTTCATGGTTTCTCCCTCGGAATGGCCAATTCTGTCCGACAATTTTACTTCCTTAGACATATGGCTCCTCTCTGCCGCAGCGTTTATCCGACGATTTTCGGAATGTCACTACACAATCCTGCTGCGTCTGCGCTAAAAGCGGGATGAGGTAATCCCCGTCAGGGGGTAGCAGCAAAGGGTTGTAAAAGAATGAAATTTCAGGGCACGAAAGATTACGTAGCGACAGATGACCTGACAATCGCCGTCAACGCAGCCGTTACACTGGAGCGCCCACTGCTTGTAAAGGGCGAACCCGGCACCGGAAAGACGGAACTCGCCCGGCAGGTTGCCGATGCACTGGGGCTGCGCATGATCGAGTGGAACATCAAATCCACGACGCGCGCGCAACAGGGTCTGTATGAATACGATGCCGTCAGCCGCCTGCGTGACAGTCAGCTTGGCGAGGAAAAGGTGCATGACGTCCGGAATTACATCAAGAAAGGCAAGCTTTGGCAGGCCTTTGAGACGGATGAGAAGGTGGTTCTGCTGATCGACGAGATCGACAAGGCGGACATCGAGTTCCCGAACGACCTGCTGCA
>CAYGNE010000305.1:356-3800 GCA_964351155.1 uncultured Rhodobacterales bacterium | reverse complement strand
CAGCGATCTCTACCGCGCGCGCGCCGCCGCCATGGCAATGATCCCCACCTCGACCGGAGCCGCCAAGGCGCTCGGAGAGGTTCTGCCCAACCTCAAGGGCCGGCTTGACGGGTCCGCCATCCGGGTCCCGACCCCGAACGTCTCGGCAGTCGATCTGACATTCCGCGCCGGTCGCGACGTGACCGTGGAAGAGATCAATGCCGCCGTCGCCAATGCGGTGAAAGGCCAGATGGGCAAGGTCATGGCCTATGACCCCGAACAAAAGGTCTCCATCGACTTCAACCACACCGAGGAAAGCAGCATCTTTGCCCCCGACCAGACCCGCGTTGTCGACAACCGGATGGTGCGCGTTCTGGCGTGGTATGACAATGAATGGGGCTTTTCGGTCCGCATGGCCGATGTCGCCGTCGCCATGGGCAGCCTGAACCGCTGACCCCCTGCCCGGCCACAACCGGGATTGAAGACACACGCCCGGTCAGGCATATCTGGCCGGGCGTTTTCACTTGTCCGAGGTTCGCATGACCAACCGCATCGCCCTTGTTCTGGGCCTGCTGATCCTGATCGCCCTTGCGGTGGACATTGCACTGGTCGGCACCGAACACCTGGTGTTCCTGGCCAAGAAGTTTCTCGAACTGATCGAATGGGTGGCGTTCTGGCGCTAGGCCGCGGCCGGCTTCGTCCTCTGCGGCATCAGCGCCCGAGACGCACCATCAGTTCCCGGTAGACTTCGGGTGTGACGAATTTCGACACATCACCTCCCAGCCGCGCGATCTCCTTGACCAACTTGCTCGCAATCGCCTGATGCTTGGCGTCAGCCATCAGGAATACGGTCTCGATACTGCTGTCCAGAACCCGGTTCATGCCGACCATCTGGTATTCGTACTCGAAATCCGCAGCCGCCCGCAGACCCCGCACGATGATCTGTGCCCCCACATCGCGGGCACAGTCGATCAAAAGGTTTTCGAACGGGTGCGCGATGATTTCGACACCGGTCTCGTTACTCAGCCCGGCACAGGCGGTTTCGATCATCGCCACGCGCTCTTCGAGCGAAAAGAACGGCCCCTTGTCCCGGTTGATCGCCACCCCGATGACCAGCCGGTCCACCAGCGCGGTCGCCCGCCGAATGATGTCCAGATGCCCCAGCGTGATGGGATCAAATGTTCCGGGGTACAATCCGACGCGCATGCCGATCTCCTGCCTGACAGTTATGCTGCACATGCAAACACGGGCTTTCTGCATTTGCAAGATAAACGCGCCGGTTCGGCATGCGACTCATGGCGCATGCCGCAGTCCAAAGCTCCAAGCGGAACCCGGGTCGCGCCTAGTGACCCATGATCATGCCCTGGAGCGCCTCTTTCTCCATCGCGAGTTCGGATAGCTGCGCCTTGACCACATCGCCCAGTGTCACCAGCCCGACAATCCTGTCGCCTTCGACCACCGGCATGTGACGGAACCGGCCATCGGTCATCGTGGCCAGGATCTCCTGTGCACTGTTGTTGACCGTGCATGTCACGACCTTGGATGTCATGTAGGTGCTCACCGGCTTGTCAAGGCAGCCGCTGCCGACCTTGGCCAGCTCGCGGACGATATCGCGTTCGGACAGGACACCGGCCACGGTCTGGCCATCATCGTCCGATACCACGACCGTACCAATCCGGTTGTCGGCCAGCACCTTTGCCGCATCCGCGACCGAAGCCGCGGACGTGACCGTCAGAACACCCGATTTGGTCTTGGACTTGAGTATCTGCTGGACCAGCATTCGACGACCTCCGCAATATTCTTTCAATATCAAGAGCGTTGCCGCAATAAGCAATCAAGTCAAGACTCGACCTGCCCGGTTGCAACGCATGAGCAATTTTCGCTCCGGTTGAACCTCGGGTTTGGCGCGAATTCGCGCTTTCCGCGCCTTGCCACCGACAAGTTTCCCGATCGCCGCGCCCTCAGGTCTGCGCCTCCAGCCGGGCGACTTCGTCCCGCAAGCCCTGGTTCAGCGCCGTCGCGAAACGGTTGAGTCTTTCGCTGCGCTGATCGCCCTGATGACGGACAAGGTAAAAGCTGCGTGTCAGGCTGAACTCATCGGCCAGCACCTTGCGCAAGACCCGGTAACTGGGCAGCGTGAAATCATGCGCCACGCCCAGCCCGGCATGTTGCGAAAGCATCTTCAGCTGCACCGGGACCGAGTTTGACGCCAGCGCGACCCGCTCGATGCCCAGATTGTCGAGATAGTCCAGTTCCGCATCAAAGATCATGTCCGGAATATACCCGATCACCCGGCGACCGTTCAGGTCGGCGAGTGTGGTCAGCGGCGGATTCTGCCGCAGGTATCGCCTGCTGGCCACGAGATGCAGCTTGTAGTCGGTGATCTTCTGCACCAGCAACTGACCCGCCGACGGGGCGCTGACCGCGATGGCCATGTCGGCTTCGCGGCGGGACAGGTTGACCACCCGCGGCAAGGCGACGATCTGAATGTCCAGTTCCGGGTTCGCATCAGAAATCGCGGCGCAGACCTGCGGCAACAGAAAGTTGGCGCAGCCATCCGGTGCGCCAATGCGGATCTGCCCGACCAGCCCCTCGTTCGGGCCGGCCAGCGCCTCGGTCGCCCCGCGCATCGCCTGCTCCGCCGCCTCGCCATGGACCAGAAACCGTTCTCCCGCCGCACTCAGCGCATAGCCCTGTGGCGACTTCAGGAAAAGCGGCGCCTCCACCGCTGCCTCCAGCCGTGCAATGCGACGCCCCACGGTTGCCGGGTCGATCTTCAGAACCCGCCCGGCTGCCGACAGGCTTTCATGCCGCGCGACCGCCAGAAATATCCTGATGTCATCCCAGTGTGGCTCCATGCGCACCCCCCATAAATATGCAAACTCAGCCGCCAATTTCCGTCAATGTCACATGAATTTCTGCAAAATGCCACATTTCGGCCCGGCCGCCACGATTCCAACACACCATCGCCCCGACAAAACCGCAAAGCCCTTTTGAAGAATTCCCTCTGTTCATTGGTATTTTGCAAGCCTATCTTGCCCACGATCGATTTCAAGGGAGATTTCAAATGCAGGAACTGACCCACTTCATCGACGGCGAACAGGTCAAGGGCACGTCGAACCGCTTTGCCGATGTGTTCAATCCCGCCACGGGTGAAGTCCAGTCGCAATGCCCGATGGCCAGCGCCGCGGAAACCACTGCCGCCATCGAAAAGGCCGCTGCCGCGCAGCCGGAATGGGGGGCCATGAACCCGCAGCGACGGGCCCGCGTCATGATGGCGATGGTCGGACTCATGAACCGCGACATGGACAAGCTGGCCGAGGCCCTGAGCCGCGAACACGGCAAGACCCTGCCCGACGCCAAGGGCGACGTGCAGCGCGGCCTGGAAGTGATCGAGTACTGCATCGGCGCGCCGCAGATGCTGAAGGGCGAATACACCGACGATGCCGGTCCCGGCATCGACAT
>CAYGNE010000305.1:0-346 GCA_964351155.1 uncultured Rhodobacterales bacterium | reverse complement strand
ACTCCATGCGCCAGCCGCTGGGTGTTGTCGCTTCGATCATGCCGTTCAACTTTCCCGCGATGATGCCGCTCTGGCATGTCGGCCCGGCGCTGGCCTGCGGCAACGCGGTCGTGCTCAAACCGTCAGAGCGTGACCCCTCGGTGCCGCTGATGCTGGCCGAACTGTTCGTCGAGGCGGGCCTGCCCAAAGGCGTGTTCCAGGTCGTGAACGGCGACAAGGAAGCCGTCGATACCCTGCTGGACTCCGACATCATCCAGGGCGTGTCCTTCGTCGGCTCCACCCCGATTGCGCAATACATCTACAGCCGCGCCACCGCCAACGGCAAACGCGCCCAGTGTTTCGGCGG
>CAYGNE010000304.1:0-3813 GCA_964351155.1 uncultured Rhodobacterales bacterium | reverse complement strand
GCCGCCACCGATGGCCGGATCAAGCTGAAGATCTTCGAGCCCGGCAAGATTGTGCCCCCTCTGGAAATCTCGCCCTCGATCAGCAACGGCAACCTGCCTGCGGCATACAACTATCTGGCCTATGATCAGGGACGCATCCCCTCCGCCGTTCTGTTTTCCGCCGTTCCTTTCGGTATGGAGCCTTGGGAATACGCCGCTTGGTGGTTCGAAGGTGGCCGAAGAAATCTATGCCGCCCACAACATTCATCCCTTGCTTTGCAGAACGATCGGGCCGGAAACCGCCGGTTGGTTCCGCACGCCTGTAACCAAACTCAGCGACCTAGAAGGGTTGAAGATCCGCTTTTCGGGTCTTGGCGGTCAGGTGCTGAACCGCATCGGTGCCTCGGCAACCCTGATGGCAGGTGGCGAGATTTTTGCAGCACTTGAAAAGGGCACGCTGGACGCCACGGAATACTCGATGCCGGCCATCGACGAAGTGCTCGGCTTCCACAAGATCGCCAAGTACAACCTGTTCCCCGGCTGGCACCAGCCGTCGACCTCGACCCACCTGCTGATCAATCTGGACGAGTGGAACAAGATGTCGTCTTCCGATCAGGCGCTGTTTGAGATGGCCTGCACTGCCGCGACCATGCGCGCGCTGACCACTGGTGAGGCGCTGCAGGGTGCCCAGATCAAAAGCTTCCCTGACAAGGGTGTGACCGCGGCCAAGCTGCCCGATGACGTCATTCAGGAACTGAAGCGCGTGACCTTGGAAGTCATGACCGAAGAGGCCGCAAAGGATGCAGACTTTGCCCGTGTCTGGGAGTCGCAAAAGGCATTCCACGCCGACTACCAGATCTGGAAAGAGCTCGGCTATCTGCCTCGCGACTTTGACTAGGGTTTCGGTCTAAACTGAACAGGCGGCTGCCCGGGACAAGGTTCGGGCAGCCGCAATAAGTTCAGGCAGGGATGAGGTTGCACATGCAAACCGAAAACGAGCCGACAGGCCCAACGATCGCAGGCTACCTGCACCACCACGATGACGAGGTGATGCGCGATACAGGTCTCAGCCGCACAATTGATAACCTGGTCGGCAAGATCGGCGAAGCCTTCAGTTGGCTTTGGCTGGTGCTTCTGGCGGTTATCATCGGCAACGTCATCCTGCGCTATGTCTTCAGCCAGGGCATGATCGAGCTGGAAGAGCTCCAGTGGTACCTTTACGCCGCCGCCTGGTTGGTTGGCCTGTCCTATACTTTCATATCCGACGGACATGTGCGGGTCGATGTGGTTCACGACCGTCTATCCCTGCGCGCCCGCATGGTACTTGAATTTCTGGGCCTGACCCTTTTGTTCCTGCCCTTCGTCATCTTCGTGATCCTTTATACCATCCCCTTCGTCGAATTGTCGTGGCAGACGAATGAAACCTCGACTTCGGCCAACGGTCTTCCGGCGCGCTGGTTGATCAAGGGCTGCCTGTTGTTCAGCTTCATCCTGTTGCTGCTTGTCGGCCTTGCACGGCTGTTGCGGGTTCTGGCAACGCTTCGCTATGGCGCGGCTCCTTCCGTGAAGGGGGCCTCAAGATGATCAGCGATCCCGCACAGTATATGGCCATCGCGCTGTTCGTCAGCTTCGTCGGTCTGATCTTCACCGGCTATCCCGTGGCCTGGCTGATGGGTGGTCTGGCGGTGGCCTTTACCGCCATTTCGGTTCTGTCCGACACTTACCTCGACACCTTTTTTGGCGTTGACTGGGGCTATAGTTCCATCGTCGTAGACCGCATCTATGCAGTGATGAACAACTGGGTTCTGGTGGCGCTGCCAATGTTTGTCTTCATGGGCATCATGATGGACAAATCGGGCATCGCCGAAGACCTGATGACCGATCTTGCCAAGCTGTTCGGCCGCGTCCGTGGAGGCCTTGCAATCACCGTCGTCGTCATCGGCGTTCTGCTTGCCGCTTCGACCGGGATCATCGGAGCCGCCGTTGTGTAGCTGGCGATCCTTGGCATTCCGTTGATGTTGAAACACCACTATGACGCCTCGCTGGCTTGCGGCGTGGTTTGCGCGACCGGCACGCTTGGCATCCTGATCCCGCCTTCGATCATGCTGGTGCTGATGGCCGACCAGATCCGCATCTCGGTCGGAGATCTGTTCATGGGCGCCATGTTGCCCGGCCTGATGCTGGGCCTGCTCTATGGTGTGTTCATCCTGGTCTACGCTTGGGTCCGCCCCGGCGTTGCACCTGCGCCGAAGGACGCTGAACCCGTGCGCCTGGGATTGGTGCTGAACGTGCTGAAATCCACTATCCCGCCAAGCCTGTTGATCGTCGCCGTTCTGGGCAGCATCTTTTTTGGCATCGCCACACCCACCGAAGCCTCCGGCGTCGGAGCCCTGGGCGCCACCTTGCTGGCCCTGGTGCGCAAGCGGCTGACACTTGCGGGGCTGCGCGACGTGCTGCAAGGCACCATGAAAACCACATCCTACATCTTCGCCTTGTTCGTCGGCGCGACGGCTTTTGCCCTGGTCCTGCGCGGCTTTGGCGGGGACGAGCTGATCGAAGACGCCCTGACCAGCCTGCCTTTCGGGCCAAGCGGCGTTGTTCTCGTCATCCTATTCATCGCCTTCCTTCTGGGCTTTGTGCTGGACTGGATCGAGATCACTCTGATCCTTTTGCCCTTGATCGCGCCGGTCCTGTTGGACATGGACGTCAATCTGGTCTGGTTCGCCGTGCTGTTTGCCGTGACCCTGCAAACCTCGTTCATCACACCACCCGTGGGCTTTGCACTGTTCTATATGAAAGGCGTGGCCCCGAAGGGCGTGACTACTGGCACGATCTATAAGGGCATCCTGCCGTTCATGGTGATCCAACTGATCGCGGTCGGTGTGATCTTTGTCTTCCCATCCCTGGCAACCTGGTTGCCTGCCGTTGCCTATGGGCCGTGAGCCTACCGCTCTGCCCGAAACCAAAAAGGACTTCTGATGAATACCGTCACTCACTTCCTGTCGAACGCCACATGGTCGGGCACGTCCGACCGCACGTCAGACATCTTCAACCCGGCCACCGGGGCCGTTTCGGGCAAGGTCGCACTGGCGTCCAAAGCCGATGTCGACAAGGTCGTTGAAACCGCCGCTGCCGCCGCGCCGGGCTGGGCCGCCACACCGCCGGCAAAACGCGCCACGGTGATGTTCGAATTTCGCGATCTGTTGAAGAAACACACCGACGAACTGGCCGATTTGCTGTCGGCCGAACATGGCAAAACCCTGCCCGACGCCAAGGGGGAAATCGCCCGCGGCATCGAAGTGGTGGAATTTGCCTGCGGCATTCCCCAGGTGCTGAAAGGCGAATACTCCGAGGCCGTGTCTTCCGGCGTCGACAGCTTCTCGGTGCGCCAGCCCGTCGGTGTCGTCGCAGGCATCACGCCTTTCAACTTCCCGGCCATGGTGCCCTTGTGGATGTATCCCGTGGCCATCGCCTGCGGGAATGCCTTCGTTCTGAAACCCTCTGAACGTGACCCGTCGGTCGTCATGCGCATTGCCGAGCTTCTGGCCGAAGCCGGGTTGCCCGAAGGCGTCTTCAACGTCGTTAATGGCGACAAGGAGGCGGTTGACGCGCTGCTGGACAACCCAGGCGTCGATGCGGTCAGCTTTGTCGGCTCGACCGCCATCGGCCAATACATCTATTCGCGCGGCACCTCGAACGGCAAACGAGTTCAGGCCCTATGCGGCGCCAAGAACCACCTTGTGGTGATGCCCGACGCTGACATGGATCAGGTAACCGACGCGCTGATCGGCTCGGCCTATGGATCGGCGGGCGAACGCTGCATGGCGGTCTCTG
>CAYGNE010000303.1:0-3828 GCA_964351155.1 uncultured Rhodobacterales bacterium | reverse complement strand
CTGGGCATGAAAAAGTCCGAGATCCGCGCGGCGCTGGCCAATTTCGGCGGTGTGAACCGCCGGTTCACCAAGGTGGGCGAAGTGGACGGGGTGACGATCATCGACGATTACGGGCATCACCCGGTCGAGATTACGGCGGTTCTGAAAGCCGCGCGCCAGGCCACCGAGGGCCGCGTGATCGCGGTGCATCAGCCGCATCGCTATACCCGCCTGCACGACCTGTTCGAAGATTTCTGCGCCTGTTTCAACGATGCCGACGTGGTCGCGATTGCCGAGGTCTTCGCCGCCGGCGAGGAGCCGATCGAGGGGGCCAGCCGCGATGACCTGGTGGCCGGCCTGATCCGCCACGGCCACCGCCATGCCCGCGCCATCGTCGATGAAGATGACCTGGTCCGGCTGGTGCGCGAACAGGCCAAGCCCGGCGACATGGTGGTGTGCCTTGGCGCCGGCACCATCAGCGCCTGGGCGAATGCTCTGCCGGAGCGTTTGAAAGGCTGACAACGCATGAGCGACGACCTGCTCAAACGCCGCATCGGGCCGGGACTTCTGACGGCCTATGGTGTCGGCGTCATGGTCGGCGCCGGCATTTACGTGCTGGTCGGGGCGGTGGCGGAAAATGCGGGTATCCTTGCGCCCTTGTCCTTTGTCATCGCGGGCCTGATCGCCGCGCCTACCGCGCTGAGCTATGCGGAGTTTTCCACCCGCCTGCCCGAGGCGGCCGGCGAGGCGGCCTTTGTCGGGCAGGGCCTGAACAGCAAGGTCCTGGCGGTGCTGGTCGGGTTGGCCATCGTGACCGCCGGAACCATTTCGGCGGGGGCGGTGCTGCGCGGCGGCGTCGGGTATCTGACCCATCTGTCCGGCGTCGATCCGACGCTGGCCATCGTGGGGCTTGGCGCCGCACTGACCGCGGTGGCGGTGTTCGGCGTTCTGGAGAGCCTCGCGCTGGTGGCGGTGTTCACCGTGATCGAACTGGCCGGGCTGGCGCTGGTGATCTGGGCCGGGCTGAGCGCGCAGGTTTCGCCGGATTGGGCGGCCCCGGCCGCGGTGTCGGTGGGTGGCATCGGGCTGGGCGCGGTTCTGGCCTTTTTCGCGTTCATCGGGTTCGAGGACATCGTCAACATGGCCGAAGAGGTCGATGACACCGATCGCACGCTGCCGCGCGCGATCCTGGTTTCGCTTGCGGTGACCTCGGTGATCTACGCGCTGGTCGCGCTGGCGGCGGTGCGTGCGGTGCCGGTCTCGGTGCTGGCCGCCAGCGACAGCCCGCTGGCGCAGGTCTGGGCGGCCGGGCGTGGCGGCGACGGGGCTTTCCTGTCCGGGATCGCGGTTTTTGCCGCGCTGAACGGGGTCTTGGCGCAGATCGTGATGGCCAGCCGGGTTCTGTTCGGGCTGGGCAAGCGGACGCCCGCCCTGTCGGTGTTTCACCGGGCGCATCCGCGTCTGGGCACGCCGGTCCTGGCGACGTTGCTTTTGGGGGGGCTGGTCGTTGTGGCGGCGGTGTTCGTTCCGTTCGTGCGGCTGGCCGAAACCACGTCTTCGATCCTGCTTGGGGTCTTTGCGCTGGTGAACCTGGCGTTGATCCTGCAGAAGCGGCGCGCACCGCAGGCGCCGTTCCGGGTGTCGATGGCGGTTCCGGTTCTGGGTCTGGTCCTGTCGGTGGGGGCATTGGCCGTGGCGCTGGCGGGGATGGCATGAGCCTGTCGGTCATGCTGGCGCTGGCCTGGGTCTTTGCCTCGACGGTGGTGGCGTTGCTGCCGATGCGCCTGCAATACCTGCCGGGCGGGGCATTGCTGTTTGCGGCGCCGGTTCTGATCGTTTTCCTTGGATACCAGCATGGCTGGATCGCCGGTGCGGGGGCGCTGCTGGCCTTCCTGTCGATGTTTCGCAATCCGCTGCGGTATTTCTGGGGCAGATGGCGCGGCGGATCAGAGGGAAAGACGGAGGCGAAGAGATGACCGTGTCGCTGATTCTGGCCGCGATCTGGGGGCTTGCGGCCAACCTGCTGGCGATCCTGCCCAGCCGCGATTATCACTGGCGGCGCGCCTATGTGCTGATTGCCATCGGGATACCGCTTCTGGGTTATGTCACCTATGAAAACGGGCCCTTGATCGGGCTGGTGGTTCTGCTGGCGGGCATGTCCGTGCTGCGCTGGCCGGTGATCTACCTGACGCGCTGGACAAAACGCATGTGGCGCGGCAAGAACAGCGCCGGGGATTAGGGCGCAGACAGGCTTGCGCGTGATTGGAGAGCCCGATGGATGTAGCCGGAACGATTGCCTACCTGCCCCTGACGGCCATGGTCATCGGCGCTGTTGCCGGGCTGGTTGCGGGACGCGCCCTGAGCGGGCGGCTGTTGTGGCTGCTGCCGGGGCTGCTGTCGGTCTGGGCGGTGATTCTGATCGTCCGGCTGGCGATGATCCAGCCGGGCAACGAGGAGTCGGCGTTTGGCCCGTTCGTCTGGCTGACCGGCGGAGTATTGCCGGCGCTGTTCGCGGTGATCATGGGAACGCTGGGCGGTCGCGCGCTGCGCAAACGCGCCGGGTCCGGATGAGCCTTTCCCCGCAGGAGATGAAGCCGCGCGGACGGCTGACACCGGATCGTGCGCTGTCCGAGCTGACCTGGCTGCGCGTGGGCGGACCGGCGGACTGGGTGTTCCAGCCCGCCGATCTTGGGGACCTGGCGGCGTTTCTTGCGGCTCTGGACCCGGACATCCCGGTTTTTCCCATGGGGGTCGGGTCGAACCTGATCGTGCGCGACGGCGGGTTGCGCGCCGTGGTGATCCGGCTGGGCCGGGGGTTCAACCGGATCGATATCGACGGTGCAACGGTGACCGCCGGGGCCGCGGCGCTGGACTCGCACGTGGCGCGCAAGGCGGCGGATGCGGGCATCGACCTGACGTTTCTGCGCACGATTCCGGGCAGTATCGGCGGGGCGCTGCGCATGAATGCGGGATGTTACGGCTCTTATGTCGCCGACCACCTTGTCAGCGCACAGGCGGTGCTGCGCAGCGGAGAGGTCGTCACGCTGACGCCTGCGGCGCTGAATTTCCGGTATCGGCAGAGCGATCTGCCCGAAGGTGCGGTTCTGGTCAGTGCGCAATTCACCGGCCCCCGGGGGGACCCCGATACGCTGCATGCCCGGATGGCGGCGCAGATCGCCAGGCGCGACGAGACCCAGCCGACCGGGGACCGCAGCGCCGGTTCCACCTTTCGCAATCCGGCCGGTTTTTCCAGCACCGGGCGGGCCGATGACGTGCATGACCTAAAAGCGTGGAAGGTCATCGACGACGCCGGGATGCGCGGCGCGCGGCGCGGCGGGGCGCAGATGAGCGAGAAGCATTCCAACTTTCTGATCAATGCCGGTGGCGCGAGCGCCTCGGACCTCGAAGGATTGGGCGAGGAGGTGCGAAAAAAGGTTTACGATTCGAGCGGCATAACGCTAAAATGGGAAATCATGCGGATCGGTGATCCGTAAACGACAAGAATTCAGGCGTGACCCCGGCAAAAACCAACAATCGGGCGGGCGCAGAGCGGGCAGTAAAGCGACGGATCGGCGAAAACGATCCGCGCGTATAGGCAGGTGTGCGGCATGTCGGGCAGGACAGCCAGCAAAGTCGTTGTTCTGATGGGCGGTCCTTCGGCCGAACGTGAGGTGTCGTTGTCGACCGGTCGCGAATGCGCGGCCGCGTTGCGTGGCGAGGGCTTTGAGGTCATCGAAATCGACGCGGGCAAGGATCTTTGCGCGCGGCTTCAGGGTATCGCCCCGGATGTCGTTTTCAACGCGCTGCACGGCCGTTGGGGCGAAGACGGCTGTGTCCAGGGGATGCTGG
>CAYGNE010000302.1:0-3868 GCA_964351155.1 uncultured Rhodobacterales bacterium | reverse complement strand
CATTCCCGGTAACGAGATCGCGAAGCAGCGTCGGCGCATCGGCAAAGTAGAACACCCATGCCCCGCCGGTCGCAAGGCCGATCAGAAGCCAGACGATCCATTTTGTCAGCCGCAGGCGCAGCTTGCGCAGGTCCATCTTTTTCTGGCGGTGCAGACGCAGACGGGCATTCCGGTCGCCTTCGATCCAGCGTTCCACGAGAATGAACAGGTCGGTCCAGACCGTCTGCGGGCACGCATAGCCGCACCAGACCCGCCCCAGCGCCGAGGTGAACAGGAAAAGGCCCAGCCCGGCCATGATCAGCAGACCGGCGACAAAATAGAATTCATGCGGCCAGATTTCGATCCAGAAAAAATAGAAGCGACGGTTGGCCAGATCCAGAAGCACCGCCTGATCCGGCAGGCTGGGGCCGCGGTCCCAGCGAATCCAGGGCGTCAGATAGTAAATGCCCAGCGTGATGGCCAGAATGATCCATTTCAGGTTGCGAAACGGGCCGGAGATGCGCTTGGGGAAAATCGGTTCCCTTGCTGCATAAAGGCTGGGGGCAGAGTCAGGTGCGCTCACGGAATCACTCCGGTTTACTGGGTGGTCTTACCTGCCTTGTCACAGATGCGTTGCATTCCAACTTTGACATGGGTCAAAAAGCACATCAGACATTTATGTTTTCGCCGCAAACCGTATATTCCAGGAGTCATTCTCCTTCAGCCGCTTCGCTTTCGGCCCGATCCGCATGCCGGTCTGCCGCCCATCCCGCCCTTGGAACAGGCCGGATCGCCCTTTAACAACCACATCGGGTCCGATACCAACGTGGTTAGGCATCCGCCACACTCCAACACGATCCCGGCGCGGCACCAAAGCCGGATTGCCGCAGCTCGGTTGTGAGCACCGCTCCCGAAGACCAGAAGGACCTGTAACAAGTGACAACTTATACCCTGACCGGCACCGCCATCTATACCGACTTTTTCTCGGATGGGTTCGTGAAAGCCGAGGACACCGGCGCCAGGCTGGAGATCGTGGTCAAAGACTCCGTCAACACATTGCGTTACACCGAGCTCGCCGCCGAACCCGGAAACCCGATCGGCGAGGCCCAGATCGACGTCGCGCATTACAACATCCGGTTCAACGGTCAGACCGTCGATGGCGGCTTCGGCCCCGATGGAACGATTTTCGCCAACCTGGCGTGGAATCAGGGCGGGGCGGTGCGAAACAGCGTTGTTCTCGATTTCCTGTTCTTTGACTATGCCGGCACGTCGCTTGGCAAGGTCGATGCCGAGTTTCTCTTTGAAATCGCGGGTTCTGCGCTGCCGACCATCGACACCGAAGCCGCCTACAACCAGATGTTCGCGAACGTCATCAACCTGACGACCCCGGCCGGGGGCTACGCGCCGGGTGTCGACATTCCCCTGACAAGCCTTGGCAGCGTCACCGTGTCGGAACGCGATATCATCACCGGCCGGAACCTTGACGACCAGATCAGCGGCGGCAAGGGCAACGACATCATATCGGGCGGGTTCGGCCAGGACGAACTGAGAGGCGGCACCGGCTCCGACATCCTGAATGGCGGCCTGGGCGCCGATGCCCTGTATGGCGGTCGCGGTTTGGATCGGGCCGATTATGGCGACGCGGCAACCGGCGTTACGGTCGATCTGATCCGGTCAGGCAACAATACCGGCGAAGCGGCCGGCGACACCTTTCGCGGGATCGAGAACCTGGGCGGCAGCGCGCTCGCCGACATCCTGCGCGCAGACGACAGGGGCAACCATGTCCTTGGCCGGGGCGGAAACGATGAACTGCTCGGTCGGAAAGGGGCCGACACCCTGATCGGCGGCGCGGGCAGGGATACCCTGCGCGGCGGTGCCGGCAACGACATGCTGGCCGGCGGTCAGGGTGGCGATACGCTGATCGGCGGCACCGGCAACGACGCTATGACCGGTGGCTCCGGGCGCGACGTGTTCGTGTTCACCAAAGGCCGGGACATCGTCACCGATTTCGAAAAGGACATTGACACGATCCAGTTGGACGACGCGCTGTGGGGCAATGCCAGCCTGGGAAAGAAGAAGATCATGGAATATGCCGCGGTCAGCAATGGCGACATCGTCTTTGACTTTGACAACGGCAATACGCTGACCATCGAGGACTTTACCGGGCTGTTCGCTGTTCGCTCGGCGCTCGAGGTGATCTGAACCGCAAGGACCGTGACCGGCCCGCACCATCGCAAAGCGGTGCGCTGGTTGCAGTCAACGGTTGAGACTGATCGGAAAACAGGGCAAAAAAAGGCACCGGCTTTTCAGGAAACGCGCGAACAGATCGAAAAGCCAGTGCCGGGCTTTCGGGCAGACAGGTCTGCCCGAAAGTTTCTCTTGTCAGTTACTCGCCGCCGCCCAGCTGGTGGACATAGGTCGTGACGGCGCGGATTTCCGCCTCGCTCAGGCGGGTTGTCCAGGACGGCATCACCCCAAAACGGCTGTTGGTCACGGTCTCGACGAGCGTGTCGTAATCGCCACCATAGAGCCAGATCGCATCCGTCAGGTTCGGCGCACCCTGTTCACGGTCACCGGTGCCGTCATCCATGTGGCAGGCGGCGCAATTGTCTTCATAGACAACCTGACCGGCGGCAACCTTGGATGCATCCTGTGCCGTGCCCGAGAGCGACATGACATAGTTCACGACGGCGTCGATGTCGGCGGCTTCGAGGATTTCGTCGCGGCCAAAGGCAGGCATCTCGGAATACCGGGCGTCGCCGTCTTCCAGCGCCGGACCCGTGACACTGCGCGCACCATGTGCGGAACACGGCCCCCCCGGCGGACACCGCATATGCGGCCAGTTCGCCATCCTCCGCGATCGCCGCCAGTTCGACACTCGCCAGCTTGGTGTTGATTGCCGAATTGGCCTCTTCCACGGCGGCGATGTCCTTGGCCACTTCGGCCCGGGTGGAATAGCCGAGGATACCGGCCGTTGCGCTGTTGACCAGTGGCCATGCCGGATAGGCAATCGTGTAGATCACCGCCCAGACGATCGTGGCATAGAAGGTCCACAGCCACCAGCGCGGCAGCGGGTTGTTGAACTCTTCGATACCGTCCCAGACGTGGCCGGTGGTATCGGGATCACCCTTTTGTTTTTCGGGTTGCTTGCTCATGGCCGCGCCTCCTTGGATGTGGCGGGTTTCTTCTCGTTGCGGAACGGTATGTTGGCCGTGTCCTCATAGGTCTTGCTGCTGCCCGGCCGGAACACCCACAGGATGATCCCGATGAAAAAGACGAACAGGACCAGCAGCATCCAACTGTCTGCGAACTGCCGCAGGAACGTGTATTCTTCCATTACACCCTCCTAGCGGCTGGCATCGGGCGTGAAGGTCGAAAAGTCGACCAGCGTCCCGAGCATTTGCAGATAGGCGATCATCGCATCCATTTCCGAGATGCCGGGCTGACCGTCGAAGTTGCGGACCTGTGCCCCCGGATACCGTTCGAGCATCCCGTCATAGTCACTGTCCGGATCGGACTGCGCCATGAAATCCGCGGACGCGTTTTCGATCATCTCGTCCGAGTAGGGCACCCCGACCAACCGGTGGGTTTCCATCAGGTCCCTGATGTAGGTCGGCTCGATCATCTTGCGTTCGAGGAAGCCATATTTCGGCATCACCGACTCCGGCACGACGGTCTGCGGGTCACGCAGGTGATCGACATGCCATTCGTCCGAGTAGCGGCCGCCGACCCGGGCCAGATCCGGCCCGGTCCGCTTCGATCCCCACTGGAACGGATGATCGTACATCGACTCGGCGGCCAGGCTGTAATGCCCGTAACGTTCCACCTCGTCCCGCATCGGACGGATCATCTGGCTGTGGCAGACGTAACAGCCTTCGCGGATGTAGAT
>CAYGNE010000301.1:0-3903 GCA_964351155.1 uncultured Rhodobacterales bacterium | reverse complement strand
CGTTGATCTTGATCCGCAGACCGGCGTCCTGGGCTGCCTCGATGCCCTTCAGCACCTGCGGCAGGCGGCCCCAGCGGGTGATCGCCGCGAACTTGTCCTGGTCGAGCGTGTCCAGAGATACATTGACCCGGCGCACGCCGGCGGCAAACAGGTCTTTTGCGAACCGGCCGAGCTGTGAGCCGTTGGTGGTCAGCGTCAGTTCACTGAGCGCGCCGCTGTCCAGATGGCGGGTCATGGCGTCAAAGAAGGTCATGATGCCCTTGCGCACCAATGGCTCGCCGCCGGTGATCCGCAGCTTTTTCACGCCCATGCCGATAAAAGTCGTGCACATGCGGTCGAGTTCCTCGAGCGTCAGCAGTTCCTTCTTGGGCAGAAAGGACATGTTTTCCGACATGCAATAGACACAGCGGAAATCGCACCGGTCGGTGACGGAAACCCGCAGATAGGTGATCGGGCGGGCAAAGGGGTCAATCAGAGGAGCGGTCATGCCACATAGGTAAAGCGCGCACCCCCCGGCGGCAAGAGGGATATGGCGCGAAGGGGGCGGGGTGGGTTACGCAGCATCCCCGGGTTTCGCGGCGCGCTCGGCGATGCGCAGGCAAAGGTCGGTCGCCCGCGACATATCCTGCACCGAGATCCATTCCAGCGGGCCGTGGACGTTCTGCATGCCGGTGAACAAATTGGGGCAGGGCAAACCCAGTTCGGTCAGGCGCGAGCCATCGGTGCCGCCCCGGATCGGCCCCGACAACTCGGCCATGCCCCGATCGGCCAGTGCCCCGCGTGCGAGTTCGACCGGCGTCATGTCGTCTTCGAGCCAATACCGCATGTTGCGGTATTGCGGTGTGATCTCGCAGTCGATCTCGGCACGCGGTTCGGTGGCGGCGATGGTCTCGCAGACCTGGCGCAAAAGCGCGCCCTTGGCCGCGAGTCCGGCCAGTTCGAAATCGCGCAGGAGGAAACGGACGACGATTTCCGCGGCGCTGCCCTTCATGTCGAGGACATGGATGAAACCCTGGTGGCCATCGGTTGTTTCCGGAGTCAGTGTCGCTTGCGGCAGTGTATCGACGATTTTGGAAGCCAGGTGAATGGCGTTCACCAGCTTGTCCTTGCCGGTGCCGGGGTGAATCGAGACGCCCCTGACCGTGACAACCGCGAAATCGGCCGAAAAGGTTTCATGGACGATTTCCCCCAGTTCGCCACCATCGAACGTATAGGCAAAATCCGCGGCCATATCCGCGGGCAGTCTGGCATCCACGCCCCGGCCGATTTCCTCGTCCGGGGTAAAGGCCACGCGGATGGTTGGCCTTGCGATCTGCGGGTTCATCAGAAGATGCCGGGCCGCGGTCATGATGATCGCCAGGCCCGCCTTGTCGTCGGCCCCCAGCAGCGTCAGCCCGGATGCGGTGACGATGTCATCTCCGACCTTTTCGGCCAGATAGGGGAATTCCTCGGGTGTGAGGACAAGCTCCGGATTGTCGGGAAAGCTGATCGCACCGCCGTTATAGCCCTCGATCACCCGTGGTTTGACCCCGGTGGCGTTGAATTGCGGCGCGGTGTCGACATGCGCCAGGAACCCGATGGTCGGCCCGGCGACCGTTCCGGGGATCGTCGCGATCACCGTGCCATAGCCGGTCTTGGTCACCTCTGCGGCGCCGATGTCGTTGAGTTCGTCGACCAGAAGGTCGAGGATCGCGTGCTGGCACTGTGTGGACGGGGTGGACGGGCTGTCCATGTCCGATTGGCTGTCCATGGCGCAGTAGCGGACGAGACGATCCTTGAGTTCGGATTTGAACCGGGTCATGGGCACTCCTTGGCGTTTGCCCGGAGGGGGCACCACCGTCACGCAATAGTCAAGCCTTGCGCCCGGCGCTCATCCGGCCCGGTGCCGGGTTGCGCCAGGGTCGGCGCTGTTGTCATGGCATCGCGGCCGGCAGGTACTTTCCCGCTTCCTTGCGCGCAAAGGGTTTCATCGCGTCGCCGTGTTTGTCCAGGAAGGCGCGGACGCGCGGGGCGTCCTGCTTGGACAGGTCGCGCAGCCACCAGGCGATGGCCTTCTGGATGAACCAGTCGCGGTCCGGCACGTAGGACGCCGCCCATCCGAGAATGCGGTCGCGCCGGGCCAGATCGTCTGGCCTGGGATGGTTCTGCTTGGTCCAGGGCAGGGTGATGACAAGTGCGGCGCGGCGGGTCCACATGTGGTCCGAGCGGGTCCAGGGTTCGACATCGTCCAGCCGGGACGGGTCGGCGATCAGCCGTTTCTGCCCCGCCATGCAGGCGTGATCGGCAATGGCCCAGCTGTCGAAATCCGGCACCCAGCTCTGGATCAGGTCCCAGACCGCGTCATCGGGACGGATCCGCGCCTGTGTCAGGAGTTTTGCCGCCGCAAGCCGGGCCTCGAAAATGTCGGTGCGCCAAAGACCTTCGGCCAGTTCGACGCGTTCCGCGACACCCAGTTCGCGACGCCACGCCGTTGCAAGATCGTTGATCACCGGATTGGACACGCCCAGATAGGTGCGGTCCGTCTTGTGATACCCGGCCATTCCAACCGCACGTTCCGGATCGGCATGGGCCCTGATCTGGTCGAGATACGTGTCGATCATTCAACCGGCACCCCGGTGGGTTTGCCGTCGATGGTATGCGTGTTGCGGTCCCGCCAATAGGCGCGCAGTTCCTGGTCGGATTTTGCATCCACCCATTTCTGCATCGTGTCCCGCTCGCCCGCGTAGTCCATGAACGGCACCGCGTATCCGCAGGAGGTCTGGACCATGTCCACGGTCACATCGAATATCTGGCGGGCGCTGCGGTGCCGGGGGAAGAGAGCGGCGAGATCGTGCCAGCCGGGGTCACCGGCGTGCAGGGTGCGGGCGGTGCCAAAGGCGCGCAGGATCATCGGGCGGGTGGTAAAGGAACACCACATCAGCGTCATGCGCGGGGTCTCGCGAAGATGACCGGCGGTTTCGTTGCCGCTGCCGGTCAGGTTCATCCAGACGACGCGGTCCGGCGCAAGAACGCGCAGCGAATCCATACCCTTGGGCGAGACGTTGACGCGACCGTCAGGCACCGCGCTGGCGGTAAAGAACAGGTGTTGGTCCGCGATGAACCGGCGATGGGCGTCCTCGATGCTGTCGAACTGCTTGGCCATCGATCACTCCACCGTCACGGATTTGGCAAGATTGCGCGGCTGGTCCACATCGGTGCCCTTGGCCACGGCGGTGTGATAGGCCAGCAGCTGGGCGGGCAGCGCATAGAGGATCGGGGTCAGCGAGGTGTGGACCTGTGGCATCCGGATGGTGTCCCAGACGCCATCCCTGGCCTCGGAAATCCCGCGATCGTCCGAGATCAGGATCACCTTGCCCTTGCGCGCCATGACCTCCTGCATGTTGGACACGGTCTTGTCAAACAGCGCATCGCGCGGCGCCATCACGACCACCGGCATGTGTTTGTCGATCAGGGCGATGGGGCCATGCTTCAATTCGCCCGATGCATAAGCTTCGGCATGTATATAGCTGATTTCTTTCAATTTGAGCGCGCCTTCGAGGGCCAGCGGATACATCACGCCACGGCCAAGGAACAGAACGTCGCGGGCCTCGCTGATGCGCTGGGCCGCGGCCCGGACCCTGTCGTTCTGATCCAGTGCGACATTGAGGATCGCGGGCAGCCCGCGCAGGGCGGCGACATGATCGGCATGGGCCTCGGGCGTCATTTCGCCCCGGTCCGCGGCCGCCTTGAGCGCGAGCATCAGGAGCACGGTCAGCTGGCAGGTGAAGGCCTTGGTCGAGGCAACACCGATTTCCACACCGGCGTGGATCGGCAAGGCCAGATCGCTTTCCCGGGCAATCGAGCTTTCGGGGACATTGATCACCGATACGATCTGCTGGGCCTTGTCGCGGCAGAACCGCAGCG
>CAYGNE010000300.1:0-3910 GCA_964351155.1 uncultured Rhodobacterales bacterium | reverse complement strand
GCTGAACCTGAAACTCTGGGACGAAGACGCAAAGCGCCTGGTCCCGTTTCCCCGGACCCGCCAGCCGGTGCGGACAGCGGCGGAAACCACGCCGGGCTAGGTTTCGAGACACCTGACAGCGCGGCCCCCAGAATGGCGGCAATGCGGGACAAAGCGAGACGCCCGGGCCGCCAGGCCAAAAGCCGCTTTGGGGCAAATTGCCGGCAAACGGTGGTTCTTACCGGCGCTCCGAACCTCAGGAAACCTTTATCGAGGTTGCCGGGTCACTCTCGCAAGCGAGCTTTCTTGAAGAAGAGCCCTGATCCCGCCAATGACGCCCTGGCGCGGCGACACGCGCGGGAACGGATGCTTCCGGTCTCTTCACGCTGCCGCTTCGGGACGGGCGCAACGGTGGCTAGGTGTCGCGCCGCACCTCGGCCAGCGTGACGCCCGCAACCAGCGCAGCGCCCGTCGCGGCCAGCCATGTGACCAGCCCCGCCGCGTCCCAGCCCGCGACCGCGACGGCGATCAGCGCCCAGACCACGCCGAACCCGTATTCCGGAATGCCCCTGATGCGTTTCAGCACCACGATCGCCAGCACCAGCGCCACCAGCAGGGCAACAACCGCCGCACCGCGCGCGCCCATCACGCCATACCCGCCCAGCAACAGACCCACCGACACGCAGCTCGCCGCACTCAGCCACCCGGCATAGAGCGCCATCGGTGCCCGCGCCATCCAGCGGTCCAGCACCGGGGCCGATGCCAGCGCGGCCAGCGCCGACACCAGCATGATCCAGATCAGGACCGTTGCCGCGAACGGGCTGATCGTCGCCACCGGCAACCACGCCGCGCCAACCCCCAGGGACAGCGCCAGCGGCGCGCGCATCCCGTGCCAGTCCACCGCGCCGGCCCGCGCAAACAGCCCGAACCCCGCACTGACCAGCAACCACGCATAGATCACGCCCCAGATCGCAAACGCATAGCCCGCCGGCTGCACCGGCGCACCGCTTTGCGGCACCGGGAACTGGTCGGCCCGGAACCCGCCGAAATCCGGCACCAGCAGCGGCGAGGCGACAAAACACAGCGCCGCCGCCAGCACCAGCACCGCGCGAAACGGCGAGGGATGCCCGGTCACACCAGCATTCCCGCCGCGCTCAGCGTCAGCCGGCCGCCCAGATAGGGCGCCAGCACCCCGGGCAGCACGACAGAACCATCCGCCTGCTGCCCGTTCTCCAGCACCGCGATCAGACACCGCCCCACGGCCAGCCCCGACCCGTTCAGGGTATGCACGAACGCGGGCTTGCCGCCGCCCTGCGGCCGGAACCGCGCGTTCATCCGCCGGGCCTGGAAATCCCCGGTCGTCGACACCGACGAAATCTCGCGATACGCATTCTGCCCCGGCAGCCACGCCTCGATGTCATAGGTCCGCCGCGCCCCGAACCCCATGTCCCCGGTGCACAGGATCACCGTGCGATAGGGCACACCCAGCCGCTCCAGCAAATCCTCCGCACAGCGCAGCATCCGCTTCTGCTCGGCGTCGCTTTCCTGCGGATGCGTCACCGACACCATCTCGACCTTCTCGAACTGGTGCTGGCGCAGCATCCCCGCCTCGCTGCGGAAACACAGCGTATGCGCCGTCATCCGGATCGGCAGCGCGTCCGCCTCCAGCACATCGCCCGCCACCGAATAGGTCAGCGGCACCTCCGATGTCGGCACCAGCCACCAGCCATTTGTCGTCTGGTAACTGTCCTCGCCGAATTTCGGCAGCTTGTCCGTGCCATACATCGCCTCGTCGCGCACCAGAACCGGCGAATTCACCTCGATCAGCCCGTTTTCCGTGACATGGGTGTCGATCATGAACTGCGCCAGCGCCCGGTGAATGCGCGCCACCGCGCCCTTCAGCACCACGAACCGGCTGCCGGAAATCTTCGCCGCCATCTCGAAATCCATCGCCCCGGCCACCCCGGCGATCTCGAAATGCTCCTTCGGGGTGAAATCGAACGCGCGCGGTTCGCCCCAGCGGTTGACCTCGACATTGTCCTGCTCATCCGCGCCGTCCGGCACGTCATCGGCCGGCGCATTGGCGATCCGGGCCAGCATGTCGCTCAGCCGCGCATCCAGATCCTTGGCCTCGCCCTGCATCGCCGCGACCTCGGCCTTCTTGTCGGCCACCAGCGCGCGCAGGCGCTCGAATTCCGCCTCGTCGCCACGCGCCTTGGCCGCCCCAACCTCCTTGCTGGCCTTGTTCTGTTCGGCCTGCGCGGTTTCCGCGGCCAGGATCTTGGCGCGGCGCGCCTCGTCCACCGACAACAGCGCGGCGGCCATCGGCGCATCCCCCCGCCGCGCCAGCGCGGCGTCAAAAGCCTCCGGATTGTCTCGAATGGCGCGGATGTCATGCATGGCGGTGTTCCTTGGTCCGACTCGTTTTTCGCCTTATGCCCCAACCCGCGCGGCAACGGTAGAGTGTGGTTTCACCGCAGGATGATCCAGGAAGAAGAGACATCCGTTACAATTGAAAGAAGATTGCAGGCCCCGGGTGCTTTAAATCACACCAAAGGACACGTCCCGCCCGGCGGCCCCCTCACTTTGCCGGATCGTCCGGATTAAAACCTATCTCTAGTTGCCATTCTTGCCATTCGCTAAGGCAGTCAATTTGTCCGAAAGTTTGATTTTTCCAGCTGATTGGCCTTTGGGTCAAGGAGCCAAGAATAACCGAGCGATCTCCGAATGAACCAATGAAATCTTGGTCACGATGAATAGACGAGGAAAGGTCGCAGTTCCAAAAAAGAGCACCTTTGGAACTGGCAAAAAATAGGCTAGTCGACTGGTTCACTTCAACCTTTGAGAACAGTGCGCCGCTAACGTCGGCGTTGTGAAAGTTTGCACCGTGCAATATTGAGTTGTTTAGTCGAGCATTTCGCAAACTCGCTTCGTACAGAAATGAGTGCTGAAGACGCGCAGAAAACATGATTGAATCGTCAAGATTTACTTTTCTCAAATTGGCGTTTTCGAGATGTGCTCCTTCAAGATTAGCTCCTCTAAGGTTGGCTCCGTATAGATCTGCTCCTTGAAGGCATGTGTTGCGAAGATCCAATCGGAATCCGCACCAAACACGATCGATTGTCTTTTGACCTTCCAAAGCGATCTGTCTCTACGTTCGTCGACCAAGAACCGTTAGCGCTGCCTGAACGTCGCTGCGTAGTGGTGCGTGGTTACTCGTCTGAACTTGGATTTCGTTCCCAGTATCTATACTTGGTTTGTCTTTGTCGAAAGCCGAGCTACCGCTGACCGGCTCTCGGCGAGATTCTACAAAAGTGCTTGGCGCGTTCTGCCGGATATAGGCACAAAGGATTTCCATGATCTGCACATGGTCTCGGGCGCTGTCCTGTGCGATCCGCTCCAACGCATAAATCGCTCCGATCCTGACCTCGAGGTTGGGTTTGCTGACCTCTTCCATGATCGGCTGCGATAGATCCGGTTTGCCGTCCACGTTGACAAATGCCTGTTTTCCCGAAGCGCGCAACCTCTGCCGCTTGACGGTTTTGTCCGCGCCAAGCCCCCGAACCGCTGCATTGATCCGGTCGGTGATCTGACCCTGCTCGGCGACATTGACCTGCTTTTGCGCCACGACCGAACGCCAGACCAGAAACGGCACACCGATCATGGCGGCAAGAACCAATCCAGTGTTGCGCAGAGCAATCCCTTCTGGATCATCACTCAATGACGCTTTGACAAACTCGATGACCGCGCTGATGAGCAGCCAGCCAAGTATTAACGTTACAACGACCGAGATAAGGCCGCCTAGCCACCTTGCTTTGGAGAAATCTGGCTGGCGTCGCAGACCCAGCCAATCGAGAAAGTTTGGCTTGTCGTTATCCATACCGGGGTTTTCCAACTTTCTTTTCATGCCCCACCATGACGCCGGATCGCG
>CAYGNE010000299.1:0-3919 GCA_964351155.1 uncultured Rhodobacterales bacterium | reverse complement strand
CATCAAGCGTCACGCCGGCGATGCCGTTGCCGTTCTCGTCCTTGATGTAGCCTTCGAAATACGCGGTCTCTTCGTTGTCGTAGTGCTTCTGGATGGTCGAGGCGCCTTTGGGCAGAACCGGCGGGTTTTCACGGTAGAACGGCCCGAGCACCGTCGCCTCGCTTTCGTTTCCTTCAACCGGGTTGGTCATCATGTCGACCAGAACCTCGACGCCGAGGATGTCGCCCAGCAGGATGAATTCCTGGCGATTGTCGTTGCAGAGCTTCCCGGCGCGGGCAAGGTAATCGCAAACGCACAGGAATTCGTCGTGCTGCAGCTTCACGTCCTTGATGAACGCGTGCAGGTGCTTGATCAGGCCAGTCGCGAGTACGCGCTGTCGGTCCGTGATGTCGCCGTGTTTGCCGAGGCTCTCGATCACGACGTCGGTGATGTTGTCTTGGTTGACGATGCCCATGGGTAATTCCTCCTCCTGGCAATCCAAATATCCGGTCTCGAGACGCGTCCAGCCTCTCGTCGTGACATAGACATCGCGCAATCCGCCTCTTCGCCCAATGCCTGCGGGGGTATGGGGTGATACCGGATCTGGACTGGCTCTCCGATAGTGCCGCTTTTCGTGGGATTCGCGCCGGCAGCGCTCGCATGGCGATGCAGAGTAGTGCCCCATACCCCTGCTGGCGTGGCGTCAAGTCGAGCTGGCATGGCACCAACGCGTCAACACATGAACGCATGGGAGGCCAAGGTGATCGATACCTTCACGCAAATCCAATCACGGCTTGAAGCAACGCCACATTTGTTGCGCCTTGGTCGGTTGTTTTCCGAGACGGTGCTGATTGAGATCAGCGGAAACGAGATTTACCTGACCTTTGAAAAGGGCCGGATCGTTTCTGTTGTTGAAGGCGCTAGCCGGAAGACACCGTGGCGCTTTGCTTTGCGGACCGATGCCGAAGCGCTGGAGAAGTTCTGGCAAGCGCGTCCCGAGCCTGGTTTTCACGACATTTTTGGACTGGTGAAGATTGGCCGCGGACGGATCGACGGCGACATCCTGAGCCTCGTGAAGAACCTGCGTTTCTTCAAGGAGGTTCTGGGCCTCGCACGCGCGCAAGAGGAGTTGGCGGCATGAGCATCGAACCCATCACCGGCCGCTACGCAACCGTCACCATCGAAGGAGCACCGCGCCGGATCTACTTCGAAGAAGCGGGTCAGGGGCGTCCCGTCATCTGCCTGCACACGGCAGGCGCCGACACCCGCCAGTGGCGCCACCTGATGAATGACGCAGAGATCACCGCAACGAACCGTCTGATCGCCTTCGACATGCCCTGGCATGGCAAATCCCTGCCGCCGGAAGGCTTCGAGACACAGGAATACCTGCTGACCACAGAGGCCTACATCGAAACGGTTCTGGCCGTGATCGATGGTCTGGCGCTTGACCGCCCGGTGCTGGCTGGCTGTTCCATGGGCGGGCGCATTGCCCTGCAACTCGCCGCGCTGCATCCCGATAAGTTCAGCGGCTTCATTGCTATTGAGGCGTCGGACTTCCAGCCCGCTTGGTACGATATCGACTGGTTCCACAGACCTGATGCCCATGGCGGCGAGATGGGGGCGGCCCTCGTATCCGCGAATATCTCGCCCTACGCACCCGATTCCGAACGCTGGAATACGCTTTGGATGTTCATGCAGAGCGGTCCCGGCGTGTTCCGGGGTGATCTCAGCTTTTACACCAGGGATGACAGCCTGATCCCGCGCCTGCCAACGATCGATACGACACAAACGCCGGTGCACATCATCGTCGGCGCCTATGATTTGACCTGTACGCCCGAGGATGCCGAGCGAACCGCCAAGGCCATTCCGGGCGCCACTTTGGCCGTCATGGATGAACTGGGCCACTTTCCGATGAGCGAACACCCCGAGGGCTTCCGCCCGTTCTTCTTGGAAGCCCTCGACAAGATGCCGCCCGTGACCGCGAAGGCGGCCTGACCGATCAACCCCGCACGGGAGGAGGAGCCATGTGCAAGAACGCCGACAACCCATGCCCTGGATGCAAGAAACACAAGAAGGCGGATGCCGTCTGGATGTTCTTTACAGATGAGGAACGTCAGGCCATCGAGACGCCCGACAAGACGCCGACCCTTGTTGATGCGCATTCCTGAGTAACGACAACCCCAGATGCTCCGCCACGCGGCGTGGAGCATCCAATATGGACGACGACAATGACCAATCCCTGCATTATCTGTGTGGCGATCACCGGAAGCCTGCCCACGAAAGCCAACAACCCGGCGGTCCCGATCAGCGTGTCGGAACAGGTGGAGTCCACCCATGAGGCTTTTGAGGCCGGCGCGACCATCGTGCATGCGCATGTGCGCAATGACGATGAAACGCCGTCTTCGGACCCGGAAAAATTTGCCGCGCTGAAAGAGGGCATTGAAAAGCACTGCCCGGGAATGATCATCCAGTTTTCGACCGGTGGACGGTCAGGCGCAGGCCAGACGCGCGGCGGAATGCTGCCACTGCGACCGGACATGGCCTCGTTGTCGGTTGGATCGAACAACTTCCCGACCCGGGTCTATGAAAACCCACCAGATCTTGTCGACTGGCGGGCAAGCGTAATGCTCACCTATGATATAAAGCCGGAGATCGAGGTCTTTGACCTGAGCCATATCCTCAAGGCCAAGGACATGGCCGACAAGGGCCAGCTGGCGGGCACGCCTTATGTCCAGTTTGTCATGGGCGTGAAGAATGCAATGCCGGTCGATCGGGATGTGTTCGATTACTACATCCACACCGTGCACCGCCTTTTCGGCGCCGACGCGCCGTGGTGTGCGGCTGGCATTGGTGTCAACCAACTCAAGCTGAACGAATGGGCGATTGCCGCGGGAGGTCATGCCCGCACGGGGCTTGAGGACAACGTCCGGCTTGACCGCGACACGCTGGCGCCTTCCAACGCCGCGCTGGTGCGCCGGGCGGTTGAGATTTGCGACAAGAATGATCGTCCCGTGGCGAGCTGGCAGGAGGCGCGCAGCCTTCTTGGCCTGCGCCTGCCTGAAAACACACAGAATGGACAAGCAGCATGAAGAAAGTCTATGCAACCGCGTCCGACGCGCTGGACGGCCTTTTGCATGATGGCATGCTCATTGCAGCCGGTGGATTTGGCCTCTGTGGCATTCCCGAATTGCTCATCGATGCGCTGGTCGAAAGTGGCGTCAAGGATCTGACCGTCGCGTCGAACAACGCAGGCGTTGACGATTTCGGTCTGGGGAAGCTTCTTGCGACCCGCCGGATCAAAAAGATGATGTCGTCCTACGTCGGCGAGAACGCAGAGTTCATGCGCCAGTATCTGTCTGGCGAACTGGAGCTCGAGTTCAATCCGCAAGGCACGCTTGCTGAACGGATGCGGGCTGGTGGCGCGGGGATCCCCGGCTTCTACACCCAGACGGGCGTCGGAACCCAGATTGCCGAAGGCAAGGAAGTCAAGGAATGGGGTGGCAAGGCGTACATCCTCGAAGAAGGCATTTTCGCTGATCTGAGCATCGTCAAGGCGTGGAAAGCCGACGACACCGGAAACCTGGTTTTCCGCAAGACCGCGCGTAATTTCAATCCGCTCGCGGCCATGTACGGCAAGGTTTGTGTGGCCGAGGTTGAAGAGATCGTGCCCCGCGGCGCGATCGACCCGGACCATATCCATCTGCCCGGTATTTACGTGCACCGCCTGATCCAGGGCGAGCACGAGAAACGCATCGAACAGCGCACGACACAACCACGCCCCGATGGGGCGACGCGCAAAGCGGGGGAAGCCTGATGCCTTGGGATCGCAATCAGATGGCCGAGCGGGCCGCGCAAGAACTCGAAGACGGCATGTACGTGAACATCGGGATCGGGATCCCGACCCTTGTCGCCAATTACGTCGGCGACAAGGATATCACAC
>CAYGNE010000298.1:401-3919 GCA_964351155.1 uncultured Rhodobacterales bacterium | reverse complement strand
CGCCCAGCATCATCTTGCCGGCGTCTTCCTTGTAATAGGCGCATTCGTCCGGCACCCGAAGGACGGGCATCTGGGTCAGTCCGGCAATCGGTTCGGAGACGATATAGAAGTGCTCGCAGGCCTGCAGCGGCACGTTTGTTCCCAGCATGCGCCCAACCTGATGGCCCCACATGCCCGCACAATTGACCACCATGTCACAGGCGACATGGCCCGGCCCCTCGGCCCCGATGTAATCCACGCCGGTGATCCGCCGCCCGTTGCGGGTGACACCGGTGACCTGTGTCCGTTCGGCCACGACGGCGCCGCGCTGGCGCGCGCCCTTGGCCATTGCCAGTGCAATATTGGCCGGATCGCCCTGCCCGTCGGTAGGCAGCCAGACCCCGCCGGTAACGCCGTCAAGGTTGATATGCTGGTACTTGTCCTTGACCTCTGTGGGCGACAATTCCTCGACAGGGACGCCAAACGCACGCGCCATGGCGGCATTGCGGTAAAGTTCTTCCAGCCGTTCATGTGTCAGCGCGACCGAGACCGACCCGACCTGACGCAGCCCGGTGGCAACGCCGGTTTCCGCTTCCAGCCCGGCGTAGAGCTCTGCGGAGTAGCGCGCCAGCTTGGTCATGTTGGCCGAGGCGCGCAGCTGGCCGATCAGCCCCGCGGCGTGCCATGTGGTCCCGCTGGTCAGTTGCTTGCGTTCGAGCAAAACCACGTCTGTCCAGCCCAGCTTGGTCAGGTGATAGGCCACCGAACAGCCGATGACGCCGCCGCCGATGACGACAACGCGGGCCTGTTCCGGGATATTGGTCATGTGTCTTTTCTCCTTGCGGCGATGCAGGTGCGGTTCAGACGATGCGGTGACCGGCAGCGTGCAGTTGTTTAGCCAATTCGGCGATGTGATCCGGGCCGACCTCGCAGCAACCGCCAACGATCGTGGCGCCGTGCTCGACCCATTTCATGGCATGTCGCGCGTATTCCAAAGGCGACAGATCGGTTCTTTGTTTCAGGACGTCCACGACCGGGGCATCCTGAAGAAAGGCTTCCGAAATATGGGTGAAGCCATTCGCATAGGCACCGTAGCGGCGACCAAATGATTTCAGGATATCAAGCCCCTGCGTTATCGCCTCGGGTCGTGAACAGTTCAGCAGAACCGCCTCGGGCTGATATTTGTCCAGCAGCGGCGCGATCTGGCCCAAAGGCTCTCCCGACCGCAACAATGTGCCATCCTCGTCCTTGACGGTCAGGGCCAGCCAGACCGGTTTGCCACAGCCATCCGTGCCACGCAGCGCGCCTTCGGCCTCCTGAACCGAGGATACGGTTTCGATCAGGAACAGGTCGACCCGGGGCGCCATCAGATGAACCAGTTCGCCGAACTTGAGCGCGGCCTCCTCGGGATCGGGATTGAGATCCGGGCGATAGGTTGCAAGCAGCGGGCCCAGAGAGCCGGCAATGCGTCCGCCCGCGTAGTTCTCGCGCGCCATTTCGGCCTGTGCCATGGCGGTCTCGATCAGCGCGGGAATCTCGTCTTCCAGGCCGATGCGTTCGAGCCGACTGCGATGCAGTGCATAGGTGTTGGTCGTCGCGATGGTCGCGCCGATGGCAAAATAGTCGGAGTGCACCCTGCCAACCAGGTCGGGATCATCGATCATCACCTGCGTGGACCAGAGCGGCGTTGCCCGGTTGCCGCTGCGTTTCACCAGTTCCTGACCGATGGAACCATCCATCAGGGTGATATCGGTCATGCCCGCAGCCTTTCGTTTTCCGGATCCCAAAGCGGCTGATCCGGTTGAACGACGGCACGGCAGCGCTCGCCGTAGATCTCGACCACGAGCTCGGTTCCCGGGATCGCGTGCTCGGCCTGGACCATCGCCAAGGCGACGGACGCGTTCACCCGGTAGCCCCATGCCCCGCTGGTGGTTTCGCCGACGATCTTGCCGTCATGCCAGACCGTGGACATATAGGGCGCGTCGGCATCACCGGCGTCGATGGTCAGCGTGACGAATGCTTTCTTGCGGCCCCGCTGTTTTTCGGCCAGAAGCGCGGCCTTGCCGGTAAAGTCTTGCGGCTTGTCAAATTTCACGAACCGTTCGAGCCCGCCTTCGAGCATCGAGTAATCGGTCGACAGATCGCCTTTCCAGGCCCGGTAACCCTTTTCGATGCGCAGGGAATTCAGCGCATACATGCCAAAGGGTTTTGCCCCCGCGGCAAGGATTGCGTCATAGATCGCCGGCATGGCCTCGTTTTCGGCATGCACTTCCCAGCCGAGTTCGCCGGTAAAGCTGACCCGGATCAAGAACGCCTTGTGACCGGCCACGGTGCAATGCTGATGGGTCAGCCAGCCCGCCGACAGATCGGCATCGGTCAGCCCGGACAGAAGCTCGCGCGATTTCGGCCCTGCCACCAGAAGTGCGTCGCGTTCGGTGGTGGTTTCGCGCACCGTCACACCCGCGGGAACCGCGTTGCGGACCAGTTCGCCGTCGTGCCACTGCGCCGTGGCGGCGGTGATCAGGACAAAGCTGTCCTCGTCCAGCCGGATACAGGAAAATTCCGTCACGATGCGCCCGCGCGCGTCCGCCACATAGACCAGGTTCATCCGCCCGATTTTCGGCAGGCCCCCGGTCACGAACCCGCGCAGCCATTCATCGGCGCCCGCGCCCTGCACCCAGAGGCGGGTGAATCCCGGCAGGTCCAGAACGCCACAGGCATCGCGCACCGCTTCGCATTCTTCCCTGATGCGTTGCTCCCACGGGCCCTTGCGGCCCCAGGTGTGTGTACTCTGCTCGCTGGTGTCGTCACCCGGCGCCGCGAACCAGTTCGCCCGCTCCCAGCCATTGTAGGCGCCCATCACGCCACCCAGCGCCCTGACCCGCGCATGCACGGGCGACAGTTTCTTGTCGCGCGCGGCAGGCCATTCATGATGCGGGAAATGCATGGCGTATTCGTTGCCGTAGACCTCCATCCCCTTTCTGACGCAATAGTCGTGATCGGTGTAGTCGGTGTAGCGGCGCGGATCGACGGCCCACATGTCCCATTCGGTGGCGCCATCGACGACCCATTCCGCCAGCACCTTGCCCGCGCCGCCGCCCTGGGCGATGCCGAAGGTAAAGACGCAGGCCTCGAACGCGTTTTTCACACCGGGCATGGGCCCAAGCAGCGGCAGGCCGTCCGGCGCATAGGGGATCGGCCCGTTGATGATGCGCGACACGCCCGCCGTGGCCGAGGCCGGCACCCGCTCCATTGCATCCGCGACGATATCCTCGATCCGGTCCAGATCGTCCTGCCACAGTTGAAAGCTGAAATCGTCGGGCATCGGGTCGGCGTCGGTTTCCCAGTGGGCGCGGCAGTTGGGTTCGTACGGGCCGATATTGATGCCGTTTTTTTCCTGCCGCAGGTAGTAGGAGACATCGACATCGCGCAGCAGGGGCAGCTTGCGGCCATTCTCCCTGGACCAGGCTTCCAGTTCAGGGATCTGCTCGGTCAGCAGGTATTGGGTGGGCACGGGTATATTCGTGAGTGGGGGCAAG
>CAYGNE010000298.1:0-391 GCA_964351155.1 uncultured Rhodobacterales bacterium | reverse complement strand
CTGGTGGCTCATCACCATCATCGGGACGGTGCGCCCGCCATACGGTTTGAACCACTCGCCGACCTTCTGGGCATAATACCCGGCGGCGTTGACCACGAAATCACAGGCAATATCGCCTTTCTCGGAATGCACCGTCCAGCTGCCATCGTCATGCTGTGTGACCCCCGTGGCCGGGCAGAAACGGATGATCTGCGCGCCCATGTCACGCGCGCCCTTGGCCAGGGCCTGTGTTACCTGTGCCGGGTCTATGTCGCCATCCGACGGATCCCACAGAACGCCCTCCAGGTCATGGGTTTCCAGGAACGGATAGGCCGTCTTGGCCTGCTCGGGCGTCCACATTTCCATCTCGATGCCCTGATAGCGGCCCATCGAACAGGCGCGCTGGAATTCC
>CAYGNE010000297.1:0-3950 GCA_964351155.1 uncultured Rhodobacterales bacterium | reverse complement strand
AGATGAAGGAAAAGGGTGCCGATATCGTCATCGCGCTGTCCCATTCCGGCATCGGTGACGCGCAGGAACGCGACGGAATGGAGAACGCCTCTGTTCCGCTGGCTGCGATCGACGGGATCGACGCGATCATGACCGGGCACAGCCACCTCGTCTTTCCCTCGCCAACCTATGACGGCTTTGCCGCCGTTGATGCCGCCGCGGGCACCATCCACGGCAAGCCCGCTACCATGGGCGGGTTCTGGGGCAGTCATCTGGGCCTGATTGACCTGATGCTGGAAAGGGATGGCAGTGATTGGCGCGTCGCCAGCCATACCGCCGAGGCGCGCCCGATTTCAAAGCGAAACGAGGACCGATCCTATACCGCTCTGGTTGAAAGCGATTCCGCCGTTCTGGCCTCGGTTCAAAAAGAACATGACGAAACACTGGTCTATGTCCGCCGTGCGGTGGGCAAGACCGAGGCGCCCCTGCACAGCTACTTCGCGCTTGTGGCGGACGATCCGTCGGTACAGATCGTGTCGATTGCCCAAACCTGGTACATCCGGCAGATGCTGCAGAATACCGAGTTCGCAGATCTTCCGATCCTGTCCGCCGCAGCGCCTTTCAAGGCCGGAGGCCGGGGCGGGGCCGAGTATTACACAGACGTGCCAAAGGGCGACGTTGCGATCAAGAACGTGTCCGATCTGTACCTGTATCCAAACACCGCGCGCGCGGTTCTGGTCACCGGCGCCCAGGTCAAGGACTGGCTGGAACGCTCGGCGGGGATGTTCAACCAGATCGAGCCGGGCAAGCCGGACCAGATCCTGCTGAATGACAGTTTCCCGTCCTACAACTTCGATGTCATCGACGGGGTGACCTATCAGATCGACCTTGGCCAGCCCTCCAGGTTCGACCCAAAGGGCGAACTGATCAATCCCGACGCCAATCGCATCGTGAACTTGATGTTTGATGGAGAACCCATTGATCCAGATAAAAAATTCGTGATTGCGACCAACAACTACCGGGCCAGTGGCGGCGGCAAGTTTCCCGGCGCGATGGGCGATACGGTGATCTTCGAGGGGCCCGATACGAATCGTGACGTGATCGTGCGCTACATCGTGGAACAGGGCACGATCAATCCCAAGGCCGATGGCAACTGGAGTTTCCGCCCGTTGGAGGGCGCAACCGTGCTGTTTGACACCGGGCCGCGGGCGCAGGGTTATGTCAGTGACGTTCAGGGGGTCGCGATAGAACCGGCGGGGGACGGTCCGGACGGATTCGCAAGATACAGGATCAGGTTGTGAAAGCCCGCCCGGTGGGCGATCACAAACCGTTGCAAACCGTCCAATTCACCTGAAAAACAGCGGAAAAACATTGCCTGAACCCCGGATGTCGTGCAATCTTGCGGGATGCGACAGGTCTGCGGCGCAACCGCAGATTATTCCTTAGACCGGGCCGGGAAGCCCGGACGGGTGGGAAACGGGGGAAGGAACGTGAATACAGTTGATGTACTGGTCGGCCAGCGCATTCGCGCGTGCAGACGTGCCATGGGCCTGAGTCAGACCGAGCTTGGCAAGGCCGTCGGGGTGCGGTTTCAGCAGGTTCAGAAATACGAAACCGGCGCCAACCGCGTCAGCGCCTCGCGCTTATGGGCCATTGCCGATGTGCTGGACGTAGAGGTAACGCAATTTTTCGAGGGCATCGAAGCTTCGGAAGAAGACGGTGTCGGCAAGGATGCAAAACCGCAGGACAACAAGTCCTTTCTGTCGGATCCGGACAAGCTGGAACTGATCCGGCTGTACGATGTCCTGCCTGAAAATCAGAAGGTCGCCGTTCTGGCGTTCATCCGATCAATGGCTCCGGTCGATGACACCAGAACCGGGAACCGCGTGGCGCTCTGACCAATCCGGGACCGCGCGGGCGCCGAGGACAACGATGTGAAACTGATGATTTGTGTCAGCAGCTCGAGTTCGAACACGCATCCTATGCAACGGCCAATCCGATCACCGGGGACGTCGTCGGCTATGCCAATTACCCGGACGAATGGAAGCTGCACTATACCAAGGCGGGTTATCACCATTTTGATCCGACCCTGTACCAATCGGCCAAGAGCATCGCGCCGGTGGACTGGGCGCGCTTTGAGCACAATGACAAGTTTTACAAGGTGTTTCGCGATGCGCATGATTTCGGGATCAGTGATCGCGGTCTGACGGTTCCGATCCGCGGCCCGTATGGGGAATGCGGGCTGCTCAGCGTGACAAGGAAATGCAGCCCCGAGGAATGGGAAAAACTGAAGAGGTCCGTGATGGGGAGTTTACAGGCGGCATCGGTACACATGCATGACAACGTGATGCAGACCGGCATCCTGTCCAAGGCGCTCACGCTCCCCAACCTGTCATCGCGCGAGAAAGAGATTCTGCAATGGGTGGCCGTTGGCAAATCCCAGCAGGATATCGGCGACATCCTGTCCATTTCCCACCGAACCGTCGAGGTTCATCTGCGCTCGGGCCGCGAGAAGCTTGGCGCCCTTTCCACAGCTCAGGCGGTAGGCCGAGCCATAGGTTTCAACCTTATCCTGCCAGGTTGACCCGACGTTCACCCGAACATACGGGAATCCCCCAATAGATAGAATTTCTTGTATAGGTACTTTCGTACCTAGGAAGACTATGGGGAACGGCATGATAATAATTATCGACTCTCTCAACAGGCACCGATTTGGTCCACTGCTGGAGGATATGCACAAGTTACGCGCGCGCGTATTCCAGGATCGTCTCGGTTGGGATGTCGAGGTCCGGAATGGAATGGAGAAGGACCTATTTGACAATCTCGATCCGGCTCACGTGATCAGCATCGATGACGATGGCGACGTGGTGGGCTGCATGCGGCTTTTGCAGACAACTGGTCCGCACATGCTCGCGGATGTTTTCTACAGCATCCTGGATGGCGAGCCGCCGCTGCGCAGCTCGCAGATCTGGGAAGCTACGCGCTTTTGCGTTGATACAAACAAGTTGTCAGGCACAAAAAAGCGGAATTCCATCTCTTACGTCACCAGCGAAGTCATGCTTGGCGCGTTCGAATACGCCCAGCGGGCAGGTGTCGAAGACGCCGTTGCGGTGATTGATCCGGTGATGAACCGGGTTCTCAAACGGTCGGGCAATGCCCCCTATGACTATCTGGGCAGCGCCAAGCCGATGGGCAAGGTCACCGCCATGGCCGCATTGATGGACTGTTCAGACGAACGGATCGAGAGCATCCGCGCCTTTTCAGACATCCGGCATGACGTTTTTGCCTCGGAGGAAGAAGTCATGGAGCTTCACACCCGGCGGAAGGAAACTCTCGCCGCTCGCGCTGGAAACGAGAATCGGCCTCCAAAAAACACGGGAGATTTGAAAGACTATTTCTCTCAGCAGTTGAGCAACGCCGACAGTGTCGAAGAAATCGAGGCTGTGAAGCGGCTGATGTTCGCCGTTTCGGACAAACTTCCGGCAGGTTCCCGCGAGGTTTTGAGGCGACTGAACTGAGGCGGCTGGCTCCGACCATTACCCTTCACCACACCACCACTACCACTACTACCCTTCACCTAACCACCAACTCCAATACCACTACCCTTCACCACACCACTACCACCACCCTTCACCTAACCACTACCACTACCACTACCACTACCTACCTTACTTACCACCACTCTCGACAACAAAAGAGCCGCCCTTTCTGGGCGGCTCTTACCGTTTCAGGGAATTGCCGGTGCGGGCAGTGCCCGAACCCGATCAGGTCCTGATCATTCGTCTTCCATTGCCTCAACGGCTTTCTGCAGGTCGTCCTTGCTGACTTCCTTGTCGGAAACCTGCGCCAGTTCGAACACGTAGTCGACGACCTTGTCCTCGAAAAGCGGCGCGCGCAGTTGTTGCTGCATTTGCTGGTTCTGCTGCACGAACTCGAAGAACTGGCGTTCCTGACCCGGGTACTGACGCGCC
>CAYGNE010000296.1:3642-3954 GCA_964351155.1 uncultured Rhodobacterales bacterium | reverse complement strand
GCCGGTTCCCAGCCGCGTGCCCACGCCCGCGCGATCCTGCAGGGCACGCCACCAGCTTTCGTTGTCCAGATACCACGCGACGGTCTTCTCCAGCCCCTCGTCCAGCGTCACGCTGGGCCGCCAGCCCAGCTCGGTTGCAATCCGCGACGGGTCGATCGCATAGCGCGCATCATGGCCCGGGCGGTCGGTCACAAAGGTGATCTGCGCGGCATAGGGGGTCGCGCGCGGCCGTTTCGCATCGAGAATGGCGCAGATCTTGCGCACCAGGTCGATGTTGCGGGCCTCGTTCTCGCCGCCGATATTGTAGGACCG
>CAYGNE010000296.1:0-3632 GCA_964351155.1 uncultured Rhodobacterales bacterium | reverse complement strand
CAGCACGGTCAGAAGCGCATCGGCGTGATCCTCGACATAGAGCCAGTCGCGCACGTTCTCGCCGGCCCCGTAGACCGGGATCGGTTTGCCGGCCAGCGCGTTCAGGATCACCACCGGGATCAGCTTTTCCGGGAAATGATAGGGGCCGTAATTGTTGGAACAATTGGTCAGCACCACCGGCAGCCCGTAGGTTTCATGCCAGGCCCGCACCAGGTGGTCGCTGGCCGCCTTGGACGCCGAATAGGGGCTGCGCGGATCGTAAGGCGTGTCCTCGGTGAACTGCCCGGTGGCGCCAAGGCTGCCGAACACCTCGTCCGTGGAGATGTGGTGAAACCGGAAGGTTTCGGGCCGGCCCGCGCCGACCCAGTGGCGGCGCGCCGCTTCCAGCAGCGTGTAGGTGCCGGTGATATTGGTCTCTATGAAGGTGCCGGGGGCGTCGATCGACCGGTCCACGTGGCTTTCGGCGGCCAGGTGCATCACCGCGTCGGGGTCGTGGTCCGCAAACACCGCATCCAGCGCCGCGCGGTCGCGGATATCGGCCTGCACAAAGGTATATCCCGGCGCGCCCGACACGCTGGCCACGTTGTCCAGACAGGCGGCATAGGTCAGCGCATCCAGGTTGACCACCTGGTGGCCGTCCCGCACCGCCTGGCGCACCACGGCGGACCCGATGAACCCGGCGCCGCCGGTTACCAGTAGTTTCATGAGCTCATCCTTCCCAGGCAAACGGGCTGTCGAACTCGGCCAGCGGCGGCGCCGCCGCGTCCTTGCCGCTCAGAACCGGCGCGCCGGTCAGCCCCCAGTCGATGCCGCAGCTGTCCCAGCGCACCGCGCCGTCGCTTTCGGGCGCGTAATACCCGGTGCATTTATACAGGATCTCGGTATTCGCGACCCGGGTGACAAAGCCGTGCAGGAACCCGGCGGGCACCAGGATCTGGCGGCCGTTCTCCGCGCTCAGCTCGATGCCGAACCACTGTCCATATGCCGGAGAGCCCTTGCGGATATCCACCGCCACGTCAAACAGCGCCCCCTGCCCGCAGCGCACCAGCTTGTCCTGGGCATGGGGCGGGGCCTGGAAATGCAGCCCGCGCAGGGTGTTCACCGCGACCGACAGCGAATGGTTGTCCTGCACGAAATCCAGCGTGATCCCGTGCGCGGCCAGCACCCGGCGGTTCCAGCTTTCGGAAAAGAACCCGCGCGCATCCCCGAACCGCGCCGGGGTCAGGATCAGAACACCCGGCAGCGGCGTCTGTTCAATCTGCATGAGTTTCGCACCCTTTCTCGACCTTGCCCGCGGGTTTAGCAACGCAGTGCGGCGGCGTCACCCGCTCTCTGCATCCGGGGCGCAGGTTTTTCCGCGTGCCCATGCCGGGTGGAAACAGAAGCCGCGCACAGCGTGAACCGTTTCCGCCCGGGACCCGACGGCGGTGCCTGTGGCCTGGGGCTCTGCCCCAGACCCCGGGGTATTGGCGACCAGAAAGAAGCAGGGGCGGGTCAGCTCCGTCCGGCGCGTTTTTTGACCCAGCCGACAAAGGCCGCGTCGGGTTTGCGCAGCCGGGGCGCGCCGGAGCGGGCCCAGACCCCGCGCCACTCGGCCTCCAGCGCGTGCACGTCCGCGCCGGGCATCAGCGCGCGCGCGGCGGCGTGGGCGGCCGCGCCCAGAACCGGCGGGGTGGCCTCGATCACCGGCGCGCGGGGGCTGAAGCGGACCAGGTCGCCGCCCACCTCCTCGGCCTGGTAATCGGGCAGGTGCCCGGCGGCGATCATCTCGCGCAGCATGGCGCGGAACACCCGGCGCGGGCTGGCGGAGCCGGATTTCTTCAGGAGCGTGTCCACCGACACCACCCATTCCGCCTGCCGCCCGCAATGTTTGCGCGCCAGTTCATAGATCCGCCGCTCCAGCGGTTTGCGCAGCCGGAAATAATCCCGGCTCAGCGTCAGTACCGATTTGGACAGCACCGCGCGATAGAGCCAGTCCGACAGGGTCACCGCCACGCTGACCATGCGTCCGCCACGGGTCTTGCGCACGATCTCCCAGCTTTCGATCAGCCCGAAGCCGGTGGTGGTCTCGGTCTCGCCGGTGACGATATTGGTCGTGATGCGGGTGCCCGCCAGCCGCTCGAACGCATCCCGGAGCCGCCGGTAGGCATCGCCCGAGGTCTCGCGGTTGGTCGCCACCAGCAAGTCATGCGCCTTCAGGTGCAGCGTGCGGCTGACCCGGCGGCCCGCGTTCAGCGCCGCCATCAGCTGGCTGATGCAGAAGATCAGGATATCCTTGTCATGGATCGTCGCCAGCCCGCGCATCGACGGGGTCACCGTGATCCGGGTGGCGTTGTGCTCATAGTCCAGGATCCGCCGGTCGGGCCGGGTCGCCAGCGAGAACAGCGGATGTTCCATGCTGGCGATGTCATCCTTGGGGATCGCATCGAAGATATCGCAAAGAAAGAAATCGCCCTGCCGGGTCCGGTCGGGCAGCAATGCCCCGCCCCCGATCGCGGCGCCCGAAAGCGCCCCTGTTCCGCCTGCACTGCCCATGGCCGGTATCCGACTCGTTTATCGTGGTTTCAGTGACGCCACCCTAGAGTTATCCACAGGTCGCGTCCACCGCGGGCAACGGGGGTTCGGAATCGTCTGAACGTGGCTTTGGAATCGTTCTTTCGGGGGTTCAGAGTCACCCGGGACAAGAAGAACCGGCAAAAAGCCTTTGCGCACAAGCTTTTGCAAGATACCCGAAAATCCCGTAACACATAAATAACACGAATCTAACAGCCGGAAAAAATCGCCTGCTCCCGGTTCCCTGCCCTGCGAGGACCCTCAAAAGGCAGGAATTTACTGAGAAAGACCGCGTTTGTGATGGTTTTTCTTTCATGTGCCGTGTTTCATGGTATCCTGCCGAAAACACAGCACATCGAGCAGATCATGGCAAAAGAGGCACCGGGGCTGCCGCCCTATTTCAACATCGATCCGGAGAGTGCGCAAACCGAGATCGGCAGCCCTGCCGATACCGCCGGCTTTGCCGCCATCGCCGAGGCCTGTGCCCGGGGCCGGGCCGACCTGGCCAGCCGGGGGCTGAACGAGGCCGGGCAGAAACAGCTGCGCCTGTTTTCCACCTGGGAGATCACCCGCTACCTGATCCCGGTGGCGCAGGCCCATTTCCGGCGGGTGCTGAAACAGAACCCGGACCTGCCGCAGGGCCGTTCGGAAACCGCGGGCGGGGCCAAGTGGTTCACGCTGGACGAGGTGCTGCGCCTGCGCGGCTTTTTCGCGGCCCAGGGCTCGAAGGCCAAGAACTACCTGCCCTACCGCCCCGCGGGCCTGCCGGCCAAGCTGGTCGCGGTGGCCAATTTCAAGGGCGGCGTGGGCAAGACCAGCACCGCGGCGCACCTGGCCATGTCCGCGGCCCTTGATGGCTACCGGGTGCTGGTGATCGACCTGGACAGCCAGGGCAGCATGACCTCGATCTTCGGCGGGCAGGTGGCGGATGAATGGGCCACCGCCTTTCCGCTGCTGGCGCGGCATTACGGCGAATATCTGCGCGCCGAGAACCAGCGCCGGCTGGACCGGGGCGAGGCGCCGGTGCCGCTGGACGAGGCGCTGAGCGAGGCGATGGGCATGACGGCGGCGGATGTGAT
>CAYGNE010000295.1:2427-3990 GCA_964351155.1 uncultured Rhodobacterales bacterium | reverse complement strand
ATGCCCACCGGCCTTGACCTTGGCAAGGGCGGTGTCGTTGCTGTCGTAATCGGTGATCGTGACCTTGATCCCGGTCTCGGCCTCGAACTTCTCGATCATTTCAGGCGAGGTGTAGTTGCCCCAGTTGTAGAGGTTCAACTGTCCTTCGGCCAATGCCGGTCCGGCCAGGACAAGGGCCAGTGCGGTAAGTTGCATCTTCATTGTTGGTCTCCCTTTGGTTTCAGTTTCTGAATTTGCTGAGCAGGGTAAAGGCAATCACCATGGTGACCGATATGCCCAGCAGGGCCGTCGAAATGGCGTTGATCTCGGGTGTCACGACGCGGCGCAGTTGCCCCAGCATGTAGGTCGGCAGCGTATCCTGCCCCGCCGACTTTACAAACTCGGTGATCACCACGTCGTCAAGGCTGATCACAAAGGCCAACATGGCCCCTGCGAGGATACCGGGCCACAGCTGCGGCAGGGTTATGCGGCTGAACACCCGAAAGGGTGGCGCATAGAGATCGGCCGCCGCCTGCTCCAGGCTGAGGTCCATACCCTGCAGGCGGGCGCGGATGGGTAGGTAGGCGAACGGAATGCAAAAGGCGGAATGGGCGATGATCAGATAGGCCAGCCCGGTATAACCCGTCGCGACCTTGATCATGGCAAAGAAGATCAGCAACGCCACGGCGGTCACGATCTCGGGCACCATCAGGGGCTGGTTGATCATGGCAAAGACCGCCGTCTGCCCCCTGAACCTGCGTGTCCGGGTGGTGGCAAGGGCGGCAAGAACCGCAACCGTGGTGGAAATCGCCGATGCCCAAAGCGCGATGACAAGCGAACGAACGGTCGCCTCCTGCACCTGCTCGTTGCCCCAGGCGGACACGTACCAGCGCCACGAAAACCCTTCCCAGATGGCGATCGACGTGCCCGAATTGAAGGAATAGACCACCAGCAGGATGATCGGCATGTAAAGCATGACGAAACACGCGATGGCGATGGTGGTAAAGCCGGTCTGCTTGCGGATGTCAAAGACGCGCTCAGCCATGCCGCACCTCCTCGTTCCCCGCCGCGCGCACATAGGCCAGCAACGCCACCATCACGATCGCCAGCAGCGTGATCGACAACGCCGCCCCCAGTGGCCAGTTCCGGCCCTGCCCAAACTGCAACTCGATCAGGTTCCCGATCATCAGCTGGTTGCCCCCGCCCATCACGCGCGGCGTCACATAAGCGCCCAGCGACGGCACGAACACCAGGATCGAACCCGCGATCACCCCCGGCTTTACCAACGGCAGGATCACCCGGCGCAACACCTGGAAGCGCGTGGCATAAAGGTCGTACCCCGCCTCGACCAGGCGGAAATCCAGCCGCTCCATCGAGGCATAGATCGGTAGCACCATCAGCGGCAGATAGACATAGACCATGCCCAGAATGATCGAGAATTCGGTGAACAGCATCTGGATCGGCTCATCGATGATGCCAAGGCCGATCAGCACCGTGTTCACCGTGCCTTCGTTGCGGATCAGTTCAAGAATGGCAAAGGTGCGGATCAGCAGGTTGGTCCAGAACGGGATGATGATCATCAGC
>CAYGNE010000295.1:0-2417 GCA_964351155.1 uncultured Rhodobacterales bacterium | reverse complement strand
GCATCCAGAGATCGCGCTGTTTCCTGGGGCGGGTCGCGATGAAATAGGCGGTTGGAAAGCCAAAGGCCAGGCAGGCCAGCGTGGTCAGCGCCGACAATTTCACCGACCGCCAGAAGATGCTCAGATGCGCATCCGACCAGCCCAGCGTATCGTCAAAGATATCGCGCTGCATGAAGACATTGAACCAGGCATCCAGGGAAACCTGCCATTCCACGCCGCCATAATCACCCGGTGTCAGAAAGGAATAGACCAGCGTGATCAGCAACGGCCCGCTTGCCGCGCAAAGCAGGATGACCAGGGCCGGGATCAGCAACAGCCAACGGTTGCGGGCTGCGCGGCGGGCGGTGATATCGGGTATATCGGCCATCGCTCAGTCTTTCAGCACCTGGGCAACCGCGCCCGGAAAGGTCACCCCGACCCGGTCGCCGCTGACAGGCTGCGTCCCGGTATCCGGCCTGTTTTGCTGTCGCAGCACAAAGGCAGTGTTGTCGTCAAGCGTGACATGAAAATGGGTGTCGGTGCCAAAATAGACCACATCCCCCAACACGCCGGTCAACAGCCCGTCTTCCTCTGCGCAAAGCCCGGCGTGTTCCGGGCGCACCGCAATGGTCACAGTGTCGACCGCGCCATCCGTCGCCTGCGCCGTGATCGTCTTGCCCGAACTCAGTCGAAGCGAAAGCATGCCGTCGTGTCGGCCGGTCACGCTTGCGGACAGGAAATTCGTGTCGCCGATGAAATCGGCCACAAAGCGGTCGGCCGGATGGTCATAGATCTCATGCGGCGAACCGATCTGCCGGATCGCCCCTTCGGACATGACCGCGATCCGGTCCGACATGGTCAGCGCTTCTTCCTGGTCGTGGGTCACGAAAATAAAGGTGATCCCGGTCTCTGTCTGCAGCCGCTTCAGCTCCAGCTGCATGTTCTTGCGCAGCTTGAAATCCAGTGCGCTGAGCGGTTCGTCCAACAACAGGATCCGGGGTCTGGGCGCCAATGCCCGTGCCAGCGCGACACGCTGCTGCTGGCCGCCGGAAATCTGGCTGGTCTGCCTGTCCGCCAGATGCGCCATCTGGACCAACTCCATCATTTCGGACACCGCCGCGTTGATCTCCGCCTTCGGCTTGCCCTGCATTTCGAGGCCAAAGCCGATGTTCTCGGCCACCGTCATATGCGGGAACAGGGCGTAGCTCTGGAAAACCGTGTTGATCTGGCGCTTGTAGGGCGGTGCATCCAGCAGGCTTTGCCCGAACATCTCCAGGGTGCCAGAGGTCGGGTGTTCGAACCCCGCAATCAGGCGCAGGATCGTGGTCTTGCCGCAGCCCGACGGACCGAGGAGCGTAAAGAACTCATTGTCGGCAATATCGATATCGACGCCGGCCAGCGCTTCGACAGGCGGGTTTCCCGGATATACCTTGCGCAATGCGCGCGCGCTGATGGCTTTGGCCAAATGTCACCCCCTTTGGCCGCAGTCCCTTTTGCGGACGCCGCCTGACACCCGATGATTGCGTCAATCGGCATAGGGAGATATACCCCTCTCGGGGTAGTTTTCTGGAAGAAATCACAGAAAACGTAGGTAATTCTGGCGATGGATCTGACAGAAAGAGATATCCGGCGGCTGCGAAAAGTGATGGCCTGCGTTGGAACGCCCGAATTTTTTCCGGCCTTTCAAAGGTTGCTGCGGGCCAGGATGCCCTTTTCCACCTTTCTGATATTCCGCTTTGATCCGGGCAAGGCGCCGGCCTTGCTGAATGCCTGGAACACAAGGGACCGGCTGCTTGCCGCTGCGCTGACGGAATACACCGAGAACACCTATCCTTTTGATCCCTTCTTCCAGTTGACCGACGTCCCGGATGGCGGTGGGCTCTACCGGATTCCGGAAATCGCACCGGACCGGTTTTTCTCCAGCGAGTACTACCTTGAATATTACCGCAAGACGGGGCTCTGCGACGAGGTCGGGCTGCTGGCTCCGCTTGCATCCGGAGCCCGGGCGCATCTCTCGATCAGCCGGGGCGACGAGATGGGGCCGTTTCGGCGGCGCGAGATCCAGTGCCTGAAACACCATGCCCCGCTGATGCTGGAGGTTCTGAGCCAACACGTCACGGCAATCAGCCCGCAGCGCCCGGCAGACCTGTCAACCGCCACGCCCCCGCTGGCCGATCACATCCGCACCCATGCGCGCGATACCCTTGCCACCCATCTGACCCGGCGCGAAGCACAGATCGCCGCGCTGGTCCTGCGGGGGCATTCCAACGGGTCCGCGGCGCTGACGCTGGAAATCTCGCGGGGAACCTGCAAGGTGCATCGCCGCAATCTCTACCGCAAACTTGCCATTTCATCCCAGCGCGACCTTTTCGGCCTGCTGAAACACCTCCTGTGACCTGGGCCGGACAATGCCGGCTGGTGCGGCCTCAGGACCTGTT
>CAYGNE010000294.1:0-3998 GCA_964351155.1 uncultured Rhodobacterales bacterium | reverse complement strand
ATGACCGACATGGCATAGTCCAGATAGGACGTGCGCATCTCGGATTCGATGGATACGGACGGTCCGTCGTGATCAGGGCGCTCGGGCGGGGGTTCATCCATGTTTTCAGGTGGTTCCGGCGTGTCGCTCACGTTTTTTGCCTGCTTTTTCTGCGTCGACTACATATTGTGTCAGAACCTTAACAGACCCGGCATATAGGGTGCAATGGCCAGAATGCCCATCCGTTGGCAGCCACGGCATCAGCCTGCTAATACACTGTTTTTGTTGAAATTTAATATTTTTTGCGGATCATGGAACTATCGAGCCATTTTTTACGAGTGAGATCATGAGACCAACGGAAACCGAACTGCTGCTCAGGGGATACGGGCTCACGACGGCAGAAATCTTCTATCACATGCCCGACTATACCCATGTGCTGAACAGCTTTGTCTGGCAGGAATACGATCTGGCACCGGACCATCCGGCGCTGTTCAAATTCGTCGAATTCTGGCAACGCGAGATCGAAGGGCCGCTGCATTCGGTCCGTTTCTCGCACCGCAAACTGCTGTCATCCGGCGAATGGCACAACCAGGTGGGCGAGTTCACCCTGCACTGAGCCCGCTCAGCTGCGCCAGACATTGGCCGCGCACCCGTTGTTGGCCAGGTTGGAATAGCTGTTGCCATCGGCCGCCAACGTGCCGTCGGCATAGGTCGTGACCGCGCTCCAGTAGAGCACGAATTTCATCTTTCGCCCGGTCAGGGTGACATGGGTGGTTGCGGTCTGGCCAAGCGAGTCCTGTACCGTTCCCTTGAACGTGTTGGGGCCGGTTCGCCAATACCGCACGGTCCCTGTGGTCTTGATGAACAGGGGGCAACTGGCCCGGAAACTCCACTTGCCCGAAATGTCAAACCCGCCCTGCGATCCCGATGGCGCGCCCGGTGTTTCGGGTGCCGAAGCAACGACGGCCTTGCAGGTTTCGCTCCCGCGCCCTTCAAGCGCCTGCAACGCCTTTTCCGTCCCCAGATCGTCCGCAGCCAGCGCCGCACCGGTATCGTCGACAAAGCGCTGGAACGCGCGGCGGGTGCGGTTGCCGATCACGCCGTCGGCAACCCCGGCGGAACATCCCGCCGCGTTCAGCGCGCTCTGGGTGGCCCGTATGATCGACTTGCGGTCGGTGCCGGCCTTGGCCGATGGAGCGGCCGGAGCAGGCGCGGGGGCCGACGGGTCTTTCTCTGCGGGCCTTCGCATCTGGTTCAGCATCTGAGCGGCAATCTGATAGGTGAATTCCTCGCTGCGCCCGCTATAGCGATTGAGAAAGGTTTGCAGCGCGGCGGGCGTCCCAAGCGACCGCGCAAGATCGAAATCGGCCCGCATCTGGTCAACCGGTGTGCGGGTGAGCGCCTCCGAAGGCGCTTGCGGGTCATCGCCGTTATCCGTGGCGGTTTTCGCCGCGGCGGTCTGCACAAAATAGAATTCCCCGAGCAGCTCGTCGTAATAGGCCGGGAACTGCCGGTGATTGACCGTGCGGGCCAGGTCGCGCACTTCCAGCCGCAGACCCGACACCAGGTCCCGCAACTCCAGCCCCGGCTCCGACAGCCGTGGCAGAAGCAGCCTGGTAAAGACCGAATTCGCCGACATGTCCTCGTCGTTCAATTCGTCCAGCGCCAATTGCCCGGCGCCGGCGGAAAAGATGACAAATGTCCCCTGCGGCGCGGTGATCCGGCCCAATCCGCGGGTTCCGCCAATGCTGCGCCCCGATGTGGTCTGGAACGGGTTGTTGCGGCAGGCGTCGACAATCGCGATGGTCAGGCGGGCGCCGGTGGCGCGCACCCGGTCCAGGAGGCCCGACAGGGCAATGGACTCGGCCTTGATGAAATCCCGCTCGCCCGAAGCCGGCGCAAGGATGTCGGTCGGCAACAGGTAGTTCTCGCCATCGATTTCCACCCCGTGGCCGGCAAAGAACACAAAGGCGGTGTCGCCCGGCTGCAGCCGCTCGGTAAAGGTCGAGATGGTGCGGTTCATGTCCCGGCGGTTGGCGTTCAGCGCGGTGACGATCTCAAATCCCTGCGCGTCGAGCGCCTCGGCAATCGCCAAGGCGTCCGCGCCGGCCTTGTTCAGTTGCGGCACGTCGGAATAAAGGTCGTTCCCGATCACCAGCCCGATCCGCTTTTCGGCGGACGCGCCGAGCGGGAGGCAGAAAAGCCAGAAAACGATTAAGATGAATTTGTACACGACGTCAGCTCCGGACCGAATCCCCGGAACTATAGCCGCTTTGCACAACTTGGCAGTGCGATTTGCTTCACACAGAACAGCTCGCGCCGCCCAGAACACAGAACTTTGCGCAATGCGGGTGGTTCAGGTGCACGTCACGTTCGGCTTCGGCCAGCGTTCGACCCAGCTCGAATTCCTCGGAATAGGGCAACAGCGTACAGGCCAGAACAACCGGGCCCGCCGCGCCCTTGCGCTTCACCACCATGCGCGAACTGGCGCACATCACGTCATCCGGGCGCTTGTTCAGGATACCCCAGCAGGCGGTGGTGATCTCCGGCACTTCGACGGTTTCGTCCATTTCGGGAAACAGGACCGTGCGCGACGGATCATGGGCGTCGATGTCAAACCCGTGCTCGGCGTAAAACGCCGCGTAGCCCGCACGGCTCTCCGCATCGCTGTCCCCCCACAGCGCGCGCCCGGCAACGGCCATGCTTATCCCGTTATCGCGCAGCCAGCGCATGCCTTCCAGCGTCTTGGCGAAACTGCCTGCGCCGCGCTCCTGGTCATGCAGTTCGGCCCGGAAATGATCGACCGACACCCGCAGGGTCAGTCGACTGCCATGAGATTTCTGCAGCTCGAGCAACCCGGCGCGCATCGTCTTGCGCATCATCGGACGCATCGCGTTGGTCAGGATCAGAACCGCGTATCCCCGCTCCAGCGCGCAGCGGGCCATGTCGATCATCTGCGGGTTCATGAACGGTTCGCCGCCGGTGAACGCGATTTCTCGAATCGGCCAGCCCCGGTCCACGATCTGGTCCAGGTAGGTTTCGACCTCGTTCACGGTGATATAGACCAGTGAATCGTTGCTCGGGCTGCTGAGAATATAGCAGTTGCTGCATTCGATATTGCACAATGTTCCGGTATTGAACCAAAGCGTTTGCGGATGACTCAGGGCGACGGATGCGCGTTTCTGGCCGTCGGCAGTCACGAATCGATCCTGAAACTTGCCGGTATTGGCGGACGCGTTCTCAAGATCTTTCATGTGTTTTCCCGCATGTTGGCCTGTTGTTGCGGTTTAATCTATGCTTGCCGGTGTTTGAATGTCACTGCACGGCGTCTGACACAGTTGTGAACCATCGGGTTTTTGTGTATGTGAGCGCTAACATTTTCCGGGGCCGGCATCCAGCGAGGACAAAAAACATGGTATCACGTGTCATTCCAGTGGATCCGTTCGACCTTGTCATCTTTGGCGGCACCGGTGACCTGTCTCGCCGCAAGATCCTGCCTGCATTGTTCCGACGCTTCTGTGCGGGGCAGATTCCCGACGATGCCCGGGTGATCGGCGCGGCGCGTTCGGAGATCGACCGGGCCGGATTCCAGTCCCTTGCCGCCGCGGCGATTCGCGAATTCTCCGGTGCGCATGAATGTGCGGAAACCTCGCTCGGCGCGTTTCTGGACCGGCTGGATTATGTCACCATCGACGCAAAAGGCACCGACGGCTGGTCGGCGCTGGCGGGCAAGCTCACGGATGACCGGGTGCGGGCGTTCTACTTCTCGGTCGGGCCGGGCCTGTTCGGCGACCTGGCAGAGCGCATCCATCTGCATGGCATGGCCTCCAGCCAGTCCCGCATCGTGGTCGAGAAACCGTTTGGCCATGACCTGAGCAGCGCCCGCGACCTGAATGCCACGCTGGCCACGCATTTCAACGAAGGCCAGCTCTATCGCATCGACCATTACCTTGGAAAGGAGACCGTGCAGAACCTGATGGCGATCCGGTTCGGCAACATGCTGTTCGAACCGCTCTGGA
>CAYGNE010000293.1:0-4057 GCA_964351155.1 uncultured Rhodobacterales bacterium | reverse complement strand
ACTGGGTCTGCACGGTCGAGGCGATGCCCGAGGGCATGGGGTGCGATTTCCTGGCCGTGGATGAAATCCAGCTCTGCGCCGACCCCGAGCGCGGCCATGTCTTTACGGACCGGCTGTTGCGGGCACGCGGATTGCAGGAGACCCTGTTTCTGGGCAGCGATACGATGCGGGGGCCGATCCGGATGCTGGTGCCGGAGGCGCAGTTCCAGGGCCGGGAACGCATGTCGCAGCTGGTTTATGCGGGCGCGAAAAAGATCAGCCGGATGCCGGCCCGAAGCGCGATTGTCGGCTTTTCCGTTGAAAACGTCTATGCGATCGCCGAACTGATACGGCGTCAGAAAGGCGGCGCTGCGGTGGTCATGGGCGCATTGTCCCCGCGCACGCGCAACGCGCAGGTGGCGCTCTATCAGAATGGCGAGGTCGATTATCTGGTGGCGACGGACGCGATCGGCATGGGGTTGAACCTCGACATCGATCACGTGGCGTTTTCCGCGCTGAGCAAGTTCGACGGACGCCGGATGCGCCCGCTGGCCCCGAACGAACTGGCCCAGATCGCCGGTCGCGCGGGGCGCGGCATGTCAAACGGCACATTCGGCGTGACCGGCGAGGCGCGCCCGCTGGATGACGGCGTGGCCCAGGCGATCATGGATCACCGGTTCACGCCGTTGAAGAAACTCAACTGGCGCAGTGCTGCGCTGGAGTTCGGGACTGTTGATACGCTGATCCGTTCGCTCGAAGTCGCCCCGGAGGGCGAGCATCTGGTCAAGGCGCGCGAATCCGACGATCTGGGGGCGCTCAGGTCATTGGCGCAGGTCGACGAGGTCTTTGCCCGCGCCTCTGACCCGGTGTCGGTGCGCCTGCTCTGGGATGTGTGCCGGATTCCGGATTTCCGTGGCATCAGCCATGCAGAACATGCAGCGCTGCTCGAGATCATCTTTCGCTATCTGCACGAGCATGGCCAGGTTCCGGATGACTGGATGGCGCGCCAGATCAACCGGATTGACCGGATTGACGGCGACATCGACACGTTGAGCAAACGATTGGCATATATCCGCACATGGACCTATGTCGCGCAGCGCAAGGGCTGGACACGCGACGAAACCCATTGGCGCGGGCTGACCCGCGCTGTAGAAGACAGGGTGTCGGACGCGCTGCACGACCGTCTGACGCAGAGATTTGTGGACCGGCGCACATCCGTGCTCTTGCGCCGGCTCAAACAGAAGGAGGCCCTTTTGGCCGAAGTAAACGACAAGGGTGAAGTGACCGTCGAGGGCGAGTATGTCGGACGGTTGGAAGGCTTTCGTTTCTCCGCGGACAAATCCGCCGCGGCCGGAGCCGAGGAAAAGGCTGTCAAAACGGCTTCGCTGCAGGCGCTGGCACCACAGTTCCATCTGCGGGCTGACCGGTTCTACAACGCGCCCGATACCGAGATCGACTTTACCGAACAGGGTGGCCTCATGTGGGGCGAACACGCTGTCGGCAAACTGGTTGCCGGATCCGAACCGCTGAAGCCTCTGGTCGAGGTGTTCGTGGACGAGGCCGCCGGGCCGGACGTGGCCCAGAAGGTGCAGCGCAGGTTGCAGCATTTCATCGACCGCAAGGTGGCGTCGCTGTTTGAACCGCTTCTGAACCTGCAGCGGGACGAGGAGCTGACCGGGCTGGCGCGGGGATTCGGGTTCCGGATGGTCGAGGCATTCGGCATCCTGCCGCGCGCGGATGTCGCGACCGAGGTCAAGGAGCTGGATCAGGATGCACGCGGCGCGCTGCGCAAACATGGCATCCGGTTCGGGCAATTCACCATCTTCCTGCCGCTTCTGCTGAAACCGGCCCCGACACGTCTGCGCCTTGTACTCTGGGGGCTGGCCAAGGGGCTTGGCGAGTTTCCCGAAGCGCCGCCGCCGGGGCTGGTCACGATTCCGGCCGTTACACAGGTTCCGGACGGCTATCATGCGATGTGCGGCTATCGCGCCGCCGGGGAACGGGCGGTACGCATCGATATGCTCGAGCGTCTGGCCGACCTGCTACGGGCCGAAGACAGCCGGGGCGGGTTCGAGGCGAAGCCCGACATGCTGTCGATCACGGGCACGACGCTGGAACAGTTTGCCGACCTGATGCAGGGGCTGGGCTACAAGAGTGAGCGCGGCGAACGGATCAAGGTCAAACTGGCGCAGTCTGCGCCGGTGGATCCATCGGGGGAGCCCGCGAAACCCGCGGAAGTGGTGCCGGACGCTGCCGCCGGACCTTCGGGAGATGCGGAACCGGCGCAGCCTGCATCCGAACCGGTTGACCCCGGGCCCGCCGAGGCGACAGCCGAGGCCACCGAAAGCACCGAGGCGAAAGCCGAGGCCACCAAAAGCACCGAGGCGGCAGCCGAGGCCCCGGCATCCGATGAGCCGGAGATGGAGGTGTATTACACCTTCACCTGGGCCCGTCAGCGCCGCGAGACGCAGGGACCGCGCGGCAAGGGGCGTCCGAACGCCCGACCGCAGGGCAAGGGCAAACCGCGCGGCAAGGGGCAGAAACCGCAGCGGGACAGGGGGCAGCAGGGTGCCAAATCCTTCTCGGCCCGCCCGCCAAAGGCGGAAAAGCAGATCGATCCGGACAACCCGTTTGCGGCGGCTCTGATGGGGCTGAAGGACAGCCAGTAGCGGTGAGCATCGCACAGCCGGACAAACAGCGGCTCGACAAGTGGCTTTGGCACGCCCGGTTTTTCAAAACCCGTAGCCTGGCCGCGCGTCAGGTCAGCGGTGGCTACGTGCGGGTCAATGGGGACCGCGCGGCGAAACCGGCCCGGAGCGTCGGCAGGGGCGACGTTCTGACCTTTGCGCAGGGGCGGGCGATCCGGGTGGTGGAGATCGTTGCCCTGAGCAATCGACGCGGTCCGGCCGGCGAGGCGCAGGAACTCTATGTGGACCTGACCCCGCCGGAACAATCGCGACCGGTCCCGGACAGGGTGGGCGAACGTCCAACCAAGAAGGATCGCCGGGCCCTGGACGCGATGCGTGACAAGTGGGAATAGGCGGGCCGTGGACTGTGACCCCCGGATGGCCACCTGAACAGGACTTCCGCGCGCGTTTCCGAGGTGTCATCGCCGGTATCGGGCCGGTTTTGCCGGGGCCCTGGCTATTGATGGCTTGAAGAACCGGCGGGCCTGAATTAGCTAGACGCCCAAGAGGTGAACGGAAAGCCGAGCATGACCTATATCGTCAACGACAACTGCATTGCCTGCAAATACACCGATTGTGTCGAAGTCTGTCCCGTCGATTGTTTCTACGAGGGAGAGAACATGTTGGTGATCCACCCGGATGAATGCATCGATTGCGGCGTGTGCGAGCCGGAATGTCCCGCCGACGCGATCCGCCCCGACACCGAGCCGGACATGGACAAATGGGTGGAATTCAACAGGAATTATTCCGAGCTTTGGCCGGTCATCATCACCAAGAAGGACCCGCTGCCCGAGGCCGAGGAACGGGATGGCGAAACTGGCAAGCTGGAGAAGTACTTCTCCGAGGCACCCGGCGAAGGCGGCTGAGCGATTCGCTCAAACAATGTGAAAATTGAATGTGAATTGTGCGGGCAAGTCACTGAAATGTCGCAGTGATCCCGCAGGTGACCTAACGTCCGCTTTCAGAAGGCCCGATTTTGTGGTATACTTAACCAGTAAATAACAACGATTGGGGTCCGTTCGTCCAAATTTCACTCGTATGGGCGACATCATCAACGAAACGACACTGTCAGTCGGGACATGAAAGTGCCCCGCTGTGGATTTTTGTCGGCCATCCCGATCTTAGCCAAGGAAGACCTGAATGACCAAGACCAAGAAGCTTGATTTTCGCCCCAACGAATATGTCGTATACCCCGCGCATGGGGTCGGACAGATCATTTCGGTTGAGGAACAGGAAGTCGCGGGCATCAAGCTGGAACTGTTCGTGATCTCGTTCGAAAAGGACAAGATGACCCTGAGGGTGCCGACCAACAAGGCGACCGAGATTGGAATGCGCTCTCTCAGCTCACCGGATGTGATCACCAAGGCGATGACGACTCTGAAGGGCAAGGC
>CAYGNE010000292.1:0-4062 GCA_964351155.1 uncultured Rhodobacterales bacterium | reverse complement strand
CTGGGCGACGTGGACATTTCGCGCATGCATCCGTTCCAGGGCAACAAGCGGTATCTGATGGACCGCTCCACCGAAACGCTGGGGCTGCTCTATGCCGATCATTACCCGTATCGGCAAAAGGCGACCGCGCGGGGCGTGCGGCGGTCTCCGTTTCATGCGCATCTTGCCGCCCGGGGCGCAGTGTTCGGTGAAATTGCAGGGTGGGAAAGGCCCAACTGGTTCGCCCGCGAGGATCAGGACGCACAGTACCGGTACAGTTGGAAACGGCAGAACTTCTTTGAAAACGTCGCCCAGGAACTCGCCGCCGTGCGGGGCGGGGTCGGCATGTATGACATGACCTCGTTCGGCAAGCTGCGGGTCGAGGGGCCCGATGCCGAGGCGTTTCTGAACCACGTCTGCGGCGCGGACATGTCGGTTCCGGTGGGCAAGATCGTCTACACCCAGTTCCTGAACACGCGCGGCGGGATCGAGGCGGACGTGACCGTCACGCGCCTGTCTGAAACCGCTTATCTGGTGGTGACGCCGGCGATCACCCGGCTTGCCGACGAAACCTGGTTGCGACGTCATCTGGGCGAGCGCCGAGCCGTGATCACTGATGTCACCGCGGGCGAAGGCGTTCTCGCCATCATGGGGCCGGATGCGCGCAAACTGATGCAGGCGGTGTCCCCGAATGATTTCGGCAACGACGCCAACCCGTTCGGCACCGCGCAGCAGATCGAGCTTGGCATGGGGCTGGCCCGGGCTCACCGGGTGTCCTATGTGGGCGAACTTGGTTGGGAAATCTATGTCGGCGCGGACATGGCCGCGCACGCTTTTGAAACCCTGTGGGAGGCCGGGCAGGATCTGGGGCTGAAACTATGCGGCATGCACATGATGGATTGCGCACGGATCGAAAAGGCGTTCCGCCATTTCGGCCATGACATCACCTGTGAGGACCATGTGCTCGAGGCCGGGCTGGGTTTCGCGGTCAAGACCGACAAGCCGGATTTCATCGGCCGCGACGCCGTTCTGGCCAGGAAAGAGTCCGGCCTGAACACGCGGATGATGCAGTTCAAGCTGCGCGACCCCGAACCGCTGCTCTATCACAACGAACCGGTGCTGCGCGATGGCGAGATCGTCGGGTACCTGTCATCCGGTGCCTACGGTCACCACCTGGGCGCTGCGATCGGAATGGGCTATGTGCCTTGCAAGGGCGAAACGGCGCAGGAACTACTCGCCTCCAGCTATGAAATCGACGTTTCCGGGGTCCGCGTCGCGGCGGATGTGTCCCTGAAACCCATGTACGATCCAAAATCGGAACGGGTGCGGATGTAACCCGACCCCCGGATCAGGACAGCGCGTTGCGGAATTCGAGAAAGCGCGGGTCGGTCATGACCCGCGCGTTCATCGCCTCGCGCAGCGCTCCGACCGATTTGTGCGGACGCATGACAACCTCGAAGGTCTGGATCAGGCCCTCGTCGTTCAGCGTGAGCAGGTCCACGCCAACCGCATCCATTTCACCGATCTTGCACTGGAACTCCAGCGCCCAGTCCTTGCCATCGCCCATCACCCGTCGGTAACGGAAATCACTGAACACCTGCCCGACATGACCCAGAAGCGCCGCGACCGGCGCGCGCCCGGTCCATGTGGCGAAATAGGTCGGCGGCAGGAATTTGACGTCTTCGGCCAACAGGCCGGCGATCTGGCTGTCATCGCCCTTGGCAACGACCTCCTGCAATCTGGTTATGGTCGGGTGCATGGTCCTGTCCTTTGCAAATCTGCTGCCCGTAAACTCGGTCAGACAGGGTGGCATGGCAAGCGCGACGTCGCGGGAACTTGTCCCGGCCCGGCTCAAAGGCTAGTCAGGCGCGATGACTGTTCCCTCCGAATACGCGCCGCCGGACGTGCCGCTCGACATCCTGCATGATGACGCCCAGCTCCTCGTGGTCAACAAACCCGCCGGGCTGCTGAGCGTGCCGGGGCGCGGCGAACACCTGTCCGATTGCCTGATTGCCCGGCTCCAGGCCGTGTTTCCCGAGATATTGCTGGTCCATCGGCTCGACCGGGACACTTCGGGCGTCATGGTATTTGCGCTCACCGCCCATGCGCAACGCCATCTTGGCCTGCAGTTCGAAAAACGCCAGGCGCAAAAGACCTATGTCGCCCGGCTGCAGGGCGAGTTGACCCCGAAAACCGGCCGCGTCGAGCTGCCGCTGATCGTCGACTGGCCCAACCGGCCCCGGCAGATGGTCTGCCATGAAACCGGCAAACCGGCGCTGACCGACTGGCGTGTCCTGCGACACGAAAGCGGCACAACGCGGGTGCGGCTGATGCCCAGAACCGGGCGCAGCCATCAACTGCGCGTGCACATGCTGTCGCTGGGCCACCCGATCCTCGGCGACCCCCTCTATGCAACCGGTGCTGCGGCGGACTATCCCCGCATGATGCTGCATTCCGAGGAATTGCGGATCAAGCACCCCGATGGCGGCCGGGCGATGAAGTTCCGCGCCCCGGCAGGATTCTGAGCGCCGCGTTCAGGCAGGGTCAACGCCGATCTTCATCCATCGATCCGGCAGGATATCGGGATTGACCAGCTTGGGGTCGCCAAACCATTTCGCCGGTCCGGCAACCCGTTTGTCCGGGTTGGTATTCAGCCACGCCCCCCACCACGAAAACGAAGAGTTCCCGATGATGTTGTGATCGCAGAGCGACATCAGGCGCATGTCCTCGTAATCGGTGTCAGCCGCGTTGAAATCCACCACGACCTTGGTGCAGGGCAGCGGCAGGTTGTCCCGCGCCCAGTCCGGGTCGTCCGAAAACACGTAAACCACCGGCTCGGCGGTCAGTCCGTTCAGCACCTCGCCCAGGGCCGCGTCGTAATACGCCTGATCGCACAGCACATGCGCGCCAAGCGTCAGGTAGTCGCCCCGCCGCACGTGCAGCGAGACCGAAAGCCCCGCGCCGATGCGTTCGGCCATCTCGCGGTTCTGCGCCGATGAAAAGTCCGGAAAGGTGAATTCGCGCCTGATTTCCGCGGCGATGTGGGCAAAGTACTTCTCGGACTGCCAGTAGCCGTGCAGGTAGGTGCCATCGGCAAATCCCGCAATGCCGGAATTGTACCCCAACCCCTTCTCGCGCTGAAAACGCGGACTGGTCAGCCGCCACACGGCATAGCGCAGGAGGGAACCGCGTTTCAGTGGCGGCAATGCATCGGGTTCGCTCAATGGCAGGTCGAAAACCCGGGTCAGCACACCCTCGCCGCGATGTTCGGCCTCGCGCGTGTCCAGCGCAACGCCGGTGCCACGGCGCGCGGCAAGCCCTCTGGCGGCGGCATACTGGAACATCTGGTTGCCAAGTCGGCCATGCAGGCGCGCGGTGATCATGAACTCATACCCCTGGGTGGCAGGTTCCGCCTGTCTAGCGGTTTGATCGGAACAAGACCACCATGCGGTTTGTCCCGCCCGGAAGGTTTGCGGCACTGTGTCACTGCACAAGGCAAAGCGCATGGCAGGGGATGAATCCCGATCGCCGGGCGACTAGGTTGCGGCTGACGAGAGTCGTCAGGAACATCTGGAAAAGGGAAAGCAACATGGGTTTGCGCATCAACGACACGGTCCCCAATTTCACCGCGGAAACAGACCAGGGCACCATTCAGTTTCATGACTGGATCGGCGACAGCTGGGCCATCCTGTTTTCTCACCCCAAGGATTTCACCCCGGTCTGCACCACCGAATTCGGCGCCGTCGCGAAACTCGCGGACGAGTGGCAAAAGCGCGGGACCAAGGTCATCGGCGTTTCGGTCGACGGTGTCGAGGACCACAAGAAATGGAAAAGCGACATTGAAACCTTCGCCGGCACCAAGGCCGGGTTCCCGATCATCGCCGACGAGGGTCTTGCCGTATCCAAGGCATTCGACATGCTGCCCGCCGAGGCCTATCTGCCCGACGGCCGCACGCCGGCGGACAGCGCAACCGTGCGCTCGGTCTTTATCATCGGGCCGGACAAGCAGCTGAAGCTGTCGATGACCTATCCGATGAATGTCGGCCGCAATTTTGCCGAGGTCCTGCGGGCGCTGGACGGGTT
>CAYGNE010000291.1:0-4068 GCA_964351155.1 uncultured Rhodobacterales bacterium | reverse complement strand
ATGCCGTAAAGCGCGATGGTGAGCACCGGCAGGAAGAAGTTGTTGAAATTGGCGTCTTCCATGGCCGACGTCGCCGTGCCCTTGAACCATTTCAGACCCACGGCAGAAGACGCGAACACCGCGATGAAGATCACACCGGACACGTATTCGGGCGTTGCCGTCGCGATGATGGAGAATGTCGACAGCGACCGGTCCGTCGCCGAACCTTCGCGCATGCCCGCGAGCACGCCGACGATCAGGGCCGACGGAACCATCAGCACGAGGACCCAGAACATGAGCTTGCCGGTCAGGCCGAGCCGGGTTGCAATGATGCCCGAAACATCCTCTTTGAACACCGTGGAAAAGCCCCAGTAACCCTGGATGATACCACAGAAAGTGCTGGCCTCGGCCGCCTCTTCCGCCGTTGCCGTGCCCCTGATGCAGCGCCCGGTCACGCCATTTTCACCTTCGAGCGTCCAGCCGGGCAGCACGCCAAGCCATTGACCATACTTGACCGGAAGCGGTTGCAGATACCCTTCTTTTGTCAGCCAGCTGGCCACCGCATCATCGGTCATGCGGAAGTTGCCCTGTGTCTTGGCCAGTTTTTCAAGGTTCGGATACAGATTGGTCAGAAAGAATACGATGAAGGTGAGGCAGAGCGCCGTCAGAATCATCACACCCGTTCGGCGAAGAATGAAAAGTCCCATGTTCCCCCCTGGATTGGCTTATGGTGCCGGGTGGTGTGTTCTTGCCCCGTGTGCCGGGGTTCGGAACGAAACGGGCCGCGCCAGAGGCGCGGCCCGGTCCCTTTCGTCAGGCCTTGATGCCGAACTTGTAGATCTGCGGCCGGTCGGCGATGTGTTTTTCGACCCCCACCAAATTGTCGCGGTGATGGCGCATGGCGGTCCGCCAGTAGGGCTGGATGGTCACGCCCTCGTCGATCATGATCGCCTGCAGCTTGCCCATTACTTCGCGGCGCTTGTCGGCATCCGCGATGGAGTTGGCCTCGGCCAGAAGCGCGTCGAACTCGGCATTGGCAAAGCCTGCCTCGTTCCATGCCTCGCCCGACTTGTAGGCCAGCGCCAGAACCTGGGTGCCCAGCGGGCGGTGGTTCCAGTTCGTCGAGCTGAACGGGTACTTGGTCCAGTCATTCCAGAAGGTCGAGCCCGGCAGAACAGTGTGCTTGGCCGGGATGCCGGCATCGTTGAGCTGCGCCACCACGGCTGCGGTCGTGTTGCGACGCCAGTCATCGTCGATCGACTGGCATTCATGTTCGAAATCGGCAAGGCCGGCTTCTTCCATCAATGCCTTGGCCTTGGCCGGATCATACGGGATGCGGGTGACACTCGCATCGTGTTCCGGGTGCATCGGGCCGACATGGCAATTGTCGGCGGCGATACCGTAGCCCGACATGCCGAGTTCAAGGCAGACATTGTTGTCAACGGCCATGGCCAGCGCCTGGCGCACGCGCTTGTCGGCGTAGGGCTTGATGCCATTGACCTCGGCAAGTTGGTTCGGGCGGATCACGATGGTAAAGCCGGACGGGATTTCGGACCGGTTGAGGCCGATGCCATCGAAGATATCGACGAATTCGCCGACGGATTCCCAGTTCATGTCGATTTCTTCTGCTTCGAAAGCGGCCAGGAATGCGGCCGGATCGGTGCCGTAGTCGATGAACTCGATGCGGTCGATGTAACCGCCTTTGCCCGCGCTGTAGCCCCACCAGTCGTGGTCTTCGTTGCGCACCAGAACGCCCTTGACGCCGACTTCGTGGCTTTCGGGCTTCATGCAGCCGGTGCCGACCGGGTTGCCCAGTATGTCACTGGCATCAAACGAGCTGTGCACGATCGAGGCAGGGTAGTCGGCCATGCCCGGGATGATGGTGATGTCAGGCGCCTTGCAGGTCAGCTTGACGGTGTGGCTGTCGACAACGGTGATCGCACCATCCGCTGCCTTGCCGGTGGCGTCGTCGATCAGCGAGGCCATCCGTGCGGCCATCGAGTTGCCTTCGACCGACTTGTCGCACCAGCCGGTGATGTTGCGGGCGACGTCCTCTGCGGTGAAATCGTCGCCATTGTTCCATTTCACGCCCTTGCGAACGTTCAGGGTGTATTCTGTCGCGTCGTCATTGGCCTCCCAGTTTTCCAACAGCATCGGCGCGAACGAGCCGTCATTGTTGTACTCAACCAGGTATTCCAGCCAGCCCGCGGTAAAGGTCGCGATCTGTGTCCAGTCGTAAGTGCGCGGATCTTTGAGCGCGCGGACTTCCATCTGGTAGCGGATGGTGCCACCTTGCTGTGCATGGGCAGCGGCCTGTGCCGGCGCCGGCAGGCCGATCATCGCATAGGCGGCAGGTGCGGTGACGCCCAGCGCGGTTGCCCGGGCGATGAATTCGCGGCGGCTGAGCTTGTTTTCTTGGTATTCACGGGCGTGCATCCTTGCCGCCCAATGCACCGGTTTTCCGTTGATCGTTTCGTTGGTCATTCAGTGTCTCCCTGATTGGAATTTGTTATCGTTGCAGGCCGAACGCAGCTGTTCCCGTCCCTTGCGGACCGGGCGTCGCCTGCAATTTCTGGAATATTTCCCCCATATCGGCATTCCGCACCAGTTTTGGGCCGAGGTCAATGATCGCTTTCGTCATTTCGTGTAACAAAAACGACATGCGTCGCGGATTAAAAACGACATGGGGGCGGAAAGACCCGGTTACCGGTAACGAACCGATCAGGCATTCAGCCGCGCCGGGTGCGCCCGCCAAGCGCCGGATCGGATGACATCACGCAGCACGTTTCGCGTTTGGTATCGTTGCGCTGTTATGCGCGCCCTGCAAATTCAACGCCGCCGTCGGGGTCTCGGGGCCTCATGCAACGGCGTCGACCTGTTGCCAGTCTTTCATTCGGGACCGGAACCACGTGCGCTGACGTTTCGCGAATTGCCGGGTGGCGATGCTGGCCCGATTGCGCGCCTCATCGATCGTGATCTCACCGCGCAGGTGAGCGACCAGTTCCGGAACGCCAATGGCGCGAAAGGCGGGCAGGGCGGGATCAACGTGATCCTGCATGGCCCGGACTTCGGCGAGCGCCCCGTGTTCCAGCATCAGATCGAACCGCCGGACGATCCGGTCGTTCAGCCATTCGCGCGGTGCCGTCACCACCATCGCGGCGGTTTCGGACAACCGAAGAACCGGCGCAGCCGTTTCGGACTGCCAATCGGAAAGAGGGCGTCCGGTCGCGGTCTGAACCTCCCACGCGCGTTGGACCCGCGCCCTGTTCCTGATGTCGATCCCGGACCGTGTTCGGGCATCCAGGCCGTCCAGCAGTGCCTGGAGCGTCAGAAGATTGCCCCGTTCACGAATTTCCCCGGGTGTTTCGGGGATGTCGGCAATGCCCTCGGTCAGTGCCGAGAAATAGAGCCCGGTGCCGCCGATTATGATCGGGCGTTCGGGGCCCGACAAGAGCGGTTTCACATCCCTGATCCACTGGCCCACGGAATAGGAAACCGACCAGTGCACATGTCCGTAAAGTGCATGGCGCGCCTGCGACTCCTCTTCGGCAGAGGGACGGGCCGTGATGGTGCGCCAGCAGCCATAGACCTGGCTGGCATCCGCATTGACGATCACCCCGCCATGTTTTTGCGCGATGGACAAGGCCAGCGCGGATTTGCCCGAGGCCGTGGGCCCGGCGATCAGGACCGGACGGTCGCGAGGAATATCAGGTACTTGCATCGTGTTGTTCCCGTCCGACAGGGTGCAGAAATGAGAATTCTTCCGCTTCTCAGCGCAAGTTGCCGCAAGGCGCATTGAACCCGGAGGCGAAATCCTTCATTTTGCGCGAAATTAACCCCGTGCCGCAGCGGAGCGCAACATGACCTCTTCCCTACAGCGAGAACCGGTAACCGCCATGGCGGCGCCGGCTGACACCACTTTCAAACGCGTCATGCTCAAGATATCGGGCGAGGCGCTGATGGGAGATCAGGGGTTCGGGTTGCACCCGCCAACCGTGCAGCGGATCGCCGAAGAGGTCAAATCGGTTCACGATCTTGGCGTCGAGATCTGCATGGTGATCGGGGGCGGTAACATCTTTCGCGGATTGC
>CAYGNE010000290.1:0-4078 GCA_964351155.1 uncultured Rhodobacterales bacterium | reverse complement strand
CCCGCAACATCTCTTCCACGAGCGTCTCCTTACTTGTTGCGCACGTGATTGCATGCGCCATCACATGGCGTATCGGTTAGAAGTTTGTCTACTCGCGCCGGTCCAGAGGGTCAACCAATGGAACGGATCAATCTGGCGGTTGAATCGCCGCAGCCGGGCAAAAAACCCGTTGCACTCCAAACCTTGCATGGATTTTCCTCCACGTGGCGCTTGACCCCGTTCGGGCGCCGGTGTCTGCATGGATCACAAGCCGACCAGAAGGAGAATTCGATGCATCCGGCCCTGACGCGCGCAGAGGATTTTGCCAAGAGCCTCGGAATCACCGTCCCCGTCTTGTTGGCCCCGATGGCCGGGGCCTGCCCGGTCGCGTTGTCCGCGGCGGTTGCGGCGGGTGGCGGCATGGGCGCGTGCGGCGCACTCCTGATGACGCCGCAGGAGATCGGCGACTGGGCGTCGCAGATGCGCGCGCGGTCCAATGGCAGTTTCCAGATGAACCTGTGGATTCCCGACCCCGAACCGGTTCGCGACCCCCTGCACGAGGCCGATCTGCGCCAGCATCTCGCGAACTGGGGCCCGGAGGTGCCACCGGACGCGGCAGATGCTCCCATGCTGGATTTCAACGCGCAATGCGAGGCGATGCTAAGGGCGTCGCCCGCAGCGATATCCTCGATCATGGGCCTCTATCCACCGGAGGTCGTCCAAGAGATGAAGTCGCGCGGCATCAAGTGGTTCGCCACCGCGACAACCCAGGCCGAAGCCCGTGCCGCCGCGGCGGCCGGCGCCGATGTCATCGTTGCACAGGGCATGGAGGCCGGTGGCCATCGCGGTGCATTCCAGGCCGGCGATGCCGCCAGCAACATGGTCGGCCTGTTCGCGCTCCTGCCATCCATCGTCGATGCGGTCGACGTGCCCGTGGTGGCGACCGGCGGCATCGCGGACGCCCGCGCCGCCGCCGCCGCCCTGATCCTTGGCGCATCGGCGGTCCAAATCGGCACCGGGTTCCTGCGTGCACCCGAGGCCGGCACCAATCCGGCCTGGGCCGACGCCCTGTCCCGCACCGCACCCGAAGACACGATTGCCACGGCCGCTTTCAGCGGACGGCTCGGACGCGCAGTCCGCAACGCCTATGCCAGCGCACCGGACGCCCCCGCCCCGGCGCCCTATCCTGTCCAGAGATCATTGACCGCGGCAATGCGCAACACCGCCGCCCAGGCAGGAAACATCGACGCGATGCAGGCCTGGGCCGGCCAGGCCGCAGCCCGCGCACCCGCCGAACCGGCCGATCGGATCGTGTCCCGGCTCTGGCAAGAGATGCAAACGCTGCTCGGCTGAACAGCCCGCGCGGCACTGCGTTCACGCCATCCAGGCGGCCTTGCGCTTGTCGAAAAACGCGCCGATGCCCTCTGCGGCCTCCTCGGTTTCCCACCGCGACACCAGCGCCCGGATCGTCATGTCGATCGCTGCCTCATCCACCGCCGGGGCCAGATCGGCCACCAGCCTCTTGGCGGCGGCCACCGCACCCGGCGCGCAGCTGAGATAGGGCACAACCTCGCGTTCGACCGCCTCCTGCAACGCTTCCGCCGGCACGGCCCGCGCCAACAGGCCCAGCTCCACCGCCTCCGAGGCGTCAAACAAACGTGCCGACATGAACACGCGGCGCGCCCGCGCTTCGCCCATGCGCGCCACCACATAGGGGCCTATCGTTGCCGGAATCAGGCCCAGCCGGGCTTCCGTCAGCCCCATTCTCAGCCCATTCACACCAATCGCCACGTCACAGACGCTGATCAACCCCAGCCCGCCGCCAAACGCATTGCCCTGGACCGCGCCGATCACCGGCTTGGGCAACCTGTTCAAACGGCCCAGCATCTCGGCCAGCTTGCGCGCCTCCCGGTAGCGCGTCTCGCCATCCGCGGCCATCTGCGCCTGCATCCAGCCAAGGTCCCCACCGGCGCAGAACGACGCGCCATCGGCCGCCAGAACCACCACCCGCACGCCCTCGTCACCAGCCAGCCGGTCCGCCGCCTGCGTCAACTCGTCGATCATCAGGCCGGACATGGCATTGTGCTTGTCGGCCCGCGCCAGACGAAGCGTTGCAACCCCGCGGCTGTCGGTCTCCAGAGATATCGTCCGAAACATCATGCCCCTTTCCGCATCGCCCGCGCCATCTTCGCCGCTTCCTCCAACACATCGAGATCCAGCCCGGTCTCGTATCCAAGCCGATGAAGATGCCGCACGACCTCTTCCGTGGCCACGTTGCCACTGGCGCCGGGCGCATAGGGGCACCCGCCCAACCCGCCGACGGCGGCATCAAACACCCGCACGCCCAGCGACAGAGACGCATCTATATTTGCAATCGCGCGCCCCGCCGTATCGTGATAATGCCCGGCCAGCCGACCAACCGGAACCGCCTCGCGCACCGCCAGCAGCATCCTGACAATGCTGTCCGGGGTCGCCTGCCCGATCGTGTCGCCCAGCGAGATTTCGTAACAGCCATGGGCAAACAGCGTATCCGCCAGCTCCGCGACCTTCGCCGGCGGGGTCGGCCCGTCAAACGGACAATCGGTCACGCAAGAGATATAACCGCGCACCGGCAGATCCACGTGCCGCGCCGCCTCCAGTATCGGCTTGAACCGCTCGATGCTCTCCGCGATCGTCGCGTTCACATTGGCCTTGGAAAACCCTTCGCTGGCCGAGGCAAAGATCGCGATCTCGTCCGCCCCCGCCGCACGCGCATCGTCATACCCGCGCATGTTCGGGGCCAGTGCCGCATATCTCACACCGGGCGCCCGCGCGATACCGTTCAGAACCTCGACACTTCCCGCCATCTGCGGCACCCATTTCGGCGACACGAAACTGGCAACCTCGATCCGCGAAAACCCCGCCCGGCTCAGGCAATCGACCAGCGCGATCTTCTCGCTCACCGGGATTTCGCGGGGCTCGTTCTGCAACCCGTCGCGCGGCCCGACCTCGAAAATCTCCACCCGTTCCGTCATCAGACTCCACTCCCTGCTTCTTTCTGGTCAGAAATACCCAAATCAGATGGCCTGCCAGGAATGCAACCGTCAATCGTCCTCGGCTTCCAGCCGCACCAGCGCCGCGCCGGCCTCGACCTGCGCACCCGCTTCGGCCAGCACCTCGGCGACAACGCCGTCCCGCGCGGCCAAAAGCGCGTGTTCCATCTTCATCGCCTCCAGCACCGCCAGCCGGTCGCCCTGTGCCACCGACTGGCCAACCCCGGCAAACACCGCCTTGACCAGCCCGGGCATCGGGGCTTCGATCAGGTTTCCATCACCCGCGGCACTTGCCGCACGCGCCAGCGGGTCAATGACCTCAAACGCGAGACCATAGGCATCGAACACGGTTATGACCGACCCCGATCGCACGGTTTCGGGCCTCTGCAGACCGGCGATCTGCCAGGCGCCGCCAATCCGTTCCGAAACCACCTGTTCACCGTCCACGGTCCAGACCTGACGGTCAGGCCCTTCCGCCCGCAGCTGCAGTTCGAACGCCTCGCCCTGCCAGGCCAGCAAGACCGACTGCACCAGGGGCTCCCACAGGGTGAACCCGGCGGACCAGTCGCCCTCAACCACGTCCAGCGCGGTCATTCCGGCCGCTACAATGTGATGCGCCCCGGGCGCGGCGGTCCGGACCAGCCGCTCCAGGTCGCGCCCGATCAGCCCGGTATCGACGTCCCCCGCCGCAAACCCCTTGTGCCGGGTCAGCGCGCCCAGAAAGGCCAGGTTCGTCACGGTGCCGCCAACCTGCGTTCCCGCCAGCGCCCGGTCCAGTCGCGCCAACGCAACTGCCCGCGTGGGTCCATGCACGATGACCTTGGAAATCATCGGATCGTACCAGGGCGAAATCGCATCCCCGGCACGGACTCCGCTGTCGGCGCGGCAGCCGTCCGGAAAGGCAAGATGGGTCAGCGTGCCGGTGGCCGGCAGAAACCCTTTCGGCACGTCCTCGGCATAGAGCCGCGCCTCGAAGGCATGCCCCGAAATCGACAGGTCTTCCTGCCGCGCGGGCAGCGGTTCTCCGGCGGCAACTCGCAACTGCCATTCCACCAGGTCGACACCGG
>CAYGNE010000289.1:0-4094 GCA_964351155.1 uncultured Rhodobacterales bacterium | reverse complement strand
CAAAGGTCAAGGCACAGGTCGCAACACTCTGCAAAAGGTTCCCGCTATACCCGGAGCTCTAGGGATTGCGGAAAACCCGGAGGCGCAGGCGCTCGGCATTGCCGGGCGTTTTGCATTGGAGACACGGGAAGCCCCCGAGACGCTGCTCAGAGATAGCCGCGCCAGACGAGAACCACGACCAGGAGCGTGCAAAACGCGATCATGTTGAAGGCCAGCCCGCCCAGCATGCCCAGCCACCAGTCCTTGCGTTTTTCCGACAGATCAATCGTGTCGAGATGAGTCTGGACTTCGTCCGCCGCGCGGGACAACGCCGCGGAATCCAGCGTCCGGCTCAGTTTCGGATGCGTCAGGAGTTGTTCGGCCTGCGACAGCGCAACCACTTTGGTGTGGATATGTCCGGGCAGACGGCGACGCGCCTTGCCCTGCAAATCCTGCAGGGATTTGGCGTGCAGCCCGAGCTTGGCCCGCAGTGCATCGGCGACCCTGTTCAGATCGTCATGTATGGCATCCGTTTCGCTCATGAATTCCCAATTCCCCGTGTCATCTTCTATCCTGGGTTCCAGCCGGGCTCAACGGGTCTGGAACCACCGGTGTTCTGCGGGTAACACTTTGGCATGCTGAACTGGATCACTCATGGCTCGCCCACAGACCTGCCCCCGCTGCTGATCGCGCATGGCCTTTACGGTTCTGCCCGCAACTGGGGAGTCATCGCGAAACGGATGTCCGACAGTCGTCAGGTCATCGCGGTCGACATGCGAAATCACGGTGAAAGCCCGTGGATGGACCGGCACGATTATCCCGACCTGGCGGATGATCTGGCCGAAGTCATCGCGCAGATTGGCGGAGTTGCCGACGTTGTCGGCCATTCCATGGGCGGCAAGGCCGCGATGAAACTGGCCCTGCGGCACCCCGAGACCCTGCGCCGGCTGATCGTGGCAGACATCGCGCCTGTTCCCTACTCACATTCACAGCTTCAATTCATTACCGCGATGCAGGGCGTCGATCTTAACCGGGTCACCCGCCGGTCTGATGCTGAATCGCAGCTTGCCGGTCTTGGCGTGGAGAGTGCACTGCAAAGTTTTTTCACCCAATCGCTCGATGTTCCAAACAAACGGTGGCGACTGAACCTTGATGTACTTGCGGCGGAGATGCCGCGCATCATGTCCTTCCCCCCAAGCGACTCGATTTGGACCGGCCCGACGTTGTTCCTGTCCGGCGGCGCTTCGGAATACGTTTTGCCAGAGCACCGCGACACGATTCGCGGTCTGTTCCCTCGCGCCCGTTTTGCGAAAATCCCCGGTGCCGGACATTGGCTGCATGCCGAGAAACCCCGAGAATTCGAGGCGTCGCTTCGCACGTTCCTGACAGCCTGAGTCGTGGAGGCGCGCTACATGCCGGGGTCGACCGGCTCATCCACCGGGCCGCCCGCGGCCTGCCAGTTTTTCAGCCCGCCGATGTTGTAAACCTGGGAATACCCCATGTCCTTCAACAGTTTACCTGCCAGAGCCGCCCGGCCACCGGACGCGCAATAGATCACCACAGGGCGGTCAAATTGAAACTCGGGATCGTGAAACGGCGTACCGGGATCGGCCCGGAATTCCAACATTCCGCGCGGAACATGATGAGCCCCGATTGCCCTGCCGGCCTTTTCCAGTTCCGGCGCGTCCCGGACATCCAGCAACAGCGCACCCTGTTGAATCAACGCCTGCGCCTTACCGACATCAATACGCTCGACCGCAGCATTTGCGGCATCCATCAAATCCTTGACCGTGACCGGCATTCTCATCTCCAAAACCTGTTCCCTTCCAGGTTAGCATCCACTGGCAGCGCTGTGTAGCGGCTCGCACCCGATACAGCCAGTCGATATCACAGCATGTTAACGGTTGGTTCACTTCCGCAAGGGTAGTTTGATCGCGCGACACACCAAGGCAGGAGGCAAACCATAAACTTGCTCGCGCATTTGATCATTTCGATTTTCTTCGGTTTTTGTGCGACCCTGATCGGCGCCTTCTCGGGCCTTGGCGGATGGCTATCGCTGCTTTGCTACATCGGAGGATCCTGGATCGGCTTTCTTTCCAGTGTCGCGGCAGTCGCCCTGCTTCACCATCCTTTTTCAAAAGAGCAACCGGACCGCATCCGCCCGTTTCCAAGATAAATCACCCGGTCAGCTTCTGCCAACGCCCGATCTCTGCACCCAGCACTTGCGCCCGCAGGGAAAGAAAGGTTGAAGTCGGGCAAAGGAAATCGCACGGAGATCACGATGACCCGATTGCTTGCCATGATACTTGCTTTGACCGCACTCAGCGCCTGTGAAACCGCAAAGGGCGCGGGGCGCGATCTTCAAAGAGCCGGCGGCGCCATCGCGAACACCGCAGAAGACGTTCAGAAAGCCTTCTGAGTATCAAGTTTGCGAGCCCTGCACATCACTGGCGCAAAGCCCGCCGCCGGGGATCAATGCTGCGGTTGTGCGATCTTTCGCGCCACGACCCAAGACACCGGAAACGCAGCGACGAAACCTGCAGCCGCGGAGATCAGGATTGGCACAAGCGTATCATGCCCCAAAGCCAAGGCGGCCACGACCGCCGACCCCGCCAGGGTCGAGCCGATAAAAATGTGCAAAATCAGGAACAAGGCGAACATCGTTTCCTCCGAATCTTCATTTTGGGGAAACATTATCTCTTTGGAATGTGTTTAGCTTTGATCTGGCTCAGTTTCCATGAACCATGAAAATCGTCCTTGCCGCCACGGGCCAACCCGCCGGCGGGAGCGGGAATCTGACGAATTGCCAGTGCGTGGCGACAGGATGGCCCAGGTTCCACGGCGCGGTGAATGGCAAGTCCAGAGCGCCTCACACTTGATGCGCCACGGAAAGAAACCACTGTATTTTGCAGACGCACGCAAGATATGGTTGATATTGCCCGGTTACCGCGATAGATGTCGATTCACAGGTGCATAGACGCGGTAATGCAGAACTGACGCGAGCGGGGCCAGTTTGCCACAGGCATTCGGGCCCCGTTACGTATTGAATTTGCGGATTTTTCTGTAAAAAATGAAAGAAGACGCCAGGTGCTCAGACGCGGTCTTCGCATGTGGCCGAGGCCACGGTCCTGACGTCTTCCTGAACAAACGCGCCCGAAGGCACCCATGTTCGTTTGCTCCGGTTCTTGCGAACCTTCGCTGCGGGACCATGCTTTGCAGCATGTCCCCCCGACCGAACGGGATCAGAAATCCGTGTCCGGCCCCACGTCGGCTTTGTTCACTTGCGATCCTGTTTCCGCCCCGAAAGGCCGTCCCGTTCCCGCCAGCGTCCCGTTTCCGTCAACACGAAGATGGTTTAAAACCAAGGCTTTAACCACCTTCGCTCGGGTCCCGGAAGACCGTCGCGTCCCGCTCCGGGTCCGAGGACCCCTTGCGTTAAACCAAAGGTTGCAGGTGGAACCGAGTCGCGCAAGGGAAAAACCGGACTCCTGGCAAATTTCTTGGGGATAAGCCATTGGAATTGCTTGGGGATTTCTTGTGGATAAGGACGGAAAATGCTGCAACCCCGGCGGGTTGCACGGGTATTTCCCGCCACGGCGCCACCCGGCGGGAAACCGGGCTGCGCACGCAGCGACAGGGCGGTTTTAACCGATTTGTACCACCCTCTGCCCCCTGTTCTGCGGTTTTGTACAAGGGGGACTCAACGATGCGCTACACGGTTTCACAGGCCCGCCAACAACTGGGCCACCTGGTCATGCGGGCACAGGACCCGCGACAGGTGATCGTGCTGACCCGGCACGGCAAACCACTGGCGGCACTGGTCTCGGTCACCGAGGCGAACCGGATCTGGGACCTGGAATCGGACGAGACCACGGGCTGGCGCCACCCGCTGAGCGGCATCAGGGGGCTGTGGTCGCGCGGCAAGGGGATCCCGGGGATGGAACCGGGCCCGGATGGCAGCTACGTGACCGCGCGCGAGGCGGCGCTGAAGGTGCGCGAACTCCAGATGACCCGGTCCGAGGAACGCCGCATCCTGGAACGCGGCGGGCTGGAACCGGTGGCGGGCGGGGAGATTGCCGGGGTGACGCAGGCGCCATGGTGGCGCCGCTGGCTGC
>CAYGNE010000288.1:0-4146 GCA_964351155.1 uncultured Rhodobacterales bacterium | reverse complement strand
TCGCGTGTTCGCCCGCTTCGACCTTGCCGCCCAGATCCTGCATCATCACCTGCTGCCCATAGCAGATTCCCAGGATCGGGACGCCCAGTTCATAAACGGATTTCGGGGGCCGTGGGCTTCCTTCACGCATCACTGAATCCGGTCCACCGGAAAAGATCACAGCCTTTGGCGCAAATTCGGCCAGAAAGGCGTCGGTCACGTTCTGGAAGGGGTGGATCTCGCAATACACGTTCAGTTCGCGCAATCGGCGGGCGATCAACTGCGTCACCTGCGAACCGAAATCGATGATGAGGAGACGGTCATGTGAAGTCTGTGTCATGCCCTGCCTTTAGGGCCGCGCGCGCACGGTGGCAAGCCTGTTGGCGAACCGGGGCGAGCCGAGGCGACAACGGCAGTGTTTCCGCAACCGGGAATGTCGCTTTTCCCCCCCACGCGCCGTAATCATTCTCGGTTCCTTGACGGTGCTGCTGTATTTTCGATGGATCAAGACGAACTCACCAGGGAATCGGGACATGACCGAAGCAGGTACAAGACGCAGGGCAAGAGGCGGCGGTGGCGCGGCGCGGCGTGCAGAACGCACGGCGGTCAGCATCGAGACAGCGCGCTATATCGAACGCAATATCCCCAACTTTGAGATCCTGACCACCGAGGCGTTGGAGATCATAGAAAACAATGCCGAAACGGTGCTGGAAGAGATTGGCGTCAATTTCGTCAACAATCCCGGTGCACTTGACCGGTGGCGCGAGGCAGGGGCGGATATCGACGGCGAACGGGTCCGCATTCCGCGCGGGCTTGCGCGCAAACTCTGCGAAACCGCGCCTTCGCGTTTTACGCAACACGCCCGCAATCCTGAACGCAATGTGGAAATCGGCGGTAACAGTCTTGTTCTCGCCCCGGTCTACGGCCCGCCCTTTGTGCGCGACGCCGAAGGGGGTCGCCGCTACGCGACGATGGAAGATTTTCGCAAATTCGTGAAACTTGGTTATATGTCCAAATGGCTGCACCATTCCGGTGGCACGGTTTGCGAACCGACCGATGTTCCCGTCAACAAGCGGCATCTCGATATGCTGCTGGCGCATATGACGCTCAGCGACAAGCCGTTCATGGGGTCGGTGACAGAGCCAAGCCGCGCGCAGGACTCCGTCGAGATGTGTGAAATCCTGTTCGGCAAGGAATTCGTTCAGCAGAACACGGTGATGACCAGCCTGATCAACGTCAACTCGCCGCTGACTTTTGACGATGTGATGATGGGTGCGCTGGAGGTCTATGCGAAGAACAACCAGGCCTGCATCGTATCACCTTTTATCGTCGGGGGCGCAATGGCACCGGTTTCGGTCGCGGGTACGCTGACCCAGGTGCTTGCAGAGGTTCTGGCGGGGATTGCCTATTCCCAGCTGGTCCGTCCCGGCGCGCCGGTTATTTTCGGGGCCTTTGTGACATCGATCGACATGAACAGCGGCGCGCCGACGTTTGGCACGCCGGAGGCAAGCCAGATCCTTTACGGGGCAGGGCAACTGGCGCGGCGGATGAACCTGCCGTTTCGGTCTGGCGGCGGGCTGTGCGCCTCCAAACTGCCGGACGCGCAGGCCGCCTATGAAACCGCCAATACGCTGAATGCGGCGCTTTTGGGCGGTGTGAATTTCATGCTTCATTCCTGCGGCTGGCTGGAAGGTGGGCTGGTCGCCAGCTTCGAGAAATTCGTGATGGACGCGGACCAGCTGGGTGTTCTGCACAAGCTGGCGCAAGGTGTGGCCATCGACGAAAACGCCCAGGCCATGGCCGCCATCGCAGAGGTTGGTCCCGGTGGGCACTATCTTGGCTGCGAGCACACGCAGGCCAATTTCAAGTCGGCGTTCTGGCGGTCCAGTCTGTTCGACTCCAAACCGTTCGAAACCTGGGACGAGGAAGGCGCGCGCGATACGCAGGCCCTGGCGTCCAACCGGGTGGCAAGCCAATTGGCCACCTACCAGCAGCCGCCGCTTGATCCGGAGATAAAAACGGCGCTGGAAGCCTACGTGGCGGACAAGAAAGCCTCGATGCCGGATGCGTTCATGTAGTTGATGGGTTGCGGGCATTGCGCACGAGTTGCGCTTCGCCCATCAGGGCAATGAGAATATCGACATGCCGGGGCAGCGAATACCCGGCATCGTCTTGCTGACGCTGTTCATTCAATGCGCGCTCGATCTCCATCAAGCGCAGTATCGCCACCGCGGGACGGGGCAATGATCCATATCCCAGGAGGCGCTGCAGGTGCCGGTCTCGGCGATACTCCTGCATGCCATGTCGCGCCGCCCGGATAAGAAGTTGGGGGCGGCGAATTGCATTCAGCATGCTGATCAGATCCTGCATCAGGTCGGTCCTTTCATTCAAAAACGAATTGCCGGCATATTGCACAACCTAAGCGGGTGTTGCGTGACCGTGATTAGATGCGTTCGCTGGTTTCACAAGTGTTTATTATTTAAAATCAATGCTCGTATCTTGGCGCGCTTCTTAACGCGCAAGTAACCAATTCGCCTTTAGGTTGCATGTTAATTTGTCGGTAACTGCAATGTCCCGGAGATTCCAAGGATTGGCCAAGATGGACGAACGGATTGATCTCATTCTGCCCAAATGGGTTCCTGACGGCGTCAAGCGATACCTCGCCCATACGGAGGCGGGCCAACCGATCCGTGATCTCGCTCGAGGTGCGCGCTGCCATGCGTCGACGATCCTGCGTCAGATCCGCCGGGTGGAGTTTCGACGCGACGATCCCCTGGTCGATGCTGCACTCACTGCGTTGGCCGAGGCCCATTTCCCTGCAAAGGCGGCACGTTCGCGTAGCGCCGTCAGTGGGCGCGACATGACAAAGGATATCCATGAGATGAATATTACGAATGATACGCCTTCCGAAGCCCCGGATGCCGCCACGCTGGACAGCGAAGCGCGGCGGATTCTGCGAAGGCTTTGCGAAACCGGCGCTGTGCTGGCCGTGGCCGAAAACATGGAAAAGGCTGTGGTTGTCCGTGATGGCGAAGGGGCATCCTCGACCCGAACCGCCGTCGTAAGCAGTGCCATCGCTCAGGCCCTGGCTCTGAAAGACTGGATATCCTGCGCAAATCCCGGACGGATAAGCCGATACCGTATTACGTCGGCGGGGCGCAGTGCGTTGAGCAGATTGCTTGCCGAACAGGAAAACCGCGCAAGGGCCGAAACGGAAACCGGTTTTGCCGAGGCGCAGGCCCCGTTCATGAGCGGCGGTGCGTTCAGTGAGAAAACCGTTGACGACCCGGTGTCCGAACGTCCGCGTCGGGTGCGCTACAACATGTCGGAAAGCCCGCTGACGGCGCTGGCACGGCGCAAGGACAGGGATGGCAAGCCGTTTCTGGATGATACGCTGGTTGGTGCGGGAGAGCGTCTGCGCGAAGATTTCGAACTGGCTCAGATGGGGCCGCGGGTTGCGCAAAACTGGGACCGGTTTCTGACCGGCGGTGGACGCGGTGGGTTTTCCGCTGGCAACGGTGTCGGAAACGGTCCCAGCGGCGCTCGCGAAAGGGTCGCGAGTGCCTTGTCCGATCTCGGGCCGGGACTCAGCGATGTGGCACTGCGGTGTTGCTGTTACCTCGAAGGGCTGGAAACAGCCGAAAAGCGAATGGGCTGGTCGGCCCGTTCGGGCAAGATCGTACTGCGCATCGCGTTGCAGCGTCTGAAACATCACTACGAAAGTCTGTCCGAACCGAACCGGATGATCGGCTGACCATGCCGTCTTCCGGTATCGCAAACCCGGCGTGTTCCCTCGGCGCGCCGGGTTTTTTGTTGCTTCTGCTACCAGCGATTTCCGGCAATCAGCATAACGGCTATGCACTTCTGGCGGTTCACATGACGTGGGGTTATGGTATTCCAACAGGAACGCGAAACATCAAACCGGAAGCGACGCGATGCGAGATCTCAAAATCCCTGAACAACGCCACCCGGAAAAGGCGCACAGACCCGACAACGCCCAGCCGAAAAAACCGGAGTGGATCCGCGTCAAGGCACCGGGCGGCAAGGGATACGCCGATACGCGACGCATCATGCGGGACAACAATCTCGTAACCGTGTGCGAAGAAGCTGGTTGCCCCAATGTCGGCGAATGCTGGAGCCAGGGCCACGCCACCATGATGATCATGG
>CAYGNE010000287.1:0-4167 GCA_964351155.1 uncultured Rhodobacterales bacterium | reverse complement strand
ACGTTCGGTGCCTGACGTTCCACGTCATGGGCGCCCATGTAAACCACGCATTTCAAACCGAAGTTCGCACAGACCGTGGCAGTGGCCACGCCGTGCTGTCCAGCGCCGGTTTCAGCGATGATCCGACTCTTGCCCATGCGACGGGCAAGGATGATCTGGCCGAGCACGTTATTGATCTTGTGCGCGCCGGTGTGATTCAACTCGTCACGCTTGAGGTAGATCTTTGCGCCGCCCAGATGATCGGTCAGGCGTTCGGCGAAATAGAGCGGGCTGGGACGGCCAACATAGTGGGTCCAGAGATCATTCATCTCGTCCCAGAATGTCGGGTCGGTCTTGGCCTTCTTGTACTCTTCCTCGAGGCTCAGGATCAGCGGCATCAGCGTTTCGCTGACAAAACGCCCGCCGAACTTTCCGAAGCGACCGTTTTCATCGGGTCCGGTCATAAAGGAATTGAACAGATCATTGGCCATTGCATGCGCTTTCCGAAAGAGATCATTGCCCCGTGGATAGGCGAGCGGCCACCAGTTTTCCAGTGCAAATCAGACGTGGGCGGGTTCAGAAATGCGCCCGGGAGCATTTGCGCCCGAAGCCGGGCGCCATTGCTCTGGCGTAGCCCGGACAATGGCGGCGTCAGCTGCAAGGGAACCTGTATTACCCAAGTGGCTTTCAGCCTCGGGTTCGATCCTGTGGATGTATCCGCATATTCAACAAAAAAAGGCGCCGGGGACCCGGACGCCTTTTCTTGAGGGGCCACGTATTTTACCCCTCTGGGATCAGGACCTTGTCGATCACATGGATGACCCCGTTGGTCGCGCTGATATCGGCGGACACGACCTTGGCGCTATCGACTTTTACGCCGTTTTTGGCATTGACGCTGAGCCGGTCACCCTGGACTGTCAGTACCTTGGCGCGCTTGCCCGCGATCTCGGATGACATGACTTTGGCAGGGACCACGTGATAGGTCAGGATCGATACCAGCTTGTCCTTGTTCTCAGGCAAGAGCAGGCTTTCGACGGTGCCCTCGGGCAGAGCGGCAAAAGCTTCATCCGTAGGGGCAAAGACGGTGAACGGTCCTTTGCCCTTCAGCGTTCCGGCAAGTCCGGCGGCCTGAACGGCCGCGACCAGAGTGTTGAACGATCCGGCGGAAACGGCCGTGTCAACAATGTCCATTTCGGCGGCCTGCGCCGGTGTGAATGTGGTGCCTGCCACCATGGCGGCGCCAATGATGCTCAGAAAGCTGCGACGAAACATATCCTGTCCTCCTGTTGGTTTGGAATGGCAGGGGTACGTGGCATGGAGACAGGCGGATCAGTTGTGGCTGATCTGTTTCAGAAGCCTCACGCTAGCGTGAACGTGGCGCGTCAGGCCAGGGCCGCCGCGACAAAGGCCCGGATGCAGGCATGGTCCTTGATCCCCGGCGCGCTCTCTACGCCAGAGGAAACATCCACCTGCCGTGCGCCGGTCATGGCGATGGCTTCGCCGACATTATGCGGCGTAAGCCCCCCGGCCAGCATCCAGGGCACCGGCCAGCGACGTCCTGCAATAAGCCGCCAGTCAAAGGTCAGCCCGTTGCCGCCGGGCAGTTTGGCGTCGCGCGGAGGCTTGGCATCGACCAGGATCTGGTCGGCAACGCCAAAGTATTCCTGCAACCGGGGCAAGTCGTTTTCATCGGACACGCCGACGGCCTTCATCACCGGCAGGCGATACCGGGTCCTTATTTCTGCCACCCTGTCCGGTGTTTCGGCGCCGTGCAGTTGCAACATGTCCAGCGGCACGGTCTCGACCAGGTGGTCGAGCATGGCATCGTCCGCGTTGACCGTGAGCGCCACTTTGCACACGCCTTCGGCAACACCCGCCGCCAGCACGGCGGCGGCAGACGGGTCGATATAGCGTGGAGATTTTGCAAAGAAGGTGAACCCGACATAACGCGCTCCGGCCTCCACCGCGGTCAGCAGCGTTGCCGCATCGCGCAGGCCGCAGATCTTCACATTGATGTCCCGGGGCATGGCAGCCTCAGCTGGCCTCATCCAGAATGGCAAGAACTTCGTCCTTGCCCTGGTGTTTCTCGGTCTTCAGCCGGCCCACCTCGCGTTCCAGCTTGCGCACTTCGCGTGATTTCTCGCTGGCTTCCCGGCGATGCTTGTATTCGCGCATCCATTCCCAGAAAAACCCGATGACCAGCCCGGCAACAATTCCGCCCAGGACCACCACGAAGAGCGGCAGCGAAATCGACATGTTGAATCCGAACAATCCGGACAAGGCGTCAGGCATCAGTTTCAGAGTAACGAATGCCCGGTTCGCCAGAGACACCGACACAAGGATGATCCCCAGCGACGCCAGAAAGGCATAGCGAATATACCGCATCAGATTACTTTCCGTTCAGACGGTCCCGCAGCAGTTTTCCGGTCTTGAAAAACGGGACGTGCTTTTCTTCCACATGCACCGTTTCGCCAGTCCGGGGATTGCGACCAATGCGCGCGTCGCGTTTTTTCACCGAGAAGGCCCCGAACCCACGCAGCTCGACCCGGTCGCCCCGTGCCATGGCCCCGGTGACTTCTTCAAAAACGGTATTGACGATCCGTTCGACATCCCGCTGGTAAAGATGCGGATTTTCGTCAGCGATTTTCTGTATCAGTTCCGACCGGATCATAAATCGTCCCTCTCCCAAAGGCAGCATTGCGCGAACAAGACTGTTTCGGGGAGTATAGGATCATATTGCCTTCGCTGGAACCAGAACTATTGGAATATGAACGAAAAAATTCGCACGCATCCGCCGGAATTCCGGTGATCACGCCAATTTTCGCTTCCCGAGCGTGGTTGGAATTCGGCTTTGGCGGCCATAGCCAACCCGATCAAAGCCAATTTGATTCGCAACCTGACCGGTCTTTCTGCATGATCAGAAGACATGCAACCGGTTGTGTTGAAGAGCAAAAACACCTGGTGTGAGACCGGGGCAGCCCATCGGCCGCCAATAGGAGTTGAACAATCTGCAAACTGGTACGCCGCTCCATCCACGCCCATTGCAAGCTCACGTTCTTGCACAGGTGATGGTGTAGCAGACTCTGTTGTTCATCATCCCGAAACGCGCCACGCGGCTGTTCCATCCTGGAATCGGGCCGTGCAAAAGAGTTTGGTTCTTGTTGTAGATTTTTTGACCCGGTTGGAACGACCGCTCATCGTATCGAGGAAATTCCGGCGCCCAGTCGAGTTTTAGAACGGCATTCCATTTCTTTGCCAAAAAAGAAAATTTCCGCGTCAGGACAATGGGCACCGCTTAGAGCTATCGCCCAACCGACCCGTTCGGATTCGCGTTGCAATACCAGGCACCACCAATTCCGCCAGCGTGGTCAACGGAGGTGATCGTGGAATCTCGTGGCATCGGTGATACGCCGGAGGCCAACCTTCCGAGGTTAAAGCAGAATCCCGAACCTGCGCTAGTGTTGTGAAGAGTGCCATCACGGCACAGGCCCGTGCGGGCGCGATAATCAGAGTCAGCGTTCAAACCGCCGAACCGGTTCCCAAGCCGGGTTCCTCGATGCAATCGGAAATAGCCCCCAAAAAGAAAACCCGCCGAACGGTTGCCCGGCGGGTCCTGGTGTTGCTTTGGCTTTCTCGAGGATTACTCGTCGCCTTTGAGCGCCGCGCCGAGGATATCGCCCAGTGATGCGCCAGAGTCCGAGGAACCGTATTGTTGAACAGCCTCTTTCTCTTCTGCAATCTCGCGCGCCTTGATCGACAGGCCCAGACGGCGGGTCTTGCTGTCGACATTGGTGACGCGCACGTCGACCTTGTCCCCAACGCTGAAGCGTTCCGGGCGCTGTTCGGCGCGGTCGCGCGACAGGTCCGAACGGCGAATGAAGGATTTCATTCCTTCATACTCCACTTCGATGCCGCCATCTTCGATCGCGGTCACGTTCACGGTCACGATCGAGCCGCGCTTCACGCCGCCGACGGCCTCGGCGAACTTATCCCCGCCCAGCGCCTTGATCGACAGGCTGATGCGCTCTTTCTCGACATCCACCTCGGAGACAACGGCCGAAACCATGTCGCCCTTGCGATAGTTCTGGATCGCGTCTTCGCCGCGCTCGTCCCAAGACAGGTCGGACAGGTGCACCATGCCGTCGATGTCGCCTTCGAGGCCGATGAACAGACCGAATTCGGTGATGT
>CAYGNE010000286.1:0-4188 GCA_964351155.1 uncultured Rhodobacterales bacterium | reverse complement strand
TGGACGGCCAGCAGTTCATCGTGATTCGCTCGGCCTCCGACGGCGGCAACCTTTATGGCTCGGTGACCCCGCGTGACGCAGCCGAAGCCGCAACCGAGGCCGGTTTCACTGTCGATCGCAAGCAGGTCCTGATCCGCGTGCCGATCAAGGCGCTGGGACTTCACGAAGTCGAGGTGCACCTGCACCCCGAAGTCGATGTGACGATCAAGCTGAACGTCGCTCGCTCGGCCGAAGAGGCTGAACTGCAGGCGTCCGGCAAATCGATTCAGGAACTGGCAGCCGAAGAAGAGGCCGCCGCCGAATTCGAGATCGCCGAACTGTTCGATGACATCGGCACCGCCGCTTCCGACGATGCCGACCTGGCCGAAGCGGTCGGTGTGGAAACCGAACCCACCGAGGACACCGGCGCCGAGGACGACGCCAAATCCTGACCCGGTCCGGGGTTTGAAAAGACAGATCGCGCAGGGTTCCGCCCTGCGCGATTTTTTTGTGCGCTTCAGACTGAACCGGAACGATCAGTTTTCTTGCCCCGGCCCCCGTGACCGCACCCTGCCGTGACGTTTGGACACCAGCCAAAGCGCGTTCAGCGCGATCAGTCCGATCCCCCCCAATTCCAGGATCCAGTTCATCCGTACCGTCTGAACACGCACGTTGATGAACGCGTCGAAATGATGGAACCCGACAGCCCGCACTGCGATGAACAGCAACAGGCACACCAGTCCAAGCAAGGCCATGCGGATACGCGGAACCTGCGCCCGCATGATCCGGAACAGCAAACCCGCGGCAATTGCACCCACGACCAGCAAACCCAGGATGAACCGGTATTGAAACTGGCGCCGTTCCTCGTACCAACCCTGCATCCGCGACAAACAGCGCCCCGTCGCGGTCAGCGCGGATTGCAGGTCCAACTGCTTGTTGACCATCAGCGCCGCCAGCAAAAGTGCCAGAAACAGGCCGAACCAGCGCAGCCGCCGGTCACTTTCCGGAAGATACGCATAAGCACACAGAATTGCGGTCACGCCATAGGCCCCGACCGTGACCCACCCCATGACGGTCGGGTCCCCGATCCTTGGCGACCACGTCGACGCCACGCAATCGCCGAGCGCAGCCAGCGATATCACCGGGCGATCCCCCAGGGCATCCCCGAACCCTGCCCAACGTCCATCGGCGCCATCCATGTCAGCCGCGAATCCAGTGCCGCCGACCGCTGTTGCGCCATCACGACGCGGTACTCGGGGTCCTTCCCCTTGCGCTGGACCGCGCCCGGTTCCGGATACCCGGCGATGAAACACAGGTTCCAATGCAATTCGCACGGCCCGTTCATTATATGCCCAACACTGCCGCGCCAGACGAACCGCCGGCCGAAACGCTCCGGGACCTGCGCGCTCGGCCGGCGGCGGCAGGCAAAGGCTTTGGCTCCAGGTTATCTGATCCGTCCATGTAGGCCACTCTCTTGCGCAGGCGGACCAGGTTCAGCATATGCACCGGGCCCGGTCGGTCATTGGCGTTGAAAGCGTCATGGTCTCCCTTGCCAAACCCCACGTCGTCCATCGCGGATAGTCCTGTTTTTTTCGCCCCTATCCTCAGCTTGCCGTGCTGCGCAAGCGGGAACAAGCCATTGTGTCGGCAATCCTATGCGCATCGCCCACCCATACGCTTGCTGATCCGGACCAGGACGCTAGGCTGGAACAAGTCGCATCAAGGATCTCGAAACGAAAATGCTATCCCTGTCCCGTCGCCGCGCGATCGCGGTGATCTCGATCGGTCTGGCCACCTCTGCCTGTGCCCAGACCGCCGAAGAAAAATCCGCCGACCCGGCGCTCTTTCAACCTCCGCTCTATCCCAATGAAACACCCGAACTTCGGCTACTCATCAACGAATACGCGGACCTCTACGAAATCCCCCGCCCGCTTGTGCATCGCCTCGCAATCCGCGAAAGCACCCACCGCCCCGATGCCGTCAACAAGCCCTATTACGGATTGCTCCAGATTCTGCCCGCAACAGCGCGATCCATGGGGTTCCAGGGCAAGCCGCGCGATCTTCTGGATGCGGAAACAAACCTGAAATATGCCGGCAAATACCTGCGCGGTGCGTGGCTGCTGGCCGATGGCAGCCACGATCAGGCAGTAAAGCACTATTCCCGCGGCTACTGGCACGAAGCCAAACGGCGCGGCATGCTGGTGGAAACCGGCCTCGTGCCTGCCCCGACCGCCTGACAATCAGTTACCCAACGGGCACTGTGCCCGCCAGATCGGATAGCCGGGCAGCCTCTTGAACGCATCGTTCAGCGCCTCGCCGCGGTTCTTCGAGGTGTTTTGGTTTGTCTCGTCGGTCGCCTCGATCCGCAGGCGACGGTCCAAGCTGCAAGAAGCCGTCTCGTGGATCTCGACATGAAATGGCAGGCCGACCCCTGGTTGGCCTTGACCGTTTAATCAAACCAAAGAGGAAAGGCTTCGCCGCGCCGAGGCATCCGCATGATGCAATCGGGTTTCCGAGTGACCGGGCGCCGGTTTGGGGCCACAGAAAAGGGCCGCGCCCGGATGGGCACGACCCCTGATTTCGGATGCCACGACGATCAGTCGTCGGTGGACATGGCCCGCCAGATCAGTGCCCCCAGCGCGCCGCCGATCAGCGGCGCGATCCAGAACAGCCAGAGCTGCGCCAGCGCCGGCCCATCGGCGAACAAGGCCACACCGGTCGAGCGCGCCGGGTTGACCGAGGTGTTGGTAACCGGAATCGAGATCAGGTGAATCAGGGTCAGCCCGAGACCGATGGCAATCGGCGCAAATCCCGCCGGCGCCCCCGAGGACGTGGCCCCAAGGATGATGATCAGGAAAAAGGCGGTCAGTACGATCTCGATCACCAGCGCGGACAGCATCCCGAATTTCTGCGGCGACGCGTCGCCATAACCGTTGGAGGCAAAACCGCCCACGCCCTGAAAGTCGGGCATGCCGGAAAACACGATGTAAAGCGTCACCGCCGCGACGATCGCGCCAAGGACCTGCGCAACCCAATAGGGCAGCAATTCGCTGCCCGGATGCCGCCCGCCGACGACAAGGCCCAGCGTGACGGCCGGGTTGAAATGTCCGCCAGAGATATGGCCGACCGCATAGGCCATGGTCAGCACGGTCAGGCCGAAAGCGAGGCTGACGCCAAGCCAGCCGATTCCGACGTCGGCTACGCCAGCGGCCAGAATGGCGCTGCCACAGCCTCCGAACACCAGCCAGTAGGTGCCGAAGAACTCGGCCATCAGTTTCTTGGACATATTTGTTCTCCCATCCAGATTCCGTCGTTTCATAACATTCTTTTCCCAGTTTTTCTAACATCTTAAGGGGAAAACCCAAAGCCTTGTGTCATCGATCACACCGGACATCGCCACAGGTCTGCGTCCTGCCCGGCGCAAAAGCCTTGCACAGGTTTTACACCGGCGTGCTACGCTTGGCCTGTCCCTTTCAGAACAGGAGGTTTTCATGCCGCTTCAACTTGATCGCCGTGCATTTCTGGCCGGCAGCGCAGGGCTGATCGCGCTGCATCCATTCTCGGTGCGGGCCGCCGCCAATCAGGTTCATTTGCGGCTGATGGAAACCACCGACCTGCATGTGCATGTGTTCCCCTATGATTACTATGCGGACAAACCCCGCGACACCGTCGGGCTGGCCCGGACGGCCTCGATCGTGCGAGACATTCGCGCCGAGGCGACAAATTCGCTGCTGCTGGACAATGGCGATTTCCTGCAGGGCAATCCGATGGGCGACTACATCGCCTATGAACGCGGAATGAAGGATGGCGACATGCATCCGGTCATCGCGGCGATGAACACGGTCGGGTTCGATGCCTCGACCCTTGGCAATCACGAGTTCAACTACGGGCTCGATTTCCTTATGAAATCCCTGGCGGGAGCGGCGTTTCCGATTGTCTGCGCCAACGTGGCAAAGGCAGCGGTCAGCAAACCCACGGAATCCAGAACGCTGCTTCAGCCCTATGTGATCCTTGACCGAACAGTGACTGACGGGGCCGGCGCGACCCATCCGATCCGGATCGGCCTGATCGGTTTCGTGCTGCGGCAGATGAAGTTCCCGATGGCACCGCTGGTGCTCGGCATCATCCTCGGCGACCTGCTCGACAAGAACCTCCGGCGCGGGCTGATCCTGTCGGACGGCGACCTGACGCCGTTCTTCACCCGGCCGA
>CAYGNE010000285.1:0-4213 GCA_964351155.1 uncultured Rhodobacterales bacterium | reverse complement strand
TTTTGGCACCAAGTATTCGGAACCCCTGGGAGCGACGGTGCAGAATGCCGAGGGAAAGGCGGTTCCGGTTCACATGGGCAGTCACGGGATCGGCGTGTCACGCCTGCTGGGTGCGATCATAGAGGCCAGCCATGACGACAAGGGGATCATCTGGCCCGAAGGCGTCACGCCGTTTCACTGCGGGATCATCAACCTCAAACAGGGCGATGAAGAGGCCGACGGAGCCTGTCAGGCGCTTTATGACTCTCTGACCGCGCTGGGGCTCGAACCGTTGTATGACGACCGCAACGAACGCGCTGGCGGGAAATTCGCGACCATGGACCTGATCGGCCTGCCCTGGCGGATTACGGTCGGTCCAAGGGGGTTGAAGAACGGCGTTGTCGAACTGACGAGCCGTAAAACCGGAGAAAGCGAAGAGATGCCACCGGAAGCCGCCGTGCAGAAGGTGTCGGAGATCTATCGGAAACTCGCCTGAGGCCATGCACGCGCTGCCCTCTGTCTCGGTCATAACGGTGACCTACAACCTGATAGAGGCAGGACGTCAGGAAAGCATCCGGCGGGCTATCAACAGTGTGCGGGATCAGGATGGCGACGGCATCGAGCACGTCATTCAGGATGGTGCGTCAACAGATGGCACGCAGGAATTGATCGCCGGGATCGTCAATGCAAACCCGATGGTCCGTTTTGCGAGCGAACCGGATCGGGGCCTTTACGACGCGATGAACCGGGGCGTGGAGCGCGCCACCGGCGATTACGTGCTGTTTCTCAACTCCGATGACGCACTCGCCTCGTCGGACATCCTGCAGCATATGCGCATGGCGATGTCGCACCATAGGCCCGATTTTTGCTATGGTGGGACGGCCAATCGGGACGCCGATGGAAACGAGCATGTTGCATTGCGCACCTCTCTGAAGGCCGTCTTGCAGCGCATGCCCTTCTGCCACAATTCCGTTCTGATCCGACGGTCAGTGTTTCGGGATCTTGGCGGACATGACACCGATTACGCGGTCGCTGCGGATTATGATCTGGTGCTGCGCATGGTTGCCGCCGGTTTTCGCGGATTGCGGATCGATCGGCCCGTGTCTCTGTTCTGGTCACGTGGGGTATCGGCGGATGATGACCGGGTGGCGCTGGACTATGCGCGCATCTGGAAACGGTTCTTTCGGGACTATCCCGCCGCTCAGGGGTTGAGCGTTGAAGATTTCCAGCGCTTCTATCACCGTGGACATATGCCTGTGTCTCTGATGCTGGAGGCATTGCGGCGCAACGGGTCCAATCCCGCAATTCGAAGCGCTGCAAGTCATGGTCTGTTCAAGTCCCTGCGGCGCAGTCTGCAACCGTGGCGTCAGTTTGGCGGTACGGCGGGATGAGCGGGACCATTCCGATCTTTGTCATCAATCTGGACCGGGCCCCCGAACGATGGACGTTCGTAAGACAACAGTTTCAGGACACAGGGCTTGGCGATCGGGTGCGGCGGTTCTCTGCCGTTGATGCCAAGGCAGATGGTTTTCAGGCGCCCGGATACGCGCCGCACAGCTGGCGCGACCGGTGGGAGCTTGAAACCAGTGAACAGGCGGTGTTCGAAAGCCATCTGGCGATCTGGAGGAAGGTCGCGGCCGAATACCCGCAAGGCGCGGTCATCTGCGAGGACGACATTCTGGTTTCCGGAGAATTCCGAAATGTCATCAAGATCTTGGATGGCGTACTTGATGGAATCGTTAAACTGGACGGGTTCTCGGCGCGCCGCCGCTATGGTGCCGTCCGCGAAATGGGCGGGTTGATTGTACGCCCGATCCTCGAAGCTGTGCCAAGTGGGGCCTGCTATGCACTCGCCCAGGGTGCCGCCATTGCATTGATCGAGGCCGCAGAGCGATATTGTGAGACGCTGGACGATTTTGTCTTTTCGCCTGCCCGAAACGGCAACGCCGTACAGCTGTTTCCGGCGGTGGCGGTTCAGGGCATCTGCTGTGATCCGGACCCGGCACGCGCGATTCCGGGGGCGATCACCCAAAGCGAGCGCGAAGGTCCGGCGAAACTGCGCAAGGCGGCAAAGGGACCGTTTCCCTTTCGACTGAGGAAAGAGCTGTTGCGCCTGTCGCACCGTCTTCGGGTTGCAGCAGGGAATGATCGTCGGCTATTGGCCAACGGCGGCCTCATTGCCTGTCCCGAACTGGCCGATGACCTGCCGCCTTACCGTACCTGAAACCCGCCGCGATCCGCCCGAACCGAACATGAAAACCCCGAACAAATCCTTCTACCGGACAGGCGACAGCGGACTGACATTCGTGACGATCGTCTTCTCGGGCGATCTGCCGTTGTTGCGGTTGCAGGCCCGGTCGATGGCAATGTTCGTTCGCCCGGAAGAGGTCAGCTCTATCCTGCTGGTTCTGAATGACGTGAACGAAGAAGCCGTGAGCCGGTCGATCAACGGGATGCTCGCGGAATACGGACCGTTGCAGGACAAGGTGCGGATCGTGCCCGGTGACGAGGTCCTGCTGCCGGGGCGGAGAGCCGGGCGGCGGCGCAGGTTGTGGGAAATCCTCTATGTTGAAAACCGGTTCCGGCTGCCATTCGTCGGCAAAGGGGGGTGGCGCGGTGGCAACGGATATCGGCTGCAACAGGCGCTGAAGCTTGCCTCGGCAAGGGCCGCGACCTCGGACAGGATGTTGATTTTGGACGGGAAGAACCTGTTTCTGCGTCCATTGAAAAACAACGAACTGTTTGACGGGCAAGGTCGCGCGCTGGCGGTCTTCGAAAAACTGAGTGCGGATTATCATCGGGGGTGGCTGTCCGAGAGCATGGAGGCCCTGGCGGTTCCGGACGACCTGCGAGAGGTTGCCGAGACCACCGGGTATTCGACGCCGTATCCGGTGAGCCGACAGTTGCTTCTGGATGTGCTGGAGGAGGTTGAAAGCCGGCATGGGCCGGTACAGGCTTTGTTTGCCTCCAAAAGGCGCCCGTCGGAATTCATGCTGATTTTCTGCTATTGCCAGAAGCATCACGGTGGGACGGATCGCGCGTTTGGTCGCTATGACGGGCGGCATGCCGGGATCTGGGCCGATTTTGATGATGCGCGGATCAATGCCGTTCTGGATGCGGCCGAAAACGATACTCCGCTGACGTTTGGTCTGCATCGCGCTGCGCTCGGTGGCTTGAGCGGCGGGCAGCGCAAACGCCTACTTGACCTCTTTGACGCAAGCGGGATTGATGTGCGCAGCTTACTTCCCGGCGTGACGGACTGATCCGCGGGCCAGAATGAACATGACCCCAGCAGACAGGATGACAGAGAAAACCATGGCTTTTGCCCCGTTCGAATGGATGATCGCGTGGCGCTATTTGCGTGCCCGCCGGGCCGAGGGCGGGGTCAGCGTGATGACCTGGATCAGCCTGATCGGCATCACGCTGGCGGTGTTCGCCCTGATTGCCACGCTGGCGGTGCGGTCGGGGTTCCGGTCGGAATTCGTGGGGACGATACTGGGCGCAAACGCGCATGTAACGGTCTACAATGCGGGCACCGTTGACGAACAGGGCCGGCTGAACCGCACGATCGCGGACTATGACGCCCTGGCGGCAAAGATCGCGCTGGTGCCCGAGGTGACGCGGATTGCGCCACTGGTGCGGGGGCAGGTCATGGCGAATTCGCCCAATGGCAATGCCGGTGTCGAAGTCTTTGGCATAACGGCGGAAAACCTGGCGACCTTGCCCGGAATCGCAAAGGCCGAGCACTCTATCGGTGACCTGGGGCGGTTCGGCGAAGGCATTGCGATCGGTTCGGGTGTGGCGCGGGAAATCGGGGTAACCGTCGGGGACCGGGTCAAGCTGATTTCCCCGAATGGCGTCAAGACCGCTTTTGGCACCAGTCCGCGGGTCAGCGCCTATGAGGTGATCTATGTGTTTACCGCCGGTCGCTATGACATCGACCGCACGCGGGTCTATATGCCGTTTGACGAGGCGCAGTCCTATTTCAACCGCGAAGGGGTAGCGGACGAACTGGAAATCATGGTTCAGGACCCCGAGAACATCAACGCCGTGGCGCTGAACGTCCTGCGCGCGGCGGGTGGCAATGTGCAGGTCTGGACATGGCGTGATTCCGCTGGCGGGTTTCTGCGGGCGCTGGAGGTCGAGGACAACGTGATGTTCATCATCCTGTCCATTCTGGTGCTGATCGCGGCGATGAACATCGTGTCTGGCCTGATCATGCTGGTCAAGAACA
>CAYGNE010000284.1:0-4287 GCA_964351155.1 uncultured Rhodobacterales bacterium | reverse complement strand
GGCCACCGATGCGATCAGTGACAACGGGCTGCGGTTCATGCCCGGCCCGCCGGATGCGTATTACGAACTGAGCAAGGAACGCGTGGTCGGCCACGAGGAACCCCTGGACCGAATGAAAAAGCACGGCATCCTCATCGACGGCGAAGGCGTCGTTGATGGCGGGGAAACGCGTATTCTGCTGCAGATCTTCAGCAAGACGGTCATCGGACCGATCTTCTTCGAGTTCATCCAGCGCAAGGGCGATGATGGATTTGGCGAGGGCAACTTCAAGGCCCTGTTCGAGAGCATCGAACAGGAGCAGATCGACAATGGCGAGATTGCCGCCGAGTAACGTCAGTATTTGGGAGGACGGGTTGCGTTGACGCGATCCGCAAAACGGAACCGCGGGTCTGAACAGACCCGCGGTTTCTTTCTTGGCCGCGGTTCCGTCACTGACGGCCGTGGCGATTTGAGCCCGACGGGCAGTTGGGTATCTTCAGGGTCAGGTTGCGTCCGCTCTTCTGATACCGCAATTCGCTGTCTCCGATGGCCAGAATGCGACCGCCATCCACACTGTCGCCAACCTTGACCTTCTTGTAACGCCCGCTGGGCAGGCGCACCAAGGCCCTTCGGTTGGACGGGGTGCCGTAGACACCGATTAGGTTTACCCGCCGCAGGTTGATCGCGTTGTCCAGCGTCGCCTGCCGCGCGACCGAGGCCGAGGACGGGATTTTCGGCGTTACGGTCGCGGGGGCAACAGCGGCGACGGCGGCAACCTGCTGGGACGGGCTGGCATTCTGTTGCTGCGAGCGGTCGACCGTGTTCTCGAACCCCCTGGGCCGCGATTTGGGCAGCCGGGAAACGACGATTGCCTGCGCGGTGGGCGTTTCATCGGCCTCTTCTTCCTGTTGCTTGTCGGTGTTGGGGCGCAGCCGGGGCCGCACCGTCGCCAGTTCGGCGCGTGTCAAACCGCCCAGTTGGGTACGTTCGGTCTGTTCGACCAGATCGGTAGGGCGTGGACGCGGGCGCAGAGTGGCCAAACGGTCGCGAATATCCACCTCTTCCGGTTCGGTTTCAAACCGGGTCGGGGTCCGCGGCGGCACAACCGGGGGCTTGCCCAGGTAGACCAGCACACCATCCGGGTTCATCGTGCCTTCCGGAGTGGGTTGAACCAGCCCTTCCGCATCCAGCGCGAAACTGGTCCCGGCAGCTGCGGGCGAAGGGATCGACACTGGCGGCTGATCGGTTTCCAGATTGGGCATCGGCGGCAGCGCGACGGCGTCCTGCGCCAGATCGGTGCGATCGATCGAGACCTCGTAAAGATTGGCCAGATCGACGATCTCGGGTGTTGCAGGGACTTCCGGCGCACGCTGCCATATGCCCGTGGCGGCATACCGGGCTTCGTCTTGCTCGGGGGATGGCGGTTCGTCCGTTACCGGCTCACTCAGCGCTTCCAGGACGGCAGCATCGGTGTCCGTCAGGTCCTCTGCGGCTTCGCTGTCCGGTGTCGGGGGCGATTCCAGCAGCCTGGGTTCGGGCAATTCAAGCCGCGCGGTGTCGATGGTGTCCTCTGTCGCGGTTGCCGGAGATTCAGTGAGCGGGTCAGGTGACGTGGACTGAACGGTCGGCACATTCGGGGCGGGCAGGCTGGCGAGGTCGGATTGTTCCTCTGAACCGCCCAACAGTCCGGCCAATCCGTCTTGCAGGGACAGTTGGGCCCAGATCGCCGCCACGGCGAGAACCGCAACCACAGCGATGCCGGCGATAAGGCCGACGGGGCGCGATCGACCAATCGACCGGGCGTGATCCCGGGCGCCGAAGATCGTCATACGCTCTGTTTCATCCTCGGGCGTGACGATCTGTGGGGCCGGGGCGATCGCGATCGGCGTTGGCGTGGGCCTTGCGGGCTCCGCCGGCCTGCGCGGTTTGCGACGGCTGAAGAAGCGGCCCGGGCCTTTTGATACCGTCGGCTCCGGGTCGGCGGATTCGGCGTTGTCCTCGGTGTCAACGGCAAGCTCTGGAACATCAAGCGTCGGCGCGGTGACCGACGCGGCTCTGATCGGCAGGAGCGGACCGGCGGTGGCCTGATCTCCGCTGTCACCCGGCGGTGAGCCGGTGTCGACACTTTCCCGCTGGGCTTCCTCTGCCGCCTCTGCGTCGGCGGTCTCGGGTGCTGGGGGCACGGCAAACCGGTCGACGCCGCCCAGCCTGGGCGGAGCGACCGTTTCGGTACTCTTGCCCCTGCGGCTGGTAAACCCGGCGGCGACCGGAGGGACATCCTGTTGTTCCGTTTCCGTGCCACTTGGGGGTTCGTCAGCTGTCAGGATGTCCGCGGATGAATGCGAATCGGCCAACAGCGCGGGCCCGATGGAGACGACGGGGCTTATATCAGGGTCGATGTCGTCCGGATCATCCACCGTGGTCGCCGCGCCAAAGAACGGTTCGCCGGGAAATGCGCCCGGTTCCGGCACGGCGACAAAGCTGACCGGTTCGAATGCGTGCTCGCGCGCAAAGGCTTCGGCCTCGGCCAGAGTGTCCCGCGCCACGGCGGCGATCTTTGTCTGTTCGCCATCAAAGGCCAGGTCGAAAACCAGGTCGGCCACGTCATAGGGCGTGGCGCCCTGCAGCGCCGCCCGGGCCATTTCCCGGCGGGTTTCTCCGGCAAAGGACCCGGTATCCACGCTCAGATAGCGAATCTGGTCATTTGGAATAATGATCTTGCAGGACAACCCGCGCGGTTCGATCTGGCGCGCGCGTGCGCGCAATTCGGACAGGGCCGTGGACAGATCCGGTACGTTCAGCGACACATCGCCGACATTGCGCCACCCATCCGCTGCGCGATGCAGCAGAGAGATGCCCTGAAAGGACAGGGAGAGCGCGAAATCCGGTTTCATAAAGCGGCTAGTCCATACAATCAGCAGTGCCTGCGCCATGCGCCCGCCAGGCAAGTTTAAAGCAGGAGATTGCCGAGGAAAAGAGACAGACCGGTGAGCCCTTGCGCCCGGGTCTCGTGGATGTCCATCTATACGTCAGAAAAGAAACAGAGGTGGATGATGATACGGAAATTTTCAGCAGTGGTCTGTGCAGTTCTGATTTCGATGACAGCGGCGTTGCCAGCGCTGGCCGAAATGCCGTCGCGACAGATTACCGTCACCGGCGAGGGGCGCGTGGACGCCGTGCCGGACATGGCGACGATCACGCTTGGTGTGACCAACGAAGCGCGCGAGGCCAAGGCCGCGATGGCGGCGACATCGGCTGCAGTGGGGAATGTTCTGGACCGGCTGACAGCGATGGGGATCCAGGCGCGTGACATCCAGACCCAGCAGTTTTCGCTCAACCCGGTCTGGTCGGGTCGCGGGGCGTCCTATTCGGAACCGGCGAAGATCACCGGCTTTGTGGCCAGCAACATGGTGATGGTGCGGGTCCGAAAGCTGGATGATCTCGGGCAGGTTCTTGATGCGGTGATTTCTGACGGAGCAAATGATTTCAATGGCTTGCAGTTCGGTGTTCAGGAGCCGCGCCCACTGCAGGACAAAGCCCGCGCAGCTGCCGTCAAGGATGCGATGGCCAGGGCGGCGTTGCTTGCCGACGCGGCCGGTGTGACGTTGGGTCCGATCATGTCGATCAATGAAAACGGGGGTGGTGGGCCGCGTCCGATGATGATGGAGATGGCCGCGGCCCGCGAAGCCTCGGTACCCGTCGCCGCCGGTGAAGTCTCGTTGACCGCATCGGTTTCGGTGGTCTTCGCCATCGGAGCGCCCTAGGCAATCGGGGCCGCGCAGAGCGGCCCCGCAAGTCAGGCGGTGGCCTTGGCCAGCGCCTGGTCCAGATCGGCGATCAGGTCATCCGCATCCTCGATTCCGATCGAGATGCGCACCACGTTCGGACCTGCGCCTGCCGCCTCCTGCTGCTCGGCGGTCAATTGCCGGTGGGTGGTGCTGGCCGAGTGGATGACCAGCGACCGCGTATCACCCAGATTGGCCACGTGGCTGAAAATATCCAGAGCATCGACCAGTTTGACGCAGGCGTCGTAACCGCCCTTGACCGCGAAGGTGAACAGTCCTCCGGCGCCTTTGGGGCAGATCTTTTCGACCCGGTCGAAATAGGGCGAGGATTGCAGCCCGGCATAGGTCACGAAATCCACGCGCGGATCGTTTTCGAGCCATTTGGCCACCTTTGCCGCGTTCTCCACGTGGCGTTGCATGCGCAGGGACAGGGTTTCGATCCCCATCAGGGTATAATGTGCCGCCTGCGGGTTCATCGTCATGCCAAGATCGCGCAGGCCGATGGCGATGCCGTGGAACGTAT
>CAYGNE010000283.1:2173-4360 GCA_964351155.1 uncultured Rhodobacterales bacterium | reverse complement strand
GGCGCCTCGGCCCTGCTTCGGGTCATCGTGAGCGGGCTGGGCGTTCTGGTGCTGCGCGGTATCCGAAATCTGGAACTGGGAGTGGGCCTCGTCTCAGGCCTTGGTATCGTGCTTCTGGCAATTATCCTCGACCGGGTGACCAAAGCCGCGCTTGACCGTGTCAACGCTGCACAAAAGCACTGAGGAGAGAGACATGAGCGACAACGTCAAGGTTTCGATCCGCAACCTCTACAAGATCTTCGGGGCCAACCCGCAAGCCGCGCTGAAGCATGTTCTGGACGGAATGTCCAAGGCCGACCTTCTGAAGATGAACGGCCATGTGTTGGGCCTGCGCGATATCAACGTGGACATGCGCGAAGGCGAAATCACAGTCATCATGGGCCTGTCCGGCTCGGGCAAATCCACGCTGATCCGCCACCTCAACCGGTTGATCGAACCGACCTCGGGCGAGGTGCGTGTCGATGGCGAGGACGTGCTGGCCTACGACGAGGAAAAACTCCGCAACCTGCGGCGGCAAGTCATGTCGATGGTGTTTCAGAAATTCGCGCTACTGCCGCACCGGACCGTGGCCGAGAATGCCGGGACCACGTTGGGTGTGCGCGGTGTGTCAAAGCGTGAATACCTCAAGGAAGCCGACAAATGGCTCGATCGCGTTGGCCTGCACGGGTTCGGCAACCACTATCCGCACCAGTTGTCGGGGGGCATGCAGCAGCGGGTGGGCATCGCGCGGGCGCTGACCTCGAACTCCCCGATCATGCTGATGGACGAGGCGTTCTCGGCGCTCGATCCGCTGATCCGGACGGACATGCAGGACCTCCTGCTTGAGCTGCAAAAGGAACTGCACAAAACCATCATCTTCATCACCCACGATCTGGACGAGGCGCTGAAACTGGCCGACCACCTTGTGATCCTCAAGGACGGCCATGTCGTGCAGCAGGGCGAGCCGCAGCATATCCTGCTCAATCCGAACGATCCCTACATCGAGGACTTTGTGAGCGACATCAACCGCGCCCGGGTGTTGCGCGTGCGCTCGATCATGACGCCCCTGAACGGCCAGACAGTGCCGCCGGATGCGCATGGCGAAGTCGGATATGACGATACGCTCGAAAGCATGATCGCACGGTCTGGCGGGGACACTTCACACCGGTATATCGTGATGCGCGACGGTCAGCCCGCCGGCACGCTGGATATGACCAACCTGGTCAAGGCGCTGGTGCCGCGAGTCGCATCCGAAGCGGGCGCGCGCCGGACCTGACCTTTGCCTGAGAGGACGTCATGAGCCCGGACACAGCCGAATTGCAAGGGATCAGGCGGGCATTTCACCAAGAGCCCGAGCTTAGATTTCAAGAGCGCAGGACCAGGGCGAAGGTCGCGGAACTGCTCCGTAGCCATGGGCTTGACGTTCATGAGGGCGCAGGCTTTGTCGGGGTTCTGCGGGCCGCGACCGGCAACCGGGCGGCTGGGCTGCGCGCCGACATGGACGCTCTGCCGATTGAGGAAACCAGTCGCCACGACGATCCCTCGCAGACCCCCGCCGTGATGCATGCATGCGGGCATGACTGCCACATGACAATGCTGCCGGGCGCGGCGCAGACCCTCGCCGCCGATCCGGAGTTCAGAGGTACGGTGGTCTTCATCTTCAAGCCGAACGAGGAACACGGGCTTGGAGCGCAGGCGATGCCAGAGGAAGGGTTTCTTGACCGGTTTCCGATTGAAAAGGTTTACGCCATTCAAAACCTGCCCGGTTCGCCTGTTGGGCAGGTGTCTACCATCCCCGGCCTCATCTGTTCCTCCGAAAGCCTGTTCGAGTTCGCCATCACCGGGCAGGGCGGGCATGCCGCCATGCCGCAGGCGGGCCGCGATGCAATCACCATCGGGGCCGAAATCGTGCAGGCCCTGCAAACCATCGCCGTGCGCAAGCTGGCTCCGGGGGCAGGGGCGGTGGTGTCCGCCACGGGGTTTCTGACAGATGGGCAGCGCAACGTGCTGCCGGGCCACGCCACGCGCAAGGGCTTGAGACGATCCCCGACCGTACGCCCATGAGCTTTTCCGAGGATTTCGCCCATTTCACCGCAGCGGTGCCGGGTTGTTCTCTGCTGCTGGACAAAAGGGGAGACGGACCACACGGGCAGCCCCTGCATTCGAGCGACTACGATTTCAATGATGCGCTTTGGCCCGTTGGTGCGT
>CAYGNE010000283.1:0-2073 GCA_964351155.1 uncultured Rhodobacterales bacterium | reverse complement strand
TTGGTGCGTGATCGTTTGCCCGTGAAAGGATCGGCAGCATGAACTTCACAGACCGGATGAACCACTTGCGCGCACGGATGGACGCGGCCGGGATCGACGTGGCACTGATTTCCGACGACGACAATGTCTACTACCTGACTGGCTATTACGACTACCTGCACATGGAGTTCGGTCGCCCCACCATTCTTGTCGTTCAGCGCGACGGCGAGAGCCTGCTGATCACCCCAACCATCGACCTCAACACGGCCCTGGCCAACGCTCGCGTCAGCAGGGTTTCGGCCTGGAACGACGGCATGGGTGCAGAATGGCGGGCCGAGTTGCCGGATGCACTGCAAGGTGCCGCGCGCGTCGGGATCGAGCCGGACCACATGCCGCCATTGGTGCGGGCCTTTGTGGATACGCTTGTCGGGGCGGATCGGGTTCACAACGTCACGCCCCTTCTGTCAGAAATGCGCATGATCAAATCGCCCGAGGAACTGCAACTGGCCCGCCATGCCGGGCAGGTCGCGAATGCGATGATGGCCGCCGGGTCTGCTGCCATTGGTGACGGGGTGCCGGAATACGAAGTCGCCCTTGCAACGTCACAGGCCGGAACGCGCAAGGCAGCCGAACTGCTGGCCGCCCATTATGCTGATACCGACATGTCGCCCAATACGCATTTCCTGCAGATCATGGCGTCGGGCGACGCCATCACGAAAACCCACCACAGGGCCTCCACCCGGATCATGCGGCATGGCGAACCGGTGTTCCTGTGCTTTTGCGGCATGACCAATTTTCACCGCTTCAAACTGGGGTTTGATCGCACATTCTGGATCAGAGAGATCGGCGACCCCGATCAGGCACGCGTCTACGAGGTGGCGGTTGCCAGCCAGCGGGCCGCGCTTGACGCCCTACGCCCCGGCGTAACCGCCGAAAGCGTTCACGCGGCCTATGCAGAGGTCATTCAGGATGCAGGCTTTGAATACCCCTTCCGATGCGGGCGTTCGACGGGGTTCAGTTTCCTTGAGGCGCCGCAGCTGATCACGGGGGATACGACTATCCTGCAACCAGGCATGGTTCTGGCCGTTGATGGATCGGTTTCGGTCAAGACGTTCCGCGCACAGGTGGGTGACAGCTTCATCGTCACCGAAGACGGCTGGGAGGCTGTGACGAACCACCCCAAAGACTTTGACAATGTGATCCTGCCGGGCGGCTGAGGTCGTCGATGGCGATCCGACATCGACCTGTTCGAGCAGACGCGCTTGGCTCAAAACGGCAACGCCGTCACGCTACTCTGGGACGAACTGCCGGAGAACGAGGCTGACGATGATCGGGGTCTGGCAGAGTTGGGCACGCCGAAGTTCGGGAGATACGGGCGCTTTGCCTGTCAGGTCCAAACCTTTGCCTGTTCTTCCACGGGCAATCCCTGTTCGGCCGATTTGATTTCCCTGTCTTTTCAAGAGCAGGGAATTGGCCGCTAACCGGCTGAAACCGCACGGGTAAACCAGGGCCAGATCTCCCGGAAACGGCGGAGTTCAAGCCAAAATCGCGCAATTGCCCTGTAATATACCTGTATCCAGGAATGGAATGCAGAGACCCGATAGCTCAAGACCGGCTCCCCCGCCAGCCATGTGACACTGTAGACGAACTGCGACTTGAATCCATCGCTCGGGGCGGTTATGTGCCCGTTACACGCAAGAAGAAAAGGGCCCGTACATGGCCACCATCAACCCGATCCAGTTCATCCAGCAGGTCCGCGCCGAGGTTGCCAAGGTCGTGTGGCCGACGCGTCGCGAGGTGTTCCTGACCACGGTCATGGTGTTCATCATGGCGGCCCGGACCGCGGTTTTCTTTGCGCTTGTCGATCTGTTGATCCGCAAGGGTCTGACCGGGGTGCTCGGGCTGTTCGGCTGACCGGTTCAGAATGCGGATGGGTCCGACAAAATTCGGTCAGGCCCTTGAACAATCCGCGATTGGCCGCTAGTTGACGCCGTAACCTGAATAATGGCGTGCGGCGATTCGTGTTGCGCGCCGATTTTTATTCCGGCTAGTGACGGATCAACCGTCAGAAATAATAAAAGAATTCGGCGCCTC
>CAYGNE010000282.1:0-4385 GCA_964351155.1 uncultured Rhodobacterales bacterium | reverse complement strand
GTTCGAGCGCAAGGGCGAAGTGTCCTATCCGGCCGAGGCCGGGGACGCGGACACGGTGATGATGGCGGCCATCGAAGCCGGGGCCGAGGACGTGGAAAGCAGCGAGGACGGCCATGTGATCTGGTGCGCGGACACCGATCTGAACGATGTGGCGACCGCGCTGGAGGCCGAGCTTGGCGAGTCGGAGTCAACCAAGCTGGTCTGGCGGCCGACCACCACGACCGAGATGGACCTGGACGGCATGCAGAAGCTGATGAAGCTGATCGACGCGCTGGAAGATGATGACGACGTGCAGCGGGTCACGACGAATTTCGAGGCGTCAGACGAGGTCATGGACCAGCTGTGAGCGCTGTCCGGTGCGGGACGGTCAGCCGCTGATATAGGGCGCCTTGGCGCCCTGTCCGGGGCGGTAGAAGACCTTTTGATTGTGCAGCCTGCCGAGCAGTTCGTGGATCTCGGACAGTTCGGCATCCAGGGCGGAGACCTGCGTGGGGGTTTCCGCGTTGCCGGCATTGGCGAGAAGGTCGAGACGCGCCATTGAAAGTTCTTTTTTCTGGGTGCGCAACGCGGTTTCGATCCTGTCCAGATCGTTCAGGTCCAGTTGGAACTGGGTGTTGTAGGCTGGCATTCCGCTCTCCCTTCCACGTGCAATTGAATAGGCAAGTGATACCCTCATAGGGCGAGCAATGGTGCAGGGAAAGAAAATTCGCCGGATGCGGTCAAAGAATACCTTGGCATACATTTGGCGGGTTTAAGTTTGCTGTTTAATATATTGAAATGGAACGGTTAATCGGTTCTGTTGATTTTCATCGGGCAAGGGCGGGAAACCGGCTTTCAGGGCGGCAGAAGGGCCTGTTTCGCGGCCGCGCGGACGGATCCGGTCAGGACATTCAGGGCGGGCGCCATGATCCGGCTCACCTGCCATGTGAGCGGTACGTCCAGCGGTTGGCCGGGGACAAGCGGGCGCAGCAGCCCGTCGCGGATCGGGGTGTCGGCAAGCTGGCGGGGATTCATGCCCCAACCCATGCCGGCGATCGCGGCATCGAGGAAAGCATGCGTCGATGGCAGGTAATGCGCGGGCGGGGAGAGCCGCGCGCCGGTTGCCTGGGTGATCCATTTGCGTTGCAGCATGTCCTTGGCGTTGAAGGTCAGGCAGGGCGCCCGGGCCAGCCCGTCGGCGGTCACGCCGTCGCTGAACCAGCGCGTCATGAACGCGGGGCTGGCGGTGGCCAGGTAACGCAACGCGCCCAGCGGCCAGGCCTCGCAACCGGCCACCGGGCTGTGCTGCGCGGTGATCGCGGCGCTGACTTCGCCCCGCCTGAGCCAGTCGGCGCTGTGGTCCTGATCGTCGATCACCAGGTCGAACAGCAGATCCGGCACCGGTGACAGGGCGGCGACGAACCAGGTTGCAAGGCTGTCGGCGTTGACGGCGATGCGCAGGCGGGCCGGTGTTTTCGACCTGTCCAGCGACAGATCACGGCCGACAAGGGATTCGAGCATTTCGACGTCTTCGGCATGTTTGGCCAGGCGCTGTCCGGCCTGCGTGGCGATGCAGGGCGCGCCGCGCAGAAGCAATGCGGTGCCGACCCTGTCTTCGAGCACCTTGATGCGCTGGCTCCCCGCCGACGGTGTGACCGAGAGATCGGCGGCGGCGGCCTCGAAGCTGCCGTGCCGCAACACGGCGGTGAGCGCCTGCAGGTGATGGGGATCGAACTTCATTAGAAATTCTTAATCTGGATGAACATCATTAACTGGATTACGCTTCCTGACCCGGCTAGTCAAACCTGTCCACGAAACAGGAGTCCCATGTCGTCCGCCTATCTTTCCGGTTTTGCCCTGAGTTTCAGCCTGATCCTCGCGATCGGGGCGCAGAACGCATTTGTCCTGCGGCAGGGATTGCGCCGCGAGCACGTGTTCTGGGTCTGTCTGACCTGCGCCGTGTCCGATGCCATTCTGATCACCGCGGGAGTCGTCGGATTCGGCAGTCTCGCGGCGCGCGTGCCCTGGTTCGAGCCGCTGATGCGGTACGGTGGCGCGGCCTTTCTGGGCGTGTACGGGGCGTTCAGCCTGCGCAGCGCCTGGCGCAGGGGCGCGGTTCTGCTGGCCAGCGAGGGGTCGGGCAGGGCGCTCTGGCCCAGCCTGCTGACGGTTCTGGCCTTTACCTGGCTCAACCCGCATGTGTATCTCGATACGCTGGTTCTGATCGGGTCGATCTCGGCGCAATATGACGCGCGGACCCTGTTCGGGGCGGGCGCGGTCACGGCCAGTTTCGTGTTCTTCTTTGGCTTGGGGTACGGCGCGCGCGCGATCGCGCCCCTGTTCGCCCGGCAACGCGCCTGGCAGGTGCTCGACCTGGTCATCGGGCTGACCATGTGGGCGATCGCCGCCAAACTGCTTGTCATGTGAAGGGTTGAACAGGGCCGGGAATGGGTGTTCAACGATCCCATGATCAACGCGTCGACATCCCGGCCTCTGGCGGGCATCTTGTGGATGCTTGTCACCGGGCTGTGCTTTGTCGCCGTGACCGCGATCGTGAAATACCTGGGGCCGCGCATCCCGCCGGCAGAGCAGGCGTTTCTGCGGTACCTGTTGGGGCTGGTGTTCCTGGTGCCGATGGTGCGGCCGATCCTGAATTCGCATCTCAGCGGCCGGATGCTGGGCCTTTTTGCCACGCGCGGGGTGTTGCATGCGGTCGGGGTCATGCTGTGGTTCTTTGCCATGACCCGCATTCCGCTGGCCGAAGTGACGGCGATCAACTATCTCGCGCCGGTCTTTGTCACGCTGGGCGCGGCGGCGTTCCTGGGGGAACGGCTCGCCGCGCGGCGGATTGCGGCGGTGCTTGTGGCGCTGATCGGCGCGGCGATCATCCTGCGTCCCGGGTTTCGCGAGGTGATGACCGGCCATTTCGCCATGATGCTGGCCGCCGTGGTGTTCGGCGGGTCGTACCTCTTGGCCAAGGTGACGGCCGACCGGGTCAGCCCGGCGGTGGTCGTGGGCATGCTGTCGATCTGGGTGACGCTGGCGCTGGCGCCGTTTGCCTATGCGGTCTGGGTGACACCGACCCTGGCCGAACTGGGCATTCTGTTCGGCATCGCCTGTTTCGCCACGGCCGGCCATTACACCATGACGCTGGCCTTTGCCGCCGCGCCGGTGGCGGTGACGCAGCCGGTCACCTTTCTGCAACTGGTCTGGGCCACCGCGCTTGGGGCGCTCGTGTTCAGCGAGCCGGTCGATATCTGGGTGGTTCTGGGCGGCGGCCTGATCCTGGGATCGATCAGCTTTATCACCTGGCGCGAAGCGATGCTGAACCGGCGCCAGATCACGCCGCCCGTGCCCGCGACCAAGGTCTGAGGCCTGCGCGCAGCGGTTTTTATTGATTGACGAGTCAATAAACCGGGATTAGCGTCGTCGGCGGAGAACGGAGCGCAAGAATGCCAAAGGTTGGAATGGAGCCGATCCGGCGCGATGCGCTCGTCAAGGCCACGATCGCAGAAATCGGCGCGGCGGGGTCGCTGGATGTCACGGTCAGCCAGATTGCCCGCCGGGCAGGCATGTCCAGTGCGCTGGCGCATCATTATTTCGGCGGCAAGGAGCAGATTTTCCTCGCCGCCATGCGCCGGATCCTGACCGATTTCGGTGCCGAGGTGCGACGCGAACTGGCGGCGGCGCGGCCGGCGGACCGGGCCGAGGCGATCATTCGTGCCTGTTTCGCGCCCTCGTGTTTCACCCCGGCGACGATCAGTGCCTGGATGACATTCTATGTGATGGCGCAGACGAATCCCGAAGCGCTGCGCCTGTGGCAGATCTATCAGAATCGCATGCGGTCGAACCTGTGCCATGCGCTGCGCCCGGCCACGGATGCGCCGGGGGCGGCGGCGGAAACGGTGATTGCGCTGATTGACGGGCTTTACATCCGGACGGCGTTGCATCCGGCGGACACCCCGCAGCATGCAACGGCCCATGTTCTCGCGGTTCTCGAACTGTTGAAGGCAGGCCATAAATGAGCAAACCCAACATCCTGATCCTGATGGTGGATCAGCTGAACGGCACCCTGTTTCCGGATGGGCCGGCCGAATGGCTGCATGCGCCCAACCTGAAACGGCTGGCGGCGCGGTCGGTGCGGTTCGCCAATGCCTACACCGCCAGCCCGCTCTGCGCCCCGGGCCGGGCCAGCTTCATGTCCGGCCAGTTGCCCAGCCGCACGGGTGTTTATGACAACGCCGCGGAGTTCCGCAGCGACATTCCGACCTATGCCCACCATCTGCGCCGGGCCGGGTATTACACCTGCCTGTCCGGCAAGATGCATTTTGTCGGCCCGGACCAGTTGCACGGGTTCGAGGACCGGCTGACCACCGATATCTACCCGGCCGATTTCGGCTGGACCC
>CAYGNE010000281.1:0-4397 GCA_964351155.1 uncultured Rhodobacterales bacterium | reverse complement strand
GACCGGGTGAAGTCGCGACTGCAATGCGGGCTGGTCGTGGATTTGCATCCGACGGACTACGAGTTGCGTCTGGGCATTCTGCAGACCAAGGTTCAGCAATACAGGGGCTCTTACCCTGACCTTCAGATCGCCGACAGCGTTCTGGAATTCCTCGCGCAGCGGATTTCGACCAACGTGCGCGTGCTCGAAGGTGCATTGACCCGGTTGTTCGCGTTTGCGTCGCTGGTCGGGCGCGAGATCGACATGGAACTGACGCAGGATTGCCTGGCGGATGTGTTGCGTGCCTCGGAGCGCAAGATCACGGTCGAGGAGATTCAGCGCAGGGTTTCCGACTACTACAACATCCGCTTGTCCGACATCATTGGTCCCAAGCGTCTGCGCAGCTATGCCCGTCCGAGGCAGGTGGCGATGTATCTGGCGAAACAACTTACCAGCCGCAGCCTGCCCGAGATCGGGCGGCGTTTTGGCGGTCGCGACCACACCACAGTCATGCATGGCGTGCGGCGAATCGAGGAATTGAAGCTCACCGACGGTCAGATCGCCGAAGACGTCGAAATTCTGCGGCGCACTCTGGAAGCCTGACCGCCCATCGGAGCAGATGGCAAACAGGCCCTGGGCAGGAAAGGCGGGGATGGCGGCGCTGCAATAGGGTCAGCCTCCCTTTTCGCCGCCTCTTGACGCCCGAATCATTCCATCGGACAAATTGACAAAAAACTTGTGCTGCCGGGGCAAACCGCTAGTTTGCCATTCCCGGCCCAAGCAGAGGATCGAAGGACATGAAATTCAGCATCGAACGCGGCGCGTTGTTAAAAGCCGTGTCGCAGGCGCAATCGGTCGTCGAACGTCGGAACACGATCCCGATCCTCGCCAATGTCCTGATCGAGGCCGACGGCGACCAGGTGCAGTTCCGCGCCACCGACCTGGATATCGAGGTCGTGGACAAGGCGCCGGCACAGGTCGAGAGAGGCGGATCGACAACGGTTGCGGCAACAACGTTGCATGAAATCGTGCGCAAGCTGCCGGATGGGGCGCTTGTCACCCTGACGTCGGACAGCGCGGCAGGCCGCCTGACGGTCGAGGCCGGCCGGTCAAACTTTTCGCTGGCGACCTTGCCCAAGGAAGATTTCCCCGTGATGGCGTCGTCGGAATATGATGCGAACTTCTCGGCGCCCGCCGCGATGCTGCGGCGGTTGTTCGACAAAGCGAAATTCGCGATCTCGACCGAAGAGACGCGGTATTACCTGAACGGCGTCTACATGCATGTCACCGATGCCGATGGCGGCAAGGTACTTCGCTGCGTGGCAACGGATGGTCACAGGCTGGCCCGGATCGACGCCGACTTGCCCGAAGGTGCGGCAGGGATGCCCGGAGTGATCGTGCCCCGAAAGACGGTTGGCGAGTTGCGAAAGCTGCTGGATGACGACGAGATGGCGATCGCGGTGTCGGTCAGCGAGACCAAGGTGCGTTTTGCGACACCCGATATCACGCTGACCTCCAAGGTGATCGACGGAACCTTTCCGGATTACACACGGGTGATTCCCCAGGGCAATACCAGGCGGCTTGAAGTCGATGCCGCAGAGTTCGCGCAGGCTGTCGATCGGGTTGCCACCGTTTCATCCGAGCGGTCGCGTGCGGTGAAGCTGCAACTCGACGAAGACCGGCTCATTCTGTCGGTAAATGCACCCGATAGCGGTGCCGCCGAAGAAGAGCTGGCCGTGGCCTATGGCGACGAGCGTCTGGAAATCGGCTTCAACGCCAAGTACCTGCTGGAGATTGCAAGCCAGGTCGACCGGGAGAATGCGGTTTTCATGTTCAACTCGGCCGGTGACCCTACGCTGATGCGCGAAGGCAATGACCAGAGCGCGGTTTACGTGGTCATGCCGATGCGCGTCTGAACCGCGCTGCGCGCGATGCCTCCGGCTGGGGTATTTCCGACCAGAAAGAAGCGGCGGGCATGTCACTGGCCCTGACAGATCTGACCTTGTCCCATTTCCGGTCGCACAAGCTGGCCCGTATCGGCGTGGATGAAAGGCCGGTCGCGATCCACGGGCGAAACGGGGCAGGGAAGACCAACATTCTGGAAGCGGTGTCGATGTTTTCGCCGGGCCGGGGGTTGCGCCGTTCCAGCGCCCAGGACATGACACGCCGGCCGGAGGCGCTCGGCTGGAAGTTGACCGGGGTTTTCCAGTCACAGGGGCGGGCCTGCGAGGTCGAGACCTGGTCCGAGAACGGAGCCGCCCGGCAGGTTCGGATCGACGGGAAACCGGCCAGTCAGCTGTCATTGGGAAAGCTTGCGCGCATACTTTGGCTGGTGCCGTCCATGGACCGTCTCTGGATCGAGGGCACGGAGGGGAGAAGGCGGTTCCTGGACCGGATGGCACTGAGTTTCGAACCGTCCCATGCCGCGGCAGCGCTCGCCTATGAAAGGGCCATGCGCGAACGTAACCGACTGTTGAAGGATCAGGTTCGGGACGAGGCATGGTACCTGGCGCTCGAGGCGCAGATGGCGGAATCTGGCCACGAGGTGCATTGCAACCGATTGGTGGCGCTGGAGCATCTTGCGGCGGCTCAGGATCAGGTCGAAACCGCCTTCCCCGTGGCCGAACTTGACCTGATCCAGACCGAGGGCGAGATGCCCGGCACGACCGCGGAACTGCGAGAGGCATTCGCCGAGAGCCGGTTTCGCGACCTTGCGGCGGGGCGTACGCTGGTTGGGCCGCATCGGGCTGATCTTTATGGTGTTTATGCGGCCAAGGGGGAGCCGGCGCGTGATTGTTCCACCGGCGAGCAAAAAGCGCTGCTGATTTCGCTGATCCTGGCGAATGCAAGGGCGCTTGCCGGGCAGACCGGAAACCCGCCGATCCTTCTTCTGGACGAGGTTGCGGCGCATCTGGACGGGGAGCGGAGATCGGCGTTGTACGATGAGATCTGCGCGTTGAAAACGCAGGCCTGGATGACGGGAACCGGCCCGGAGCTGTTTGACGGTCTGGGCGCGCGGGCACAGGTTCTGGAGGTCAGGGAAACGGACGGTGTTTCCCAGGTCTTGCCGGCATGACCCTGTCGGTGTCCGATCTGCTGTTTTATGCTGGCGCCGTCTTCATCCTGTTTCTGACACCGGGACCGGTTTGGATGGCAGTTGTCGCACGGGCGATGTCGGGCGGTTTCGGCGCGGCCTGGCCGCTGACCCTGGGTGTCGTGGTCGGAGACATGATTTGGCCGGTCCTGGCCATTCTGGGAGTCGGCTGGGTGGTGTCCGAATTCGCCGCCGCGGCGATTGCCCTCAAGGCTGTGGCTGTCATCATGTTCGTGACCATGGGCGTTCTGGCCATTCGGAACGCGCACAGGGTGATCGGAGTGGACAGCCGATTGACACGGCCCGGAAAATGGCCCGGCTTTGCCGCCGGCGTTGCGATCATTCTGTCCAATCCAAAGGCCGTGCTGTTTTACATGGGTCTTTTGCCGGGCTTCTTTGACCTGACCGCTCTGAACGGCTGGGATGTCGCGGCCATCGTTGCAGTCAGTCAGCTCGTGCCCCTTCTGGGCAATCTGATGCTGGCCGGTATGGTGGATCGGCTTCGTTCGGTTCTGGGTTCGGCCCGAGCCCTGAAACGCACCAACATCACGGCAGGCATCCTGCTGATCTGTGTGGGCTTGATCATACCCTTCTCGTGATACCAAATATAGCGCAACCGCGTGACATCCCCCGCAATAAGTCGTATGTAACACATAGGATTACAAGGGATTGTCGGATGTCCGAAGATGCAAACGTGCCAGAAGAATATGGCGCGGATTCTATCAAGGTTCTCAAAGGCTTGGAGGCGGTTCGAAAACGCCCCGGGATGTATATTGGTGATACCGATGACGGTTCGGGTTTGCACCACATGGTTTACGAGGTCGTCGACAATGGGATCGACGAGGCGCTGGCCGGCCATGCGGATGCGGTGACGGTGAAAATTCACCCAGATTCCAGCGTTTCGGTTAGCGACAACGGCCGCGGGATTCCGGTTGGGATCCACGAAGAAGAGGGTGTGTCTGCCGCCGAGGTCATCATGACCCAGCTGCATGCGGGCGGAAAGTTCGACAGCAACTCCTGCAAGGTGTCGGGCGGTCGGCATGGTGTGGGGGTGTCGGTCGTCAATGCACTGTCCGTTTGGTTGGAATTGCGTATCTGGCGCGATGGCAAGGAACATTACGCGCGGTTCGAACATGGCGAGACAACGGAGCATCTGAAGGTAACCGGCGATGCGGACGGGCGCACGGGGACCGAAGTGCGCTTTCTGGCGTCGACGGACACGTTTTCCAATCTCGATTACTCGTTCGAGGTGCTGGAACGCCGCCTGCGCGAGCTGGCGTTCCTGACTTCGGGCGTGCGGATCATTCTGATCGATGCACGGCCC
>CAYGNE010000280.1:0-4401 GCA_964351155.1 uncultured Rhodobacterales bacterium | reverse complement strand
TTTCGCCAAACCCTATTCCTTCATCAACTGTTTGATCCTGCCGATGAAGGTCGCGTCGTCTTGTGCCTTGCGATTATCCAGCAATTCTACTGCATCTGCTCCCGCCCGGTAACGGAGGCGATGACCGGTTTCATTGGCGGCGTCCCAGACTACTTCTGCAACGGTTTCGGGCGCTGATGGATTGGACGCCAATTTTCCAAAGACCCGCCCCATGGCTTCGGCCATTGGCGCATAGTCCGAGAGGCTTTCATTCATTGCAAAGTCAAATGAACTTCCGCCAAAGTTGGTCTTGATCATCCCGGGTTCGACAATGCGGACATGGATACCGAGTGGTTCGAGCTCATAGTGGAGCGCTTCTGATAGGCCTTCGACGGCAAACTTGGTCCCATGGTAGAGCGTGCCGAGCGGAAAGGTGATCTGACCGCCAATGGATGAGATATTGATAATCGTGCCTGCACGGTTCGCCCGCATATGCGGCAGCACGGCCTTCGTGACCTCCATCAGTCCAATGACGTTGGTGTCGAACTGGCGGCGGATGCGCTCCATCGAAAAGGCCTCGAGTGGGCCATAGGCACCATAGCCCGCATTGTTGAGCAGCACGTCGATCTCGCCGAACTGGTCGATACCGGAAGCAACGGCTTCGCCGATCGAGCCCGGATCGGTGACATCGAGACGCACGACCTGGACATTGTCTAGTTCGGCCAGGTCACCCGCGCTGTCGGGGTTGCGCATGGTGGCGACGACGTTCCATCCGTTGGCTTGGAAAAGTTTGGCGGTGGCCTCGCCTATGCCCGAGGAGGCGCCAGTAATCAGAATGGTTTTCATGGGTCGTCTCCTTCAAGCGTTGAGTTTCAACATGTCTTCGATGCCAAAGTCGGTCATCACAATGCGCGTGACGTCGTGCAGCACGTCGTTGTACCGCTCAATCTGCGGGCCGACGCCAACGTGATCAACAACGGTGCGGAACGGCTTTTGCCCGAAGGGCTTCTCCAGAAGGGCGACGACCGCTTCAGCAATCCTTTCGGGGCGTTGATCGGGGGTCGCCTCCAGCATCTGGGCCAAACCGGCGGCTGACATTGCCGGGATAGTTGCAAACTCGCCATATTGTGCCTCCCGATCCGGGTCTTCGGGCGCAACCATACCATCGAAGAAGGCCGTCGGCATGGCCCCGGGTTCGATGATGCAGGACTCAATCCCGAAGCCTGACAACTCCGTCCGATAGCATTCGACAATCGCTTCCAACGCCCATTTGGAGGCCGAATAGGTCCCGTAGAACGGCGTCGCGATCCGCCCGATCAGGCTGGAGGTATAAAGAACCGTCCCCCGCCCCTGCCCCCGCATATGGGGCAGCGCCGCACGCATGACGCGCTGCACGCCCATGACGTTCACATCAAAAACCCGAGCCATATCCTCAGGCGACATCAATTCCTGAATGCCGTAGGAGCCGATCCCGGCGTTGTTGAACAGCACGTCGAGACCGCCAAGGCGTTCGATTGCCTCCGAAATACCACGCCCGGTGCTGGCGGTGTCGGTGACGTCCATTGCGATTATGGACGCGCCAGCCGCCTTGAGTTCGGCGACTGTATCGGCGTTCTTTCCCTCGCGGCTTCGGACAGTTCCTGCAACCTGATAGCCTCTCTCAAGCAGTGCTCGCGCCGTCGGCTTTCCAAATCCGCCCGCGATGCCGGTGATCATGACCTTTTGCATGCCCCTCTCCTGTATTGTGTCTTGATCACGTTAGTCGTATCAGGGGCTTCATTCTTTTCCGATTGGCCAGAATACTTGCCTGATCCTCCAGAAATACAGATTTCCACTATGGTGCGGGCGTCCGGCGATGATATCGAAAGGCATCCTTTGGGAGGCCGACGTCATGAAGAGCGAGAATCTGTTATCGCACATTACAGGGCTGCTCGATCAAGCAGCTGTCGCTGAAGGCGCATCTCATCATGCCAATAGTGGCACCCACCTGCTGCGGCATCACGCAACAACCGAACTGAATGCGACAGTCTATCGACCTCTTCTTTGTCTGATCCTGCAGGGTGCGAAGCAAGTTGGGTCCAGCACTCGAACACTCACGGTCGGCGCCGGGCAGTCGCTTATCGTCAGCCATACCTTGCCGGTTGTTTCGCGGATTACTGAGGCGTCGAAGGAGGCGCCTTACACAGCCTTAGTCTTTCCTCTCGATCTCGATCTTCTCAGGTCCTTGGCCCCTTCTGTGTCGCCCGCCTTTAATGTGCAGTCCGCTGATCCATTCTCGATCTGCTTGTGTGACACCGATCCCGGTCTGGAAGACGCGCTTCATCGTTTTTTTCTTCAGTGTGAGGAAGGGGAAACGCGGCAACTGTTGGCGCCCATCACGTCCCGTGAAATCCACGCAAGGCTCTTGATCGGGGAACATGCCCGGGTTCTTCAGAGACTTCTCTGGCACGAAACCACCGCCAACCGCATCCATCTGGCAACGCGGGACATTCAGGCGAATCTGTCGGAGACCATCCTCGTCGGGGATCTGGCCGCGCGGATCGGAATGAGCAATTCCGCGTTCTTCGAGCAGTTCAAAGCCGTGACCGGAACGTCGCCGCTCCAATATCAAAAGGACCTGCGCTTGTTGAAGGCCAGAGACGACCTGCGGACGAGCCGTGCCAAGATTTCTGAAGTTGCATTCGCTGTAGGCTATGAGAGTTCCGCACAGTTCTCGCGAGAATACTCGCGCAAGTTCGGCAAGTCGCCCCGGCAAGACCGCGAACTTGCGCCTGTCGACTGAGCTTCTTTGACTGCCCTGAGCCGCGGTCCAATCAATGAATGATATGCTGTAGCTGCAACCTGCTTTCCGGGCATTCGGAGCAAACGCAATTTGGTTGGCCAACTAACCATGAGTCTGCGTACAGAGCGGACGTGGAAGTTACAATTCGGATGCTAGTTTTTCTGCCGCGTGCATGGCGGCATACATGTATCCGGTCTCGCCATGAATGAGGGCGAGACCCATGCTGCCTTCTATGAGACGCATGGTTTCGCGCGCTAGCCGTTCGGCTTTGGTCACACCCGCAGCCGCAAATCGTTTAGCCAGCCAAAGCTCTACAGCTCTCTTGTGACGACTTGCTGCATGTCGCGCTGGATGGGACTGTTGCGTTAATTGTGGCAGGTTGATCTGCGCCTGCTAGATACCGCCCGGTCATGCAACCACTGCGAACAGGCTGGCGATGAACGCGATCTCGCCTTTGACGCCGGGTTGTTTGTTGTGGATGTGGCCGCGTTTGATGGTTCGGATCGTTTCGATGCCACTCAGGGTTGCCTTGGCGGTTCGCAAGGACCGAAAGCTCTGGCGATACCCGAGCAGGCGCTTCATCGCGGCGTGATCGCTCTCGATCAGGTTGTTTCGCTATTTCCGGTCAATGTGCCGGATGCTGTCGAAATGCGGGTCATCGCGATGATTGATTTCCCGGATAACCCGCCGACAGGTGTGCGCTTTGTCAGTTCCGGGCCAAACTTCTGGACCCAGCGATATACCGTCGATCGATCAACAGTCACGCCGCGCTCGGCCAGCAGATCCACGACATCCTGGTAGGACAGGGGATAGCGCAGGTACCAGCGCACCGCGCAAAGGATCATGTCTCGTGGGAAGCGATGGTGCTTGAACGGCGATTGGCGCGGCATGATGGTCCTCCAAAACGCCGAACCTCGCCAACCAGAACGAATAATGCAACAGTCCCTGTGGAACGACCCTGCAAGCGGTGTCTGGCGGCACGCCGACGCGGGCTACGAGGAGGCGATCGACTGTGCTCGTGAAAACGGGCTGCGACTGCCGCGTATCCTCGGAAACTGAATACCGTAAGGCCGCGCAAGACGGTCGCAAACAAACTGACCAAACCAACACTCAACAAGGAGACGAAGACATGGATAGACGTAAATTTCTCGCGGCTGGTGGCGTAGGCGTCGCGGCGACAGCTTTGGCCACACCTGCGGTCGCACAGGACGTGCGCGAATGGAAACTGGTCACCGCATGGCCCAAGAACCTGCCTGGGCCGGGCGTCGCGGCGCAAATCCTGGCCGACCGGATCACAACCCTGTCCGGTGGCCGGATCAACGTCACGCTATACGCGGCGGGTGAACTGGTTCCCGGTCGCGGTGTGTTCGACGCGGTATCCGAAGGCACGGCAGAGCTCTATCACGCGGTCCCCGCCTATTGGGGGTCCAAATCCAAAGGCATCCTGCTGTTCGGCTCGCAACCTTTCGGCTTGAGCGCGGATGAGCAGTTGGGCTGGATGGTCCACGGCGGCGGTCAGGCGCTCTATGACGAGATGTATGGCCGCTTCAACGTCAAGCCCTTCTTGTGTGGCAACTCCGGCCCTCAATGGGCAGGCTGGTTCAAGAACGAGATCAATTCGGTCGAAGACCTCAAGGGGC
>CAYGNE010000279.1:0-4423 GCA_964351155.1 uncultured Rhodobacterales bacterium | reverse complement strand
CAGATGGCGCGCGACCTGATGGACGCGATGGAAACCGCCCGCTGCGAGGCCATGGGCGCGCGCTTCATGCCCGGCACGGCGGGCAATATCGACGCCAAGATCGGCAACGAGGCCCGCCGCAAGGGCTATGGCGAGATTCGCGAGGCCGCCGACGCGCCGCTGGCCGTGGCCGCGGGCTACTTGATCCGCCATCTCGCCACCGGCCGCGATCTGCCGCCAGAGGCCGCGAATGTCATGGACCTGTGGCGCGGCTATATCGAGGATCGCTGCGCCGACACGCTGGACAATCTCGACAAGGTGCTGTCCGACCAGACCGCGTTTGCCAAGCTCAGCCGCCAGCTGATCGAGGATCTGGGCTATGGCGACCAGTTGGGCGACGACCCCGATGAGATGGATGAGGATACCGAGGACGAGGCGGAAGCGGACGACGACGAAAACCCCGATTCCACCGGCGAGGCCGATGACGATCAGGACGAGCAGGCCGATGCTTCGCCCGAGCAGTCCCAGGAAGAACAGCAGGACGCCAGCCAGGCCTCGGTCGAGATGGACGATCAGGGCGACATGGAAGAGGCCGAGGAAACCGAGCTGCCGGAGGGCGAGGCCCCGCTGGAACCACCGCCCCCTGCCCCGCATTCCGAGGCCGACCCGGATTATACCGTCTACACGACCGAACATGATGAAGAGATCATGGCCGAGGAACTGGCCGAGCCTCAGGAGCTGGAACGCCTGCGCGCCTATCTCGACCAGCAGCTGGAGCCGCTGAAAGGCGCGGTCAGCCGTCTGGCCAACAAGCTGCAGCGCCGCCTTCAGGCGCAGCAGAACCGGTCCTGGGAGTTCGACAAGGAAGAGGGCGTGCTGGATGCAGGCCGTCTGGCGCGCGTGGTGGCGAACCCCACGACGCCGCTCTCCTTCAAGGTCGAAAAGGACATGGATTTCCGCGACACGGTGGTGACGCTGCTTCTGGACAATTCCGGGTCGATGCGCGGGCGGCCGATTTCCATCGCCGCGATCTGTGCCGATGTTCTGGCCCGCACGCTGGAACGCTGCTCGGTGAAGGTCGAGATTCTGGGTTTCACCACCCGCGCCTGGAAGGGCGGCAAATCGCGCGAGGAATGGCTGGCCGAGGGCCGCAAACAGCAGCCCGGACGCCTCAACGACCTGCGCCACATCATCTACAAACAGGCCGACGCACCGATGCGCCGGACGCGGGACAATCTGGGCCTGATGATGAAAGAGGGGCTTCTAAAGGAAAACATCGACGGCGAGGCGCTGGAATGGGCGCATCGCCGGATGGTCATGCGTCGTGAAGCGCGCAAGATCCTCATGGTCATCTCGGATGGCGCGCCGGTGGATGATTCGACCCTGTCGGTGAACCCGGCCAACTATCTGGAAAAGCACCTGCGCGACGTGATCGCCATGGTCGAAAAACGCAAAGCGGTGGAATTGCTTGCCATCGGGATCGGCCATGACGTGACGCGGTACTATGACCGCGCGGTGACCATCACCGAGGTCGAACAGCTTGCGGGTGCGATGACCGAACAACTCGCGGCACTGTTTGATGCGGACCCCCGTGCACGGGCACGTGTGATGGGGATCAAGCGGGCAAGTTGACGTGACATCCGAGCGCCAGCCGGCCTTGCCGGGCAAGGTCGGCGCCCGCGATTATCAATTGCCGTATTTCTGGTATTTCTCGCCATAGCAATCGCTGATCAGGCCGGTCACATTGCGCACTGAAACCACCTCGGTTCCATCCGCGTTGAACGTCACCTGCCAAAAGGTGAGCCCCTTGAAATTGCCGTTCCCGTCCCGCGCATCCGAGGTTGCGCACATGGTCGTTGCGCCATTGTGGCGAAAGCTTCGCGACATCTCGAGCCCGGAAATGCGCCCTGACCCGCCGGCATTTTCGACCAGCGCATCGGCGGCCAGATCCGGCAGTTCCGCCTTTTCCTCGGTTCCTTCGGCGAGCGCGGAAACAGGCAACAAAAGGCAGATGGCAATGGCGAGACGGGTCATTGGCGGTTCTTTCGGTAATGTGATCCGAGTCTAGCAAAGCGACATCACCGCCGCCAGCGTTTGCACGCACTGGACATTTGCCGCCTGCCCGCTCAGGTTTCCGGGCGACAACAGACAGACGGACAGGCTTTCATGTTTCAGACATTCGACGTCACCGCCCGCCCCGAACAAGGGCCACCCAGACTTGCGCGGCTGCGCCGGGAAATCGAAATCGAGCAGCTGGACGGCTTTCTGGTGCCGCGTGCGGACGCACATCAGGGCGAATATGTTGCCGATCGGGACGCACGGTTGGCCTGGTTGACCGGGTTCACCGGGTCCGCCGGGTTCTGCGCCGCGTTGCGCGATGTGGCCGGCGTATTCGTCGACGGCCGGTACCGGACCCAGGTCAAGTCGCAGGTCGCACCGGATTTCACACCGGTTCCCTGGCCCGACACCTCGCTCGCCGACTGGCTGAAACAACACCTGCCCGATGGCGGGCGCATCGGCTATGACCCCTGGCTGCACACCGTTGCCGAGACCGAACGCTGGGACCGGGCGCTCAACGCTTCAGGCATCCAAATGGTGCAATGCGCCAACCTGGTGGACCGGATCTGGCCGGATCAGCCGGACCCTCCGATGAACCCGGTCAAGGCGCATCCAATGGAGTTTGCAGGCGAGGCCGCAGCGGATAAATGCGCGCGATTGGCGCGGGACCTGCGCGAGAACGGGCATCGGTCCGCGGTGCTCACCCTGCCGGATTCGATCATGTGGTTGCTGAACATTCGCGGCTCCGACATCGCCCGAAACCCGGTCGCGCACGGGTTCGCACTCCTGCACGAGGACGCGCGGGTCGATCTTTTCATGGCGCGGCAAAAACTGGCCGGGTTGGATGACCATCTTGGCGCGACGGTCACGGTTCACCCGCCAGACCGGTTCCTGTCCGCGCTGGCCGATCTGGCCGGACCGGTGCGGATCGACCGGACAAGCGCCCCGAGAAAAGTCGCCGACGCGCTGGGAGACAAGGCCGTAGCCGGCGATGAGCCCTGCGCCCTGCCCAAGGCGCGCAAGAACGCGGCCGAGATCGCGGGCAGCGCCGCGGCGCATCTGCGCGACGGTGCGGCGATCGTCGAATTGCTGGCGTGGCTGGACGACCAGCCCCCCGGCAGCCTGACGGAAACACAGGTGGTCACGCGGCTGGAAACCAGCCGCCGACGTGACAACGCCCTGCAGGATATCAGTTTTGACACCATTGCCGGCACCGGTCCCAATGGTGCGATCATGCACTACCGGGTGAGTGAAGACACCGACAGCGTGCTCCAGGACGGGCATCTTCTGGTGCTGGACAGCGGCGGGCAGTATCTCGACGGCACCACGGACATCACCCGCACGATTGCAATCGGCAATGTCGGCGCTTCCGAGCGTGCCGCGTTCACGCGCGTCTTGCAGGGCATGATCGCCATGTCGCGGCTGCGCTGGCCCAGCGGGTTGGCCGGACGGGACATCGAAGCCATCGGGCGCATGCCACTCTGGCTGGCCGGGCAGGATTTCAACCACGGGCTGGGCCATGGCGTCGGGGCGTATCTCAGCGTGCACGAAGGTCCGCAGCGGCTCAGCAAACTGTCCACGGTCCCGCTGGAACCTGGCATGATCCTGTCCAACGAACCGGGATACTATCGCGAGGGGGCATTCGGCATCCGGATCGAGAACCTGATCGTCGCCCAACCCGCACCGCAGCTGCCCGACGGCGACACAGAGCGCGAGATGCTGTGCTGGCGCACGCTGACCTTTGCGCCGATCGACCGGCGGCTGATCATTGCCGGGATGCTGACCCGGGCAGAGCGCGACTGGCTGAATGCCTATCATGCCGAGGTCCGGGAAAAGATCGGGCCCCGGGTGGGCAAGTCGGCCAATCTGTGGTTGGATGCGGCCACCGCGCCGATTTGATTGGGGGCGGCAGCCATTCGCGCCCGCAACCCGGGCCGCACGATCTGATTTTTGGGAGGGGACCAGATGGCCGATCATATCCGTATCCGCAAGGCAGAAGGTACCTGGACCGTTCGTTCCGGAGGTGCCGTGCTGGGCGAAACCACCAATGCCCTGGAACTGAGCGAAGGCACGCTCGCGCCCGTGATCTATTTCCCGCGCGGCGACATCGCGATGGCGTTTCTGGACCGCACCGACAAGACGACACATTGCCCACACAAGGGCGATGCGAACTATTTCTCCATCGTCAATCGGTCCTCGGTGGATGAAAACGCGGTCTGGACCTACGAAAACCCGACCGAGGCTGTGGCCGCGATCAAGGATCACCTGGCGTTTTTTGAAACAGAGTCAGTCAAGGTCGAACGGATCTGACGGCATCCCCCGGCAAGCCCGCCAATAAAACCGGGGCAAAACGCCCAGCCCTTTGCAGCCAATGCTGCATGTGAGA
>CAYGNE010000278.1:0-4439 GCA_964351155.1 uncultured Rhodobacterales bacterium | reverse complement strand
TAACTGGCATAGGCACGGATGCGCGCGGCCTCGCCTTCGGTCTGCGGTGCATAATAATCTGTGGCAATCATCCGTACCGCGCCTTTGGACTGAACCTGCAAGGACAGTTTCCAGCGCAGCTTGATCGTCTGCCCGATCAATGCGGTCAGCAATGCCATCTCGGCAACCAGCGCCTCGACCTGCGAAGGATAGGCGTGCTGGTCCAGAATACCGCCCAGAACGCCATCCAGGCGGGCGACTCGACCACGCATATCCGATGCGTCGAGTTGAAAAGGCAGGACCGTATCGTCCCACGCGAGTTTTGATCCGATGCTCATGGGGTTTCCTTACACGCCGCAGATTGGCATACCGCCGCTATATAAGAGCCGCAACCGACGATGTAAGGGTTAAACACATGATAAGACGGTTTGGCGAGGTTCCGGTGGTTGGAAAAAACTACGTGCGCAGGGTCGGTGCCTACGCCCTCTTGCCCCGTGACGGCCAGTTGCTTTTGACCTGCCAATTCGATCCCGGACCCGACATCCAGCTTCCAGGCGGGGGTGTTGACCCCGGTGAATCGCCCGTCAAGGCACTGCATCGCGAAGTGGCCGAAGAAACCGGATGGCGCATCGGTACACCGCGCCGGGTCGGAGCCTTTAGGCGGTTCGCCTTTATGCCCGAATACGACCTGTGGGCAGAAAAGATATGCCTGATCTATGTCGCGCGCCCCACGCTTCGGCTTGGGGAACCAACGGAACCGGATCACACGGCCTTGTGGATGCAGGCACGCGATGCAGCCCGAGTTCTTGGAAATGCCGGAGACCGGCATTTCGCGGCGCGGTTTGCCGGATCTGCCTGACCAAAACGGCCAGCGGCCGGTTAGAACCGACCGAACTCGAACAAGGTCGCCGATACATCGTCTTCCATGCCGTGGTCGGGCGACATGACCTGAGTCAGCGCCCAGAAGAGATCGTCGAGAAATTCCGGGCCGCATTGCCCCGCCCGGCAATCCTGCAGCAGGTTCTGCAAACCGTCCTGTTCCAGCATCTCGCCGTTGGTCAACCTGCACTCGGTGAATCCGTCCGAATAGAGCAAAAGCCGATCACCGGGCTCCAGCGAAAGTTCGAACTGCGAATAGGGAACGCCTGGGAGAAGACCGATGGGAACACCGCCTTCGCCAACGAACTCGGTGCGGCCGTCTGCGCGCCGGATCAATGGGTGCGGGTGGCCCGCCTGCACCATGCGGACCGATCCGTCACGCAGGTCGGCCACGCCATAGGCCATGGTGAAGTATTCCTCGATGCCGGTGTCCGCAAGCAAACGCTCGTTCAGCATCCCGGCAACTTCATGTGGTTCGCGCAGGGCATAGGTGCCATCCGCACGCCATGCCATGCCAAGATTTTGATCGAAATAGACACTGCTCAGATAGCCGCCCAATCGCGCCGTCATCATCGCCGACGTGATGCCGTGCCCGGAAACATCGATTGAATAAAACCCGACATGGTCCGGATCTGGCGCGAACATTCCGACCAGGTCACCGCCGATATGGCCACATGGCTTCAGCAACAGACTGATGCGCGAGGCGCCAAAGTCCCGCGACAGTTCGGGTACCAGCGATTCCTGGATTTTCTTGGCCTGGATCAGATCCTTGTCGATCTTGTCATAGGCGACCCGCAACTGATCCAGTGTATCGGTGATCATCCGGTTCTTGTCGGACAGCTCGCGCTGCATCTCCAGGATACGCGCCCCTGCGGAAATCCGGGCGCGCAATTCGTCGGAATTCACCGGTTTTGTCAGAAAGTCATCTGCACCGGCATCCAGACCCTGCGCCACTTCGTTCTTTTCGCTCTTGGATGTCAGAAGAATGAAATAGCCGTACCCATCCGTCGGCATCTCCCGAAAAGCGCGGCAAAACTCCAGGCCATTCATTCCGGGCATCATCCAGTCACTCAACACGAGATCGGGCGGAGCCGTGCGGCAGATCGCCATCGCGGATTCCCCGCTGTCCGCCTCGACGACTTCGAAGCCCCATTTTTTCAACGACGATACCAGAATGCGGCGTTGCAGGCGGCTGTCGTCAACAACCAGAACCCTGCGAATCGACCCGAGGTCTGATTGCAGTCCGACTTCCAATTTTCTTTCCGGCAGGTTGCTGGACATGTTAAATATGTACTCTGTACCCGATCAATCGCACCACCATCACCATCACCTCTTAATGTCAGATGAAGCTTCAAATTGTTTTCATCGTCTGGACCGGCTTAACCCGTCGTTTACGCTCGATGACTAGAGGATGGATCCGGTGGAGAACCAAAACGGGTGCGACATGATTGATTGGTCCCGCGTAAACGAACTGCGAGACGAAGTCGGAGCAGAAGATTTCGACGAGGTTGTCGAATTGTTCCTGGAAGAGGTCGAAGAGGTGATAGGCCGGTTGCGGACCGGTCCGAACCGCTCGCAGCTGGAACAGGATCTGCATTTCCTGAAAGGCAGCGCATTAAGTTTGGGGTTTTCCGCGTTTTCCGATCTGTGCCAGAACGGAGAACGCAATTCCGCCGAAGGCCGGGCCGAAACCGTCGACGTTGGCGAGATCGTTGACACATATGACGCATCAAAGGCGATGTTCATGTCCGAACTGCCACAACGGCTGGCCGCCTGACCGAGTGTCAGATCAGGAACTGCGCCAGTGTTTCGTCATTTGTGATATCGCGATAGATGAAACCGGCATCATCCAGGTGGGCGAAAAGCCGAACGAAATTGTCCGCATCCGACGTTTCGATCCCGATCAAGACCGAACCGAAGTTGCGCGCCGATTTCTTCAGGTACTCGAACCGGGCAATGTCGTCGTCCGGCCCGAGAATAGAGAGAAACTCCCGCAATGCGCCGGGACGCTGCGGAAGCCGCAGAATCAGGTACTTCTTGACTCCGGAATAGCGCAGCGCACGTTCCTTGACCTCGGGCAACCGTTCGAAATCGAAATTTCCACCCGACGTCACGCAAACCACGGTTTTACCCCGGATCAGTGTCTGGACCTCGCCCAATGCCTCGATTGACAGCGCGCCCGCCGGTTCCAGAACCACACCCTCGACGTTCAGCATTTCGATCATCGTGGTGCAGATTCGGTCTTCGCTCAACACGATCACGTCGGCCAGGCGGGCGGTTTTCAACATCTCGAATGTCCGTTCGCCGATACGCCCAACCGCCGCCCCGTCAACAAACGTGTCCACGTGGCGCAACGTCACCGGGTGCCCGGCGGCCAGCGCCGCCTTCAGACAGGCTCCGCCGGACGGTTCAACGAAAAATGCCCGGCTCCGTTCCGAAAACCAGGAGGACACGCCCGATGCCATTCCTCCGCCCCCGACCGGCAGGATCACCACATCCGGCGCCTTGCCCAGTTGCTGCTCGATCTCGACCGCAACCGATGCCTGCCCTTCGATTACGTCAACGTCGTCAAACGGCGACAGAAAATGTCCGCCATTCTCCGTGCACCACGATTGTGCTGCGGCAAGCGTGTCGTCGAAATAGTCTCCGACAAGATGAATTTCGATCCTGTCGCCGCCAAACATGCGGGTTTTCTGTATCTTCTGCTGCGGTGTCGTCACCGGCATGAAAACGACGCCGCTAACCCCCATATGTTTGCACATATACGCCACGCCCTGGGCATGATTGCCCGCACTGGCACAGACAAACAGATCCTGACCGGGCAATTTCCGCATGGCGTTGTACGCGCCGCGCAGCTTGTAGGACCGGACCGGGCTGAGATCTTCGCGTTTGAGCCAGATGTCCGCCCCGAACCGTTCGGACAGATGCAGGTTCAACTGCAACGGGGTCCGGGGAAACACGTCGCGCATGGCCTTCTCGGCGGCGCGGGCTCTGTCGTGAAAATCGCTCATGCCTTTGTCTGGCTCAGCTTTCGCGCGGGCGCAACCACCGCTTGCCCCTGTCTCTAAAACCCGCTAACTCGCAGCCGATGCAAGCGAAGAGGAAACCGCCCATGTCTGCGCCCAAGAAAGTCGTGCTCGCCTATTCCGGCGGTCTTGACACGTCGATCATCCTGAAATGGCTGCAAACCGAGTATGGTTGCGAGGTGGTCACCTTTACGGCCGATCTTGGACAGGGCGAAGAACTGGAACCGGCGCGCAAAAAAGCCGAGATGCTGGGGATCAGGCCCGAAAACATCTATATTGAGGATCTGCGCGAAGAATTCGTACGCGATTTCGTATTTCCGATGTTCCGCGCGAATGCGGTCTATGAAGGCCTTTACCTTCTGGGCACATCGATTGCACGCCCGCTGATTTCCAAGCGCTTGATCGAGATCGCCGCCGAAACCGGCGCCGATGCCGTGGCGCATGGCGCAACCGGCAAGGGCAACGATCAGGTGCGGTTCGAACTGGCGGCCTATGCGCTCAACCCCGACATCAAGGTGATCGCGCCCTGGCGGGAATGGGACCTGACCAGCCGCA
>CAYGNE010000277.1:1763-4459 GCA_964351155.1 uncultured Rhodobacterales bacterium | reverse complement strand
CTTCCAGAACGCGCCAGTTGAAGCCCAGCCAGCTGAGTTCACGGTTGTAGAACCGGCCCGGACCGGTCAGGTCGGTCTCGGCCAGCTCCGCCGGCTCGGGAAAATCGGAATCGAGGAAATCGGCGTTTGTCATGTTCAAAATCGACCAGATCGGAAAAGGGTGGGAAGGGTTCGTTTCTAGACGGTTTTTCAGCGCGCGCCAAGGACCTCGCCGGCCAGTTTGCGCGAAACCTTGCGACCCTGCGACAATGCGGCCCGGTCGAGCCGGTCAACAATGCCGGCCGCGGCCAGGAACGAACGGTCCATGTGATGCAGAAGGAATGGGATCACATCAGCCTTGGGCGCGATCTGCCGGTCGGCGAACAGCTTGGCGAGAACCGCGGCAAGCAACATATCATCCGGGGCCTGCAAGGAAATGTGGCTCGTGCCCTCCACCCGGCTCTGCAAATCGGGCAGGGACAATGCCCAATGCCTGGGCGCGGTGCGTCCGGTCATCAGCAACAGATGGCGCTGCGCCTGTAGCTGGTTGTGAAGGTGGAACAATGCATTCTGCGCAGGCAGGTCGGAGGCGATTTCCGGCACGTTTTCGACCGCGACCGGAGCCTGCGCGAGTGACGGCACATCGATATCCGCCAGTTCGGCCGCCGACACGATGCTGGCCCCTGTCGATGCCGCCCAGACATGGGCGAGATGGGTTTTCCCCGATCCTTCCGGTCCTGACAGCACGAGTTTGCCGGACGGCCAGGACCAGGGGGCTTCGATCATCGCCACGGCCAGCGCGTTGGCAGGCGAAACAAAGAAATCGTCGCGCCCCAGCACGGTTCTGGCCGGCAAATCAAAGCTGAGTTGTTCGGCCATGTCAGGTGTCGTCTTGCCCGGAGAGGCCGCGGTACAGCCGGCTGTCCAGATATCGTTCCACGGCAAAACGCGCGATCACCCCCAATGCGGCGGCGACCGGAACCGCCACCAGCATGCCGACAAAACCGAACAGCGCCCCAAAGACCGACAGGGCCAGTATCAACCAGACCGGATGCAGGCCGATGGAGTGGCCAACCAGCTTGGGTGTGAGGAAGTTGCCTTCGACAACCTGTCCGATAACGAAGATCAGCGCGACCAGTCCGATCGAGGCCCAATCGCCCCAGAACTGAAACAGGGCGAGACCGATTGCGAGACTGCCGCCGATCAGCGCACCGAGATAGGGAATGAAAGTCACGAGCCCGGCAACGAAGCCGACAACGAGGCCAAATTGCAGACCGACAATAATCAGCGCGATGGCGTAGTAGGTGCCGAGGATCAGGCTGACGGTGCCCATGCCCCGGATGAACGAGGCCAGCGTGTTGTCGATCTCGGAAGCCAGCCGTCGCACCACCGGGGCATGATCGCGCGGCAGCAACTCGTCGATCCGCGCGATCATCCTGTCCCAGTCAAGCAGCATGTAGACCGACACCACGGGCACCACGACCAGCAGAATGACGATGTTCAGAACCGACATGGCCGAACCGAGCACGGATTCGATCAGTTCCGGCCCGCGATCCCGGATCGCGTCCCCGATTGTTGCCAGTGTCTCGCGCGCGGTCGAACCGTCAACCAGCAGAGAGGGGAAGCGGTTTGTCAGGAATGTCTGCAGATCCCGCGTGAGTTGCGGCATCGTGTTGATCAGTTCGATCGTCTGGGCAATCAGGGTCGGGATGACCAGCAGGCCCATGATCACCGCGACCAGGAGCGCGACGAAGGTGATGACCGCCGTCGCGGCCACGCGCGAAAGCCCCGCTTTTTCAAGCCGGTCCGCAACAGGGTCGATGAAATAGGCGATTGCGCTGCCTAGAACGAATGGCAGAAGGACATTGCCGAGAAACCACAATACAACCGCGATGACCACGGTCGCGATGCCCCAGTATTTCAGTTGGTCCTTGACGGGAAGTGACATGGTGGTTCCTGGTTGCCTGACCTAGAGATCGCGTATGACGCCCCCAGTTTCAAGGGACTGATTGTTCAGAAGACCAGATTGAGCATGGTCAGCGACACGACAAGAAACAGCACCGTCATGATCGAACCCGAGCGGACGAAATCCTTCACCTTGTAGCCCGCGGGGCCCATGATCAGGGCGTTGACCTGATGGGTCGGGATGATGAACGAATTGGATGTCGAAATCGCGACGGTCAGGGCAAAAACCGCCGGGTTGCCGCCGGCCGCAAGCGCGATCGACACCGCGAGCGGCACCAGAAGCACGGTTGCCCCGACATTCGACATGACCAGCGAAAACGCGGTGGCAAGGATGGCGATACCGGCCTGAAGCGACCATATGGGCCAGCCATCGAGGATTTTCAGGATGTTCTGGGCGATCCATTCCGCGGTTCCCGTGTTCTGCACGGCCTGTCCCAGGGGCAGCAGGCAAGCCAGCAGAAACACAGTGTTCCAGCCCACGGCGTTGTAGGCCTCGTCAATGCTCAGAACCCGGCTGAGCAGCATGCCGACGGCGCCGGTCAGAAGGCACAGCGACAAGCGGACGTCGGTGAACAGGATCATCGACAGCGACAACAGGAAGAAAAGCAACGCCCAGCCGACCTTTTGCGGGCGAAGTTCTTCCTGCGGGAAATCGGATGTGACGATCACGAAGTTGCGGTTCTGCTTCAGCCGGGTCAGGTTGTCCCAGCGGGTATGGGCGACCAGCATATCGCCGACCTGAAATTCAACGA
>CAYGNE010000277.1:0-1753 GCA_964351155.1 uncultured Rhodobacterales bacterium | reverse complement strand
GTGATGGTCATCGGTCTCGACATGGCTGAGCGTTTCCTCGCCCCGGTGAATGGCCAGCAGTGACAGACCGTAGGTCTTTCTGAACAACAGTTCGCGGGGGCAATGGCCGACCAGTTTGCTTTCCGGCGGAATCACGATCTCGGCGATACCGGCATTTGTCGGGGCAAACTCCTCGGCAAATACGTCAAGCGAGGGCCGAACCGTCAGCCCGTACTTGTCGGCCAGTGCCTGGACCTGGGACCGGTCCCCGATGATCGCCAGCCGGCAGGGCGCGGCGATTTCGGCGGTCAGAACCTGGATCATCGACACCTTGCCGCGATAGAAGGTCGAAATGATGTACAGGTGGTTCTCGTGGTTGATATCGGCGAGAATCTGCCCGACCAGCGGGCTGTTCTCGGGCACATCGACCTCGAACACGTCCGCCTCAAGGCCATAGACCCGGCGCAGATAGGATTGCATGCCCTGTCCGGTCCCGGTGTTGTCTGATGCGCTGTCGGCAGGCAAAACCCAGCGGCCGAGGAGCAGAAAATACGTTATTCCCGTCAGGATCAGCGCCGCGCCGATAGGTGTGACCGAGAAAAGGCTGAACAGCTCCATTTTCTGATCATCCGGCAGCGTGTCATTTGCGGTCAGGATCAGATCGTTCAGCAGGATGAGCGGGGAAGAACCGACCATGGTCATCGTCCCGCCCAGGATGGCACAGAACCCCATCGGCATCAGCAACCGGCTGAGCGGAATGCCGGAACGGGTCGATATCCGGCTGACGACGGGCAGAAACAGCGCTGCCGCGCCAACATTCTGCAAGAAGGATGAGATCACGCCGACCGTTCCGGACACGATCGGCAAGACGCGGGACTCTGCCGTTCCACCTCGTTTCAGGATCACGGCGGCCACGCGGTTCATGATCCCGGTCTTGTCCAGCCCGGCGCCCACGATCATCACCGCGATGATCGAGATGACCGCATTCGAGGCAAAACCGTCAAACAGGTGATTGACGTCGGCGATCCGTTCCAGGCCGGGCAGGTAGCTGAGTATGCCGATAATGACCAACACCAGAATTGCGGCGAGGTCGATGCGGATGATCTCTGAAACAAAAAGGAAAATCGTGAAGGCGAGTGCCGCCACGACAACGCCCATTTCAAAGGTGAAAGTGAGATTTTCCAAGTTTCCAGTGCTCCGCGCCTGCAGTTTTTTTCAGCCAGTTGGCGAGCGCATCGAGCGGGATCTGCCGATCGCACGCCGTGGGGTCGTGGCCCTCATTTGACAAACAAGCCATGAACAGAGGGGTTTTGTCACCTTTTTTATGAACTGGCCCTTTTGCTTCGCTCTCTTGTCTGGCGTTGCGCAAGTGCATAAAGGAGGGGAAATGTTTTCTCTGACAAGGGTTCCCCATGCGCCTGTCCCGTTACTTTCTGCCAGTCCTGAAGGAAAACCCTGCCGAAGCCCAGATTGTCAGCCATCGGCTGATGCTGCGCGCGGGGATGATCAAACAGGCCCAGGCAGGTATCTATTCCTGGCTGCCTTTGGGTTACAAGGTCCTGAAGAACATCGAGAATATCATTCATGAGGAACAGGTCCGGGCCGGGCATATCCCGATGCTTATGCCGACCCTGCAATCGGCGGACCTGTGGCGCGAAAGCGGCCGCTATGACGATTACGGCGAGGAAATGCTGCGCATCACCGACCGGCACGGGCGGGACATGCTCTATGGTCCGACCAACGAGGAGCTGATAACCGACATTTTCCGCAGCCA
>CAYGNE010000276.1:0-4466 GCA_964351155.1 uncultured Rhodobacterales bacterium | reverse complement strand
AGATGTTCCGCAAGCTGCTGGACCGCGGCGAGGCGGGCGACAATATCGGCGCGCTCCTGCGTGGTGTGGACCGTGAAGGTGTCGAGCGCGGCCAGGTGCTGTGCAAGCCGGGATCCGTGACGCCGCACACCAAGTTCGAGGCCGAAGCCTATATCCTGACCAAGGATGAGGGCGGCCGGCACACGCCGTTCTTTGCCAACTATCGCCCGCAGTTCTACTTCCGCACGACGGACGTGACCGGGACGGTGACGCTGGCCGAAGGCACCGAGATGGTGATGCCGGGCGACAACGTGAGCTTCAGCGTCGAGCTGATCGCCCCGATCGCGATGGAAAACGGTCTGCGCTTTGCCATCCGCGAAGGCGGCCGCACCGTCGGCGCAGGCGTCGTCGCAAAGATCATCGAGTAAGTCGGCACTGCCGACCGGTGCAGGGCGATTGCTCCACGGGAGCAAGGAACCGCCCCGTCGAACCACGGAAAGGCCGCTCCGGAAACGGGGCGGCTTTTTTTCGGTCCGCTCTCGTCAAGCGGCGCGTTTTCGGACAAGATCGGAGATCATGCGGAACGGTCTGAGTGTTATTGTCGGTATCCTGTGCCTGGCGCCGATCTGCGTGCCAGCCAAGCCCTTGCTGACCAATTCGCAGGACACCTATGCGTCGGCCTGCATTCGTAATGACGACACGGCACGGCGGTTGTTGGAGATTTGTCAGCGTGCCCTGCTCGAAGCCGGGGCATCCATCGGCCAGCGAATTGAGATACTCAATGTCCTGGGCTGGGCGTATTACGATCTGGATCAGTATGACGCGGCGAAATCGAGGTTTAGCGAAGTCCTCGGGCTGGATTCCGGTTCACATGTTGGCCATCTGGGCATGGCCTGGATCGCCTATGTTGCGGATGCGTATGACGAGGCGGAAAAACATTTTCGAAAAAGCATTGAGCGCACCCCCACCGGAGGTGGCATCGCGGGGCTGGGCGCGGCCTTGTATTGGGCGGACAGGATCGATCTTGAGGAATACCAGTCGCATCTCGACACCGGTCTGGCCCTGACACCCAAGAACCGCTGGATCCTGCGGGAGAAAGGCTGGGCCTTGACCGACAACGGTCAGCCGGACGCCGCGCTGGAGTTCTTCCGGCGCGCGATCGAGATCTACGATGAGGACGCAAATGCGCTCTATGGCTTGGCCACGACACTGTCCGATCTGAACAGGGATGATGAGGCTCTGACCCATATAAACAAGGCCCTTGAAGTGGATTCGGATAGCTTTGCGATGCTACGGCAACGCAGTCTGATCCTGTTGAGGCTGGACCGTCCCAGGCAGGCGATGAAGGATGCGGAGAAGCTTGTGGCGCTTGGTCCGGAGCAGCCCGACGGGTATGTCTATGTTGCGCGGGCGCGGGATGCGTTGGGCAAGCGCGAGGATGCGATCCGGGGGTTGGAGGCGGCGGCGAAACACCTGCAGGAAACCACCTTTCTGAATTACTGGCGGGCATGGATGCTGTTCCAGGACGAAGCCTTTGACGAGGCGCTGCAGATCGCCCGCCGGACCTCGGGCATGGCGGATGCGGATGCGGTCGACTACCAGTTGCACGCCCGCATCGCGCTGGAGCTGAACGCGCTTGACGAGGCAGGAGAGATGATCGACAAGGCGCTGAAAGATAACACGAATTCTTCGTGGATCCGGTATTATCAGGCGCTCTACCTGGTGGCGCGGGGCGAGTTTGACCGGGCTGAAAGGACGTATGACACGGCCATCGTCGCCGGGCTGCCGGACTGGACATTGTCGGATTTCCTGTCTGCCTTGGTGAAGAAAGACCGTTTTATGCAGGCGATAAAGATGCGCATCCGCTATGTGGAACGCAGTGTTGTGGAAAATGCGGATTGATGGTCGTCGCGGGCCGGACCGGCGGCGCCCCGGGGACCGGAGCCGGGACTTTGCCATTGCCCGCCGACCCGGTGAATTGGCCGTTTTGTACAACCGCCAAAGGGGCGATCGTGCATTTTGTACCGAGTGAAATGCCCCCTGGTTCCGCCATCCCGCGCCGCGCGGGCGAGCGAAATGAAACAGGACAGTGGGCGGCGGCGCAGCGGGCCGGGCGCGGCAGTGCGAGAGCCCCCGTGAAACCGGACCGGGGCGAGGCCGCAGGATGACCGACAGGTTTCCGACACCCGAGACAAGACACCCGGTGGTGCTGCCGGATGGGGGGCGTCATCCGGGAACGGTGTTTCTGAAACCGGTGCTGGACCATCCCCGGATCGAGGTCGGGAACTATACCTATGCCAGCGCGTTCGATCCGCCGGAGGACTGGGCGGCGCGGCTGGCCCCGTACCTGTTCGACTTTTCGCCGGAGCGGCTGATCATCGGGCGGTTCTGCCAGATCGCCGATGGCGCGACATTCATCACCGCTTCGGCCAATCATCGCCATGACGGGTTTTCCACGTTTCCGTTTGCGATCTTCGACGGCGGGCGAAACGCGGGCCGCCCGTCCCTGCCCAAGCCCGGAGCCGACACGGTGATCGGACATGATGTGTGGATCGGGCAGGGCGCGCGCATCCTGCCGGGCGCGCGGATCGGCAGCGGCGTGATCATCGGGGCCGGGGCGGTTGTGACAGGAAGGATTCCGAACTATGCGGTGGTTGCCGGCAATCCGGGCCGGGTTCTGCGGCGCCGGTTCGACACGGACACGGTGGGGCGGTTGTTGCGGATTGCGTGGTGGTGCTGGCCGATCAACCACATCCGGGCGCACGAGGCGGCGATTTGCGGTGCGGATATCGTCGCGCTTGAGGCGGCGGCGGCGGAACTGTCAGGCCGGTAGCATCGCGCAACACTGACCTGATGAGCGCGGTTTTCCGGTTCCGGGCCGATCAGCGCGCCGGTCGTTCGCTGCCCGAAGATCGGATTTCGGGGGCCGGATGCCTGCCTTGCGGATCAGGATGAACCCGCTTTTCGCGGGATTGGCGTTTGCGGCGGGTGATGGGTGTTACGGCCGGGAGCGTGGATTTTGCGACCTGACGCACCTGCCTGATCATCCGGAGCCCACGTCATTCCGCATGGCCGGCATGCAGACCCGATGTCACTCTCCGGACAGCGGCCGGACAGCGGCCATCGCCTGGTCATCGAGATAGGCAGAGATCGCGGCTTGCATCCCCCTGGTCCAGATCAGGCGCAGCCAGTCGTCGAAGGCCCGGGCAAAGCGGGGCTGCTCGGCGAGGTCGCCGTAATACTGGGCCTGGGCAAGCCAGGCGGCCGGGTCGGTTTTTGCCTTGCGGGCAGTGCGCCGGAGATCGTGCCAGTTGGGATCGTTCGGTTCGATCGTGCTGCCGTCCTCGCGGGTACCTGCGCACATGCGTGCCCAGGCGGCTTCGACCAGTGCCAGGCCGTTGATCGATGTGCCGGCCGCCAGCCCGTCGCGGAGTGACGGGATGATGAAACCGGGATGGCGCGACGATCCGTCAAAGGCGACACGACGGGTCGTGTCCACGATCCGGGGATTGGCAAACCGGGTCGCGATCAAATCGGTATAGGCGGCAGGTGTCATGCCGGGTACGGGGCGGACATGCGGCGCGATTTCGTTGCGCGCGACCTTGGCAAAAAACGCGGCGATCCGTTCATCGGCCATGCAATCGGCAATGGTCGCGCAGGACAGCAGCTCGCCCGCGCACGCGATCACCTGATGGCCGCCGTTCAGAATGCGGATCTTCATTGCCTCATATGCATGGACATCGTCGGAAAAGGTCGCCCCGGCCCTGTCCCAGTCGGGGCGACCGGCGCAGAAATCGTCCTCGATCACCCATTGGCGAAAGGTTTCGTGGGTGACGGGAGCCGCATCGTCGAGGCCAAGCTCGCGGGCGAGCGCGAGTTCCTTGGGGCCGGTCGCGGGCACGATGCAATCGACCATCGAGTTTGGAAAGCTGCAACGGGCTTCGATCCAATCGGCGAGATCGGGATCGGACAGCCGCGCGAGGGAGACCACGGTCTGGCGCAGGACGGCGCCATTGCCCTGCAGGTTGTCGCAACACAGTCCGGAAAAAGGCCCGGTCCCATTGGCGCGCCTGATCTTCAGGGCCGCGATCATCGCGCCGAAAGCGGTTCGCGGGCGATCGGGATGTGCCGCATCGTGAAGGATATCGGGATGGTCCGCGTCAAATGTCTTGGTGGCGGGGTGGATGTAATAGCCGGCTTCGGTCACGGTCAGTGACACGATGCGGATATCGGGCCGGGACATACGTTCGATCAGCGGGCCGTTGCCCGGCGTCACCGGCACAAAGTCGACCATCGCGCCGGTGACCTCTGCCGCGCTGCCGGCCGGGTCCAGTGCGATCAGCGTGGTCAGGTAATCCTGCGCGGCCAGTTTCAGCCGCTGTTCCTCGTCAAAGGTCCGGACCCCCGCGCCGACGATCGCCCAGTCGTACGCGGCACCCGATTGCATCAGCTCGTGCAGATACCAGGCCTGATGCGCCCGGTGAAAG
>CAYGNE010000275.1:0-4491 GCA_964351155.1 uncultured Rhodobacterales bacterium | reverse complement strand
TTCGGGCGGCCCACTATGGCGAGGGTAAAGGACATGCGCCTTGCTTTCAAAGAACCTGAGAGCGCCCCTTAGCGCATCCGCGCGTCAACGGAAAGCGTGCAGTTCGCCTTTGGCGCCCATAACATAGAGCGTGCGGTTGGCCACGACCGGCGCGCTGGTTGCGCCGCCGGGGACCTGGACGGAACCGGTCAGGGCCCCGCTTTCGGGCGAGAAGAAGCGCATCAGCCCGTCACTGGACGCCACGACGATCTGTCCACCAGCCAGAACGGGGCCGTAATTTGCAAACACGCGGCCGCGTTTGCGCGGCTTGTCCTTGACGAAATTCGGCAGGTCGATGGCCCAGATCACGCTGCCGGTACCGGCATCGATGCGCACCAGCTGGTTCTTGTCGGTGACCGAGAAGATGCTGTCGCCGGCTGGCCAGACCGGCCCCAGCGCGCCTTCGCGCGCGGTCCAGATCCGTTCGCCGCTCTCGGCGTCCAGTGCGACGAGGCGGCCGGAATGGTTGCCCGCATAGATGCGCTTGCCGACAACGACCGGGCCGCCGGTCACGTCGCCGATGCGGGCGATGGCGCGGCCGACCCGCTGCCCGGCGACGGTGGCATTCCAGCGCTGCAATCCGCCGCGGCGGAACGTGGCAACGAGATCGCCCGAGCCAAAGCCGAACACGACGAGATCGCCGGCCAGGGCCGGCGCCGGTGCGCCGAGCACATTCGCCACGCTGGACGTCGCCTCGAACTGCCAGGTAACGCGCCCGTCGTCGGTCTTGACCGCCCAGCCGGTGTCATCCCCCGCGACCAGGTAGATCAGCCCGTCGCGCACGAGCGGTGTGCCGCTGCCGGTGGAGCCCAGTTTCTGGATCCAGCGTGTTGCGCCGCTGGTCGCGTCCAGCGCGGCCAGCCGCCCGAAACCCGACGAGACATAGAGCGTGCCCTTGTCATAGGCCATGCCGCCGCCCGTGGCCTGCCCTTCGCTATCGGCGGGCGGCGTGAGGTCGGTGCTCCAGACCACGCCGCCGGAGGGCGAAACCGCCGAGACGCGCGCGCCGCTGTCCAGCGTATAGATCAGACCGCCGGCGACGACCGGGGATGCGGTGATGCGCTGGCGGCGGCTGTCGCCGGACCCGATCGAGGTGGACCAGGCCAGTTGTGGCACCACCCGCAGGGCGGGATGCGCGGTGCGATAGGTTTCGGTGCCGAAGGGCTGCGCCCAGGTCGCATTCACCGATTGCGACGGAAGCCGGATCGCCCGGCTGGCATTGGTGACGGTGTCCGCGGTGACCAGCGCGTCCTCGGGCGTGACGCGAACATCTTCGCGCGCGCCCGGCAGGATGCGTTCCTTTTCGGCGCAGCCGGTCATGGCAAGAAACGCGGCGCCCAGCAGGATGAACCCGGCGCGGGGGAAAACTGTGCCTGCGTTCATCTGTCGTTGCCTGCCATTACTGTTTCCACCATTTAAACCCGTCATTCCCCGAACCCGGCATTCACCCCTGCTGTGCGCGCGGAAGTGTCTTGGGGGTCCCCCCGAGCGCCACAATCACCTGCGAGACGCGCTGTTGCAAGGCCGGGCTGGCCTCGGCATCCTGCAGGATGTTCTGCAACCGGTCCAGCGCTGCGGTGGTGTCGCCTTCGGAGATGTCGATCAGGGCCAGTTGCTCCTGCGCCAGCAGGCGCAGCGGCGCGCCGGGCGATGTCAAGGACTCAAACTGCAGCCGGCGGTCTGCTGCCGGCAGCGTTTTATCCTGCAGGGTCAGGGCCTTGAAGGTGGCGATCTGGCGGTAGATTTCAGGCAACCCGGCATTTGTCGCGATGGCGTTCAGGCCGGTGACCGCCGCCTGGGTATCGCCCGCCTCGCTCTGCGACGCGGCGATCAGGAACTGCAGAACCGCAGCGCCGCCTTCGGACTGCGCCTGCACCTCTTGCAAGGCGCTCACCCGGGCACCGATATCTTCGAAATTCAGAGCCGTGATGATTTCGTCGCCGAGGGTTTCGGCCGCCGCGCGGTCTTGCGCCTTGCGGTATTCGTTCCACGAGGCGCCGCCGACGATCAGCAAGATCAGCGCGACCGCGATCCAGCCATAGCGCCGGAACAAGAGGAAAAGACGGTCGCGGCGAACTTCTTCGGTCACCTCGTCGATGAAACTGTCACTGTCGCTCATGTCGCCGCCCTTGGTCTGGCCCCTGATGTGTCAGGCCTGTCGCCTGTGGGTGTCCGATACCGGAAACCGCATTGAATTGCACCCTATTAGCCTGCCTGTCCGGGCAAGCCAAGTGGCCCGTGCCCGGCAATTGTTCACCGGCTTGCACCGCAGTTCAAAAAAAACTAATCTGAACTGGTTAGTTTAGCGTAGAAAACACCTATATACGGGCGGTGGTGGTTTCGGTTACCGACCGGGTTATCGCCGGAATTCAAAGGCTTGGAGACGCGCAAGATGCGATTGATTCCCATACTCACCGCTGTTCTGGTGACAATTGCGCTGTATCTTGTGGTCTTTGAACGCGAGACCCTGTTTGCTTTTGCGCGCGGCGAAGCCAGTGCCGAGGCGATGGCCGACGCCCCGGTGGCCGATGCAAACGGCGACAGCGCGGATGCCGGAAACACGATCGGCGTGGTGGTTCTGCGCAGCGCGGCCAAGACCATCGACAGCGCCGTGATTCTGCGGGGCCAGACGGCTGCGCTCCGGCAGGTCGAAGTCCGCGCCGAAACCTCGGCCATCGTGATCTCGGAACCGCTGCGCAAAGGCGCGTTCGTCAGCGCCGGCGACCTGCTGTGCAAGCTCGACCCCGGAACCCGCGAGGCTGCGCTGGCCGAGGCGCGGGCGCGGCTGAACGAAGCCAGGAGCCGGGTGCCGGAAAGCGAGGCCCGGCTGGCCGAAGCCGAGGCGCGGCTGCACGAGGCGCGGATCAACTTCAACGCGGCCGAAAAACTGTCCAAGGGCGGCTATGCCTCGGACACGCGGCTGGCGGCGACCGAAGCGGCGGTGCGTGCCGCAGAGGCCGGGCTGGCCACCGCCACCTCGGGCGTGGAGACCACGCGTTCGGGCATCGAGAGCGCGGCGGCGGCGGTTGCGGCGGCAGAACGCGAGATCGACCGGCTGACCATCACGGCCCCGTTTCAGGGATTGCTGGAAAGCGATGCCGCCGAACTGGGCAGCCTGATGCAACCGGGCAGCCTGTGCGCCACGATCATCCAGCTCGATCCCATCAAGCTGGTCGGATACGTGCCGGAAACCGAAGTCGGGCGCATTGCCGAGGGTGCGACCGCGGGGGCCGAACTGGCCGACGGACAGCGGGTGCGGGGCGAAGTCGTGTTCATCAGCCGCTCGGCGGACCCGAAAACCCGGACCTTCGAGGTGGAAATCCGGGTACCGAATCCGGACCTGCGCATCCGTGACGGACAGACCGCCTCGATCGTGATCGAGGCGGATGGCGCAACGGCGCACCGCCTGCCGCAATCGGCACTGACCCTGAACAATGACGGGCAGCTTGGCGTCAGGATCGTCGGCGACGGCAATATCGTCGATTTCAAGCCGGTGAAGCTGTTGCGCGACGATGTCGACGGCATCTGGGTCGGCGGGCTGGACGCGCAGACCGACGTGATCATCGTCGGGCAGGATTTCGTGACCAAGGGCGTGCGGGTCGAACCGACCTATCGGGAGGCCGCGCAATGACGGGAATCGTCACCTGGGCCTCTGAACGGGCCCGCATGGTTCTGGCGTTTATCGCGTTGTCGCTGATCATCGGCGGCTTTGCCTATGCCAACCTGCCCAAGGAGGGCGAGCCGGATATCGAGATCCCGGCCCTGTTCGTGTCGGTACAGTTTCCGGGCATTTCGGCCGAGGACAGCGAAAGCCTGCTGGTCAAGGTGATGGAGACCGAGCTGGCCGATCTGGACGGGTTGAAAACCATGTCCAGCACGGCGGCGGAGAACTATGCCGGCGTGGCGCTGGAATTCGATTTCGGCTGGGACAAGACCGCGATCATGGCCGATGTGCGCGACGCGATGAACACCGCACAGGGTGATTTCCCGGACGGTGCGGAACAGTATTCCATCACCGAGATCAACTTTTCCGAATTCCCGATCGTCATCGTGAACCTGACCGGTGCGGTGCCCGAACGCACCATGGCCCGCATCGCCAAGGCGCTGCAGGACGATCTGGAATCACTGGACGCGGTTCTGGAGGCCGGGATCGCGGGCAACCGGGACGAGATGCTGGAGGTGGTGATCGACCCGCTGCGGCTGGAATCCTACAACATCACGGCACTTGAACTGATCAACGTGGTGCAGAACAACAACCAGCTGATCGCCGCCGGCGAGGTGGAAACCGACCGGGGCAAGTTCAGCGTCAAGATTCCGTCGAGTTTCGACGAGCCGCGCGATGTCTACAACCTGCCGGTCAAGACCAATGGCAACCGGGTTGTCACGCTGGGCGAGCTCGCCGAGATCAATTTCACCTTCGAGGACCGCAAGGGCACGGCGCGGTTCAACGGC
>CAYGNE010000274.1:4176-4513 GCA_964351155.1 uncultured Rhodobacterales bacterium | reverse complement strand
CCTGCGGGGTCAGGCCTTCGCTCTCCGCGACACTCAGGCGCTCGCGTACGGCGCGCTCGACGCGGACCACACCCACGCGGAACACGTTCTCGGCCATCTCGCCCACGCTGCGCACGCGACGGTTGCCCAGGTGGTCAATGTCATCCACCGTGCCCTTGCCGTTGCGGATGTCGATCAGCACTTTCAGCACCGCCAGGATGTCCTCGCGATCCAGCACGCCGGGGCCTTCGATCTCGTCACGGCCCACGCGGCGGTTGAACTTCATACGGCCCACGGAGGACAGGTCGTAGCGGTCTTCGGTGAAGAACAGGTTCTTGAACAGGTTCTGGGCCGCTTC
>CAYGNE010000274.1:0-4128 GCA_964351155.1 uncultured Rhodobacterales bacterium | reverse complement strand
GACGTACCGGATCTCGCGCTTCTTGATGCCCTGGTCGCGCAGCTTCTCCAGCAGTTCCTCGGTGATCTCGGTGTTGGCGTCGGCCAGCACCTCGCCGCTGTCGGTGTCGACGATGTCACGGGCGACGATCTTGCCGTGCAGGTAATCGTCCGGCACTTCCATGGCCTTCATGCCTGCCTGGTCGATCAGCTTCACGTGGCGCGCGGTAATCCGCTTGCCTTCGGGCACGATCACCTCGCCCTTTTTGTCCACGATGTCGAACAGGGCAGTCTCGCCACGCAGACGCTCGGGCACGACTTCCAGCTTGGCGCCGCCCTTGAGCAGGTCGATCTTGCTGGTTTCGAAGAAGGTCTCGAGGATTTCTTCGTTGCTCATGCCCAGGGCGCGCAGCAGGATGGTCACCGGCAGCTTCCGGCGACGGTCGATACGCGTGAAAATGGCGTCCTTGGGGTCGAACTCGAAGTCCAGCCAGGAGCCGCGGTAGGGAATGACCCGGGCGGAAAACAGCAGCTTGCCGCTGGAGTGGGTCTTTCCCTTGTCGTGGTCGAAGAACACGCCCGGGCTGCGGTGCAGCTGGGACACGATGACGCGCTCGGTGCCATTGATGATGAAGGTGCCCGTCTCGGTCATCAGCGGCAGGTCGCCCATGTAGACCTCCTGCTCTTTGACGCTCTTGACCGGCTTCTGCTTGGCGGAACTTTCCTTGTCGAAAATGACCAGGCGCACCTTCACGCGCAGCGGCGCGGCATAGGTCATGCCGCGCAGCTTGCATTCCTTCACGTCGAACGGGGGCGTACCCAACTCGTAGCTGACGTACTCCAGTGCCGCGTTGCCGGAGTAGGACGTGATCGGGAACACGGACTGAAGGGCGCCGTGCAGGCCCCGCTCACGCCGGTCGCCCTCGGCCACGTCGGTTTGCAGAAATTCCTCGTACGACCGGATCTGGGTCTGCAGAAGAAAAGGAACGTCGAGCACCGAACGCTGCTCACCGAAGTCCTTGCGAATACGCTTTCTTTCAGTAAAGGAATAACTCATGTTTCGCACCGCCTAAACTGTGCCTGCCCGGAATCGGGCCGGCTCACAAATGCCGTAGTGACCTGCCGACGGCCTGCGCCGTCGACCGGTCCTGGGTTCGTGGCCACGCGCCGCGGCGTCATGCCGTGCACAAACCACAAACAGGAACAGGCCGGGGACCTGGATCCCCAGCCGGTTCCAATCTCCTCCCGCGAGGGGAAGGAGATTTACTTGACCTCGACAGAAGCGCCGGCTTCTTCGAGTTTCTTCTGGATGTCCTCGGCCTCGGCCTTCTCGACGCCTTCCTTGATCGGGGAAGGTGCGCCTTCGACGAGGTCCTTGGCTTCCTTCAGGCCCAGGCCCGTGATCTCGCGAACTGCCTTGATCACCGGAACCTTGTTGCCACCGAAGGAGGTCAGCACCACGTCGAACTCGGACTTCTCTTCCGCGGCGGCGGCGTCACCACCAGCAGCGGGAGCAGCCACGGCTGCCACCGGGGCAGCAGCGGAAACGCCAAACTTCTCTTCCATGGCGTCGATGAGTTCGACCACGTCCATCACGCTCATGTTGGCGATGGTTTCGAGGATGTCTTCTTTTGAAACGGCCATTGTCGTCTCTCCAATCTAAAAGTTAACGGGGCTGATCGCCCACAAATCAAAACGTTGCTCAGGCAGGCTGCTTGGCGTCCCGCACGGCTGCGAAAGTGCGCACCATCTTGGTATGGGGTTCTGCCAGCGTCCGGACGAATTTCTCGACCGGTGCTTTCATCACACCCATCAACATGGCGATCGCCTGGTCATAAGTCGGCAGTTTGGACAGGCGTTCGAGCTCGGAAGCGTCGAACAGCTGACCACCCATCGCCACGGTCTTCGCCACGAGCAGGTCATGCTCCTTGGCGTAGTCCTTGACCAGGCGTGCAGCGGCACCGGGGTCTTCCATGCTGAACGCCAACAGGAGAGGTCCCGTCAGTGATTCGCTCATGCATTCGAAGTCGGTACCTTCCACGGCCCTGCGGACGAGCGTATTCTTGGCCACCTTGACGTACACGCCGCCCTGCCGCGCTTTTACGCGCAGGTCGGTGAGTTCCTCAACGGTCAGGCCGCGATACTCCGCCGCAACAGCAGACAGGGCGTTCTTTGCCACTTCGGACACTTCCGCCACGACTGCCTGTTTTTGCTCAAAATTGAGCGCCATTGGTTACCTCCTGGAGTCCAGGGACCGGTTGCCCGGTCCACACAGTACTGTCCAGTACTCGTTCAGTGGGTACCCCGCTACCGCATCGTGCTCGGCGGGACGCGTGTCCCGCGGGAACCCGATCCGGTAGCGGGGGCTCCACCATCTGCGCAGGCTGTGGGCGATTGCCCGCCCTACCCTTAAACCGTCCAGCCACGAGGGCCTTCCGATACCTGCGGTCTTTGACGGCCTTGGCCCGACCCCCTTTCACCGTGGTGAAAAGGTTCCGGGGGCAGCCCGCCCATCCCGGGTGCGCGGCAAGCCGCGCGCCCGAAATTCATTGCCGGGGCGTTACAGCCCCAGCGTCGTGTGGTCCACGGTGATGCCGGGGCCCATGGTCGTGGAAACCGCCACCTTCTTCAGGTATTGGCCCTTCGACGATGCGGGCTTGAGCTTCACCAGGTCGGCCAGCAGCGCCGCGAGGTTCGCCTTCAGGGCGTCGACCTCGAAATCGGCCTTGCCGATGGTGCCGTGGATGATGCCCGCCTTGTCGGTGCGGAAACGCACCTGCCCGGCCTTGGCGTTCTGTACCGCCTGCTCGACGTCCGCGGTCACGGTGCCCACCTTGGGGTTGGGCATCAGGCCGCGCGGACCCAGCACCTGGCCCAGCTTGCCGACCACGCGCATGGCGTCCGGGGTGGCGATGACCACGCCGAAATCCAGGTCGCCGTCCTTGATCTGGTCGTGCAGATCGTCCATGCCTACGGCATCGGCGCCTGCCGCCTTCGCCTTTTCGGCGTTCTCGCCCTGGGCGAAGACCGCCACGCGCACATCCTTGCCGGTGCCATTGGGCAACACGGTGGAACCGCGCACGTTCTGGTCCGATTTGCGCGGGTCGACACCCAGGCGCACGGCCACGTCGACGGATTCGCGGAAGTTGAGCTTGCTCAGGTCCTTCAGCAGGCCGAGGGCTTCGTCCACGTCGTAAATCTTGTCACGGTCCACGCGCTCTGCAATGGCGCGCATGCGTTTGCTGATCCTGGCCATTACTCCACACCCTCCACGTCGAGGCCCATGCTGCGGGCCGAACCGGCGATGGTGCGAACCGCGGCGTCCATGTCGGCAGCCGTCAGGTCCGGTTCTTTCGCCTTGGCGATTTCCTCGAGCTGTGCGCGGGTCACCTTGCCCACCTTGTTGGTGTTCGGTTCACCGCTGCCCTTGGCGATACCGGCGGCCTTGCGCAGCAGCACGGCGGCCGGCGGCGTCTTGGTGATGAAGGTGAAGCTGCGGTCGGCGTACACCGTGATGACCACGGGCAGGGGCAGTCCGGCCTCGGTGTCCTGCGTCTTGGCGTTGAACGCCTTGCAGAACTCCATGATGTTCACGCCGTGCTGGCCGAGCGCCGGGCCCACGGGCGGGCTCGGGTTCGCCTGGCCTGCAGGGACCTGCAGCTTGATATAAGCCAGAATTTTCTTAGCCATGTCTTACTCCTCGGGTTCCAGCGCCCGACCATTCCGGTCCAGGCTCCCCGTCCGTTCGCGCCATGGGGCGCTTCAATTCCGGAGACGCGTCGCGCCTCCGCCTTCGTTCAGGACTTCTCGACCTGGTGGAACTCGAGTTCCACGGGGGTCGAACGCCCGAAAATCAGTACCGCCACGCGCAGGCGGCTCTTGTCATAGTTGACTTCCTCGACCACGCCGTTGAAGTCGTTGAAGGGGCCGTCGATCACGCGGACCATTTCGCCCGGCTCGAACAGCACCTTCGGTTTCGGCTTGTCCACCCCTTCCTGCACGCGGTTGAGGATGGCGTCGGCCTCTTTCTGGGTGATCGGCGCCGGCCGGTCCGCCGTGCCGCCGATGAAACCCATGACCTTGGGCACGTCCTTCACGAGGTGCCAGGTCTCGTCGGTCATTTCCATTTCCACCAGCACGTAGCCGGGGA
>CAYGNE010000273.1:0-4523 GCA_964351155.1 uncultured Rhodobacterales bacterium | reverse complement strand
ACGGCGTAAAGGACCGGCGCGACATGCAGTTCATGCAAAACGGACGCAAGGTGTTCAAGGAAGTGCTGCCGATGGTCAGTTCCCATATCGCGCAGCACATGGCGGACGAACATGTGCAACCATCGGATCTGAAACGTCTCTGGCTGCATCAGGCCAACAAGTCGATGAACGATTTCATCGGCCGGAAAGTCCTGGGCCGCACCCCGGAACCGGGGGAACAGCCCAACATCCTGCAGGATTACGCGAACACCTCCTCGGCCGGTTCGATCATCGCTTTTTCAAAGTTTTCCAAAGACTTGAATGACGGCGACCATGGGCTGATCTGCTCGTTCGGAGCGGGCTATTCCGTCGGATCGGTGCTCGTGCAGCGCCACGGCTGAGACAGGCGCAAAATCAATGATGTCGTGCGCCGCAGGCGCTCATTCTGACAGCGCGGTCAGGTGCTTTCCTCTTCGAGGTGCAGCTTCATGTCCAGCAGAACCTGTTGCAGCATCAACGTTTCGCGCAGCAGCCGCTTGGCCTCGTTGATCGTGATGACCCCATCCTCGATCGATTGCTGATACTCGGTCATCAACATGGCAAACCGCTGGCTCAGCGCGATCACGTCCGAATTCACCCCACCCGATTGCGGCCGGTTCGGGTGCCGGTCGTCGTAAGACAGGGTGATCTTTTTCAGATCCGCCAATGCACTGGTAACATGGGGAAAAGAGGACTCCGCCTCGAGCTTGGCCACGGCATCTACCGGCATGAACCGGTCCGCGTGTTCCTCATGTTCGGAATAGTACCGTCCCAGCGTCGCCTTTGATTTTCCGGTGATGCGGCAGGCCGCCTCGATCCCGACATCCTTGACCAGCGATTCCGTGTGTTTTTTCAGATAGCTGCCAGCTTCATCCATATGCGTTGTCCCGAATTGCCAGCCGCAGATCCCAATGCGGGGAATGGCCTGATTGTTTTCCCATTGAGGCGTTCTAGTCCAGATGCCATATATTTTCCATACCTCATGGTGAAGGGGGTATTGGTAGCGAGTGTCAGCCTGAGGGCCGAGTTTTCAAGAGTGGGCTGCGGGCCTGTATGTGCCCGCGGCCTCTGTCGTTTATTATCCCACATGCTCTCCCATTCAGCACCGCGTCTTCTGTCCCCGGGCGACAACACCCGAAACTGCAAGGCGTCAGTGGCCGATTTCGCTTTTCTGGCCCATGCATTGCATTCCCACCCGACACTCTGCGGGCTGCCTGCTTCAACACCGGGATGAAACGATGTAAGGCAACGTCATGGCCAAACTGTTCTTCAACTACTCCACCATGAACGCCGGAAAATCGACGGTGTTGTTGCAAGCTTCGCACAACTATCGCGAACACGGCATGGACACATATCTTCTGACCGCGCGGATCGACGACCGGGCGGGCAAGGGTCGTATCGCGTCCCGCATCGGCATCGGGGCCGAGGCCGACATTTTCGGCCCCGAGCACGATCTGTTCGCAATGGTCACGAGCCGGCTTGAGCAAGGCAAACTGGCCTGTGTCTTCGTGGACGAGGCACAGTTTCTGTCGCCGGACCAGGTCTGGCAGCTGGCCCGGGTGGTCGATGACCTGAACCTCCCGGTCTTGTGCTACGGCTTGCGGGTGGATTTTCGCGGCGAACTGTTCCCCGGTTCGGCAACACTGCTCGCAATTGCTGACGAAATGCGTGAGGTGCGCACCATCTGCCGCTGTGGGCGCAAAGCGACCATGGTGATCCGCCAGGATGATCAGGGACGCGCCATCACCCAAGGGGCACAGGTACAGATCGGCGGAAACGAGACTTATGTTTCGCTGTGCCGCCGCCACTGGAGAGAAGCCGTCGGAGACCGTGCCTGCGCGCCCTGACGGGCAATGTCAAACCTGCCTGCGAGACGATGATCAGACCGCGTTCGGCAATGGTTTCCCGGCTATGTGCGCCTCCACATTGTCCAGCGCCATCATCCCCATATCCGTTCTGACATCCAACGCGGCCGTTCCCAGATGCGGCAACAGCGTTACGTTTTCCATGTCGATCAGCGCCTTTGGCACATCCGGTTCGAACTCGTAGACATCCAGCCCCGCCCCGGCGATCCGCCCCTGTTCCAGCGCGTCAATCAACGCCCCTTCCTCCACAACGTCGCCGCGCGCAATATTGACCAGATGCGCGGTGGGACGCATCGCGTACAGCACATCGTGCCCGATCAGGTGATGCGTCGCCGCGCCGCCCGGAACCGCGATCACCAGCACATCAACCGACGCCGCGAGTTCGATCAGGTCGCCCATTGGCTCTGCCGGAAAACCCAGCGCCTTGGGCGAACGGGTGTGATACCTGACCGTCATGCCGAACCCGTGATGGCATCGCCGGGCTATGGCCTGCCCGATCCGCCCCATCCCGACGATCCCGACCGATTTGCCGGAAACATGCAGACCCAGGAACTGTGTCGGGTTCCAACCTTGCCAGCCGCCCGCGCGGACCAGACGTTCGCCTTCGCCTGCACGCCTCGCGCTCATCAGCATGAGCATGATGGCAACATCGGCCGTAGCATCGGTCACGGCACCGGGCGTGTTTGTCACGGCGATTCCGGCCTGCCGCGCGGCATCGACATTGATATGATTGTACCCAACCCCGAAATTGGCCAGCAGGCGGCAGCGCGGTTGCGGCACGTCTTCAAAAACCCCGGCGGAAAACTGATCGCCAAGGGTTGGCAGGACAACATCATAATCGGCCAATGCCTGGCGCAACTCGCCAGGCTCCAAAGGCAGCTGGCTTTCCCGAATGGTGCAGTCAATCAGGGACTGCGCCCGGTCCGCCACCGCGGGCGGCATCGGGCGCGTGATCCACATCCGCATCAGTGCAACCTCCCGCCAACTGGAACCGGACCATCTGGGCCGATCAGAACAGTGTCGCCGTTTTCGTCGGGCAGCCCCAGAACCAGAACCTCTGACATGAACTTGCCGACCTGGCGCGGTGGAAAGTTGACAACCGCCATCACCTGTTTGCCGATCAGTGTTTCCGGCGCGTAGTGCACGGTGATCTGCGCCGAAGATTTCCTTTCGCCGATTTCGGCGCCAAAATCGATCCACAGCTTTATCGCGGGAATACGCGCTTCGGGATAGGGTTCCGCGCGTGTCACTTCGCCGACCCGCACATCCACTTTCAAGAATTCATCAAACGTGATTTCAGCCATTGGCCAGCTCTTTTGAGCGATTGGTGGCCGCCGCGACCGCGCGGTTCATCAGTGCAGGGAACCCCGCCGCCTCGTCCATCAGCACCTCCAGCGCCGCCTGGGTTGTGCCGTTCGGGCTGGTGACATTCACCCGCAGCTGCCCCGGATCCTCGTCCGCCGCCTCTGCCAGCGCGCCGGCGCCAGCAACGGTCGCCTTGGCCAGCGTCATGGACAGGTCCGCCGGCAGGCCTTGTGCAACGCCGGCCGCCGCCAGCGTCTCGATCAGGTGAAATACATAGGCGGGACCCGACCCGCTCACGCCGGTGACCGCGTCCATCTGGGCCTCGCTGTCCAGTCGGACTGTCTGCCCGACGGCAGACAACAGCGATTCGGCGAGACCGAGATCGGCAGCGCTTGCAGAGGCATTTCCGATCAACGCAGTGATGCCGCGCCCCACCGCTGCCGGTGTATTGGGCATAGCGCGGACAATCGGCGTTCCGGCCCCAAGCACTTGTTCATACGAAGAGATCGGCGTTCCGGCCGCGACCGAGACGAACAGCGTTCCGCCACCGCCCAGACCCGCCAGCACCGGCAACGCATCGCCCATCATCTGCGGTTTGACTGCGATCAGCACAATCGCCGGACGCTCCGGCAGGGCTTCGTTCAGATGCAACCCCTGCGCAAGCAACCATTCCGACGGTTTCGGATCGATCACCCAGACGGACGATGCAGGCAGTCCGCCATCCAGCCACCCGGCCAACATCGCGGACCCCATCTTGCCGCAGCCCAGGAGAACAAGACCGCCCCCGGCCACTTCCGACATATCCATGACACCCCTCCCCAGTTGGTTCAGGGCAAGGGTTTACGCGCGACCGTATGCCTCTGCAATGGCGACCTGCATCGCGTCCTTCGGGGTCCGGTTGCCCCAGACCATCAGCTGGATCGCGGGATAGTAACGCTCGGCACTCAGCACCGCCGCGGTGATCATCGTGTCGATCTGCTCCGGTGTCGCCATTTGTCCGCCGGTCAGAACCAGGCCATAGCGATAGACCATCAGCTTCTGTTCCGCCCAATAGGTAAACGCGCCAGCCCAACACTGATCGTTCATCTCGTTCATCAATTCGTACAGCGCCGGCATCTTCTCCTCCGGCGGTTCGAGTTCGAACGTGCAGACCATGCGCAGGGTTTCGTCGTAACCCGACCAGGCGAGCGTTATGGAGTAAGTGCGCCACTGCCCTTCAACCGCCATCGCGATCTGATCGTCGCCGATGCGGTCAAAATCCCAATCGTGGTCGGACGCGATATGTTCGACAATGTCGATCGGGTGAATGTCTTCTTCCAGATACTGCTCGGAAAG
>CAYGNE010000272.1:2239-4525 GCA_964351155.1 uncultured Rhodobacterales bacterium | reverse complement strand
TTCGAAGTTGTCGAGGCGCAAGGGGCCGAACCGCTGTTGCCCAAGAACTGGTCCGAGCTCAGCACGATGACGATTTCCTATGGTCACGGGCTGTCGGTCAGCCCGATGCATCTGGCCGCCGGATACGCGGCGATTGCCAATGGCGGCCATTATGTCAGCCCCACGATCCTGAAACAGGGCGGGTCGCAGTACGGCCCGCGCGTGATGTCCGAACAGGCGGCGGCGGCGGCGCGCGGCATGTTGCGACAGGTTGTGACCGATGGCACCGCCAGCTTTGCCGAGGTGCCCGGCTATGCGGTGGCGGGCAAGACCGGCACGGCGGACAAGCCCAAACCACGCGGCGGCTATTACGAGGACAAGGTCATCGCGACATTTGCCAGCATGTTCCCGGTGCATGATCCGAAATACGTGCTGATCGTGACGCTGGACGAACCCTCGGAAAATTCAGGCGAAAAACCGCGCCGTACAGCAGGCTGGACGGCGGTGCCGGTGGCGGCGGAAATGGTTGGCCGCATTGCGCCCCTGCTCGGGTTGCGGCCGGACGTTGAACCCGGACAATTGGCTGGTATAACGCTGACCTCGAACTGACATGCGGGGCCGGTCCTATGAGCGCATCTGAAACACCGGTTGTGAAACCTCTCAGCCAGTTGGCCCTGACGGCACGCGGGGGGCGCGATCCGCAGATCACCGGTATCGCCGTGGACAGCCGCGAGGTGGGCGACGGGTTTCTGTTTGCGGCCTTGCCGGGGACCCGCGTGCATGGCGGCGAATTCATCAAATATGCACTTCGCATGGGGGCGGCGGCGGTTCTGACCGACGCGGCGGGGGCCGCGATCGCCGAAACCGAACTGGCGGCATCGGACGCGGCCCTGATCGTGACCGAGGACCCGCGCCAGACGCTGGCCTATACCGCCGCGCTGTGGTTCGGCGAACAGCCAGACACGGTGGTGGCGGTGACCGGCACCAATGGCAAGACATCGGTGGCCACGTTCCTGCGCCAGATCTGGATCGAGCTCGGTCATGCGGCGGTCAACCTGGGCACCACCGGGGTCGAGGGTGCATGGAGCGCACCGCTGGCCCATACCACGCCGGAGCCGGTCACGCTGCACCGCACGCTGGCTGCCGCCGCCGCGCAGGGCATCACCCATGTGGCGATGGAAGCGTCCAGTCACGGGCTGGAACAGCGCAGACTGGACGGGGTGCATCTGACGGCGGCGGGGTTCACCAACTTCACCCAGGATCACCTGGATTACCATGACACGTTCGAGGCCTATTTCGCCGCCAAGGCCGGGCTGTTCCGCCGGGTCTTGCCCGCCGAAGGTGTGGCGGTGGTCAATCTGGACGATGACCGGGGCCCCGAGATGCGTGCGATTGCCGCCGCACGGGGCCAGCGGATCATCACCACCGGGCATGGTCTTGGCGACATCAACCTGCTGACGCAGCGATTCGATTCCACCGGGCAGGATATCCGGTTCACCTATCGGGACAAACCGTACCAGACCCGGCTGGGTCTGATCGGCGGGTTCCAGGCCCAGAACGTGCTGCTGGCCTGCGCGCTGGCGATTGCCTGCGGTGACGCGGCCGGGGATGTGTTTGACACGCTGCCGCGCCTGACGACGGTGCGGGGCCGGATGCAGCTGGCCGCGACGCGGGCCAACGGCGGAACGGTTTTTGTGGACTTTGCGCATACCCCGGATGCGGTGGCGACCGCGTTGCAGGCGCTGCGCCCGCATGTGATGGGACGGCTGATCGCGGTGATCGGTGCCGGCGGCGACCGGGATGCGACCAAGCGCCCGCTGATGGGCAAGGCGGCGGCGGAATTTGCCGATCTGGTCATCGTGACCGATGACAACCCGCGCAGCGAGGACCCCGCGACGATCCGCAAGGCCGTGATGGGGGGGGCGCCGGAGGCGACCGAGGTCGGCGACCGGGCCGAGGCGATCCTGCGCGGCATTGATGCGCTGGGGCCGGGCGATGCGCTGCTGATCGCGGGCAAAGGGCATGAAACCGGGCAGATCGTCGGCGACGATATCCTGCCCTTTGACGACGTCGAACAGGCCAGCGTGGCGGTGGCCGCGCTGGATGGAGGGCTGGCATGACACTCTGGACAGCGGCAGAAGCCTCGGAGGCAACCGGCGGACAGGCGCGGGGCGACTGGTCCGCGACAGGCGTGTCGATCGACACCCGGACATTGCAGCAGGGCGATCTGTTCGTGGCCTTGAAGGCCGCGCGCGACGGGCATGAATTCGTGCAGCAGGCGCTGGACAAGGGCGCGGCGGCGGCGCT
>CAYGNE010000272.1:0-2229 GCA_964351155.1 uncultured Rhodobacterales bacterium | reverse complement strand
ATGTGCCGGAGGGAGTGGCGGCGACCGCGCCGCTGCTGATCGTGGAGGATGTGCAACGGGCGCTGGAGGCATTGGGACGGGCCGGTCGCGCCCGAACGCAGGCGCGGGTGGTCGCGGTGACCGGCAGCGTCGGCAAGACCTCGACCAAGGAAATGCTGGCGCGGATGCTGGGCGATCAGGGCCGGACCCATGCCAGCGTGGCCAGCTACAACAACCACTGGGGCGTTCCGCTGACACTCGCCCGGATGCCGCGCGACGCGGCGTTTGCCGTGATCGAAATCGGCATGAACCATCCCGGCGAGATCGCCCCGCTGGCCCGAATGGCGCGCCCGCATGTGGCGATGATCACCACCGTCGCCGCGGTGCACCTGGAGGCGTTTGACGATGTCGCTGCCATCGCCGCGGAAAAGGCGGCGATCCTGGAAGGGCTGGAACCCGGCGGCAGCGCCATTCTGAATGCGGATATCGATCAGGCGCAGATCCTGCGAGATGCGGCACAGGCAGTCGGGGCGGCGATTGTCGAATTCGGGCAGGAGGCAAAGGACTACAGGCTGTTGAATGTCACCGTGCAAGGTGACGTGACGGTGGCCCGGGCCGAGGTTCACGGCGCGCCGGTGCTCTTCAAGCTGGCCACGGCGGGGCAGCATTTCGCGATGAACGGTCTGGGCGCGCTGGCGGCCTGCGCCGCGCTGGGGGCCGACCTGGCGCTGGCGGTGCACAGTCTTGGCCGCTGGACGCCGTTCAAGGGCAGGGGGGTGCGCGAGCGCATCCGGCTGGACCCGGTGGAGCCAGACCGTTACCTGACACTGCTGGATGATGCCTATAACGCCAACCCGACATCCGTGGGCGCCGCGCTGGATGTTCTGGCGGCAACTGATCCGGGCCGGGGTCGCCGCATCGCGATCCTGGGTGACATGAAGGAACTCGGCCCGGATGCGGCGACGTTGCATGCCGCGCTGTCCGATCACCCGGCCATGCAGGACGTCGATTCCGTCTATTGCATCGGTCCATTGATGCGCGCGCTGCATTGCGTGCTGCCGCCAGATCAACGCGGCGGCGCCTTTCAAACCAGCGCCGATCTGCTGCCGCGCCTGCGCAGGATTCTCGAACGCAGCGACGTGGTGCTGGTCAAGGGGTCGCTCAGCATGGGGCTTGGACAGATTGTTGACGCCATCCGGAAAATGGGTCATGGCGAGCCCCGACCCGCGCAACAAGATAACAAGTAGGAACCTCTGGCATGCTCTATTGGCTGACCGCGCTGTCGGATGGGGGGGACGTTTTCAACCTGTTCCGTTATATCACCTTCCGTGCGGGCGGCGCGTTCCTGACCGCGCTTATCTTTGGTTTCCTCTTCGGCCGGCCCTTGATCAACGTGCTGCGCCGCCGTCAGGGCAAGGGCCAGCCGATCCGGGATGACGGGCCGGAGGGGCATTTCGTCAAGGCGGGCACGCCGACAATGGGCGGGCTGTTGATCGTTGGGGCGCTGTTGACTTCGACCTTGCTTTGGGCGCGGCTTGACAATCCGTTTGTCTGGCTGGTGCTTTTTGTCACCATGAGCTTTGCCGCGATTGGCTTTGCCGACGATTACGCCAAGGTCAGCAAGCAAAACACGGCCGGTGTATCGGGCAAGGTGCGGCTGTTGCTGGGGCTGATCATTTCCGGTATTGCGGGCTATTGGGCGGCGCAATACCACCCTGAGGCGCTGCAGTACAAACTGGCGCTGCCGGTGTTCAAGGACACGCTGATCAACCTTTCGGTGCTGTTCATCCCCTTTGCGATTATCGTGATCGTGGGCGCGGCCAATGCGGTGAACCTTACCGATGGTCTGGACGGTCTGGCGATCATGCCGGTGATGATTGCTGCAGGCACCCTTGGCATCATTGCCTATGCTGTGGGCCGCGTCGATTTCACCGAATATCTGGACGTGCATTCCGTGCCGGGAACGGGCGAGCTCCTGATCTTTACAGCCGGTATTTTTGGCGGCGGCTTGGGCTTTCTTTGGTACAACGCCCCTCCGGCGGCGGTGTTTATGGGCGACACGGGGTCACTCGCCCTTGGCGGGGCGCTGGGCGCGATTGCGGTGGCGACCAAGCACGAGTTGGTGCTGGCGATTGTCGGTGGTTTGTTTGTGGTCGAAGCGCTGAGCGTGATCATTCAGGTGCTGTACTTCAAACGCACCGGCAAGCGGGTGTTCCTGATGGCACCGATCCATCACCATTATGAGAAAAA
>CAYGNE010000271.1:0-4563 GCA_964351155.1 uncultured Rhodobacterales bacterium | reverse complement strand
GTCGACCTTGACTGCGGCCCACAGACCGCCGTTGTGATCCAGCACGTTGCCGGGGCGGATTTCGTTACCGTTGATTTTGGGCATGAAACTAACCTTCGCACATGCTTGATAGGGACGTTGCCGCACCTATATATGGCGGGTCGGAGGCTGGCAAGACAACGATATCTCGTGCTGCAAGCGCAGAAAGCTATGCAAAATTTGCAAGTATGCTATGCAATTGCGGGGTATCCGAATCGATCCGAATGGGTCATAAAGAACGCCATGCCGAAAATAACAAGAGCAAGAATAACAAAGGAAACGAGATGAAAGATTTCGTTGACGGCACTGCCTTTAACAACGAACAAGGCAATCGTGCACGCAAACTTTTCGCGGCCGTCGTACTGGCCGCTCTGGATGATGCCATCGCCGATGACAAGAAATACGGCAACGGCCCCGAGCAGATTGCCCGGTGGGCGCGCTCCCGCGACGGGCGCGAAGTGCTGTCTTGTGCCGGAATCGATCCGAACGAGCGTGTCGTGAACGGGCTGATGGATTTCGTAGGGCGCGGTGTGCGCACCTCTGTGGCCCTGTCGCGCGAAGAAAGCGAGCGGCGCAATGCCGCGCAGCAGGCCAAAGCCGCCTGACCTTTCATTGCGATTGACCGATTTAGCCGCGCGGACCCGACCAGGGGCCGCGTGTTGCTTTTTGTGGGCACGCAACCTTGAGCGGTATCGCCGCGCAGCACCCCATGCCCGGATTCTGTCAGCGTCCGCCTGCCGGGGCCACGCAGGCCCGGCGGATCACTCCAGTTCCTGAACGCTCAGCGCCCGCTGGATTTCCCGGCGTACCAGTTTGCGTACATTGCGCGTGATCCGTTCGCCCAGAACACCCTGCAACTCCTGGCGCACGATGTCCGCAACCATGTCGCGCAAGGCTTCTTCGTCCAGGATCGGCTCGCCCGGCAGCGAGATTTCGCTCGTCGTCCGGTCAGGAAGCTTGACCTCTTCCGGCTCGGGCCGTGGACGGGCGCGGAATTGCATCAGGGACTCAAGCGCGGCAACATCCGGCGTGTCCACGCCGGTTTCCGGATCGTGATCCTGCCATTGCAGCGCCTCGCCGGCCGTGCCGGCGTTGTCATCCGTGCCCACGCCATCGGGTTCCCAGTCATCCTGGGTTTCGGCAATGGCCGTTTCCAGCGCCTCGATCTTGGCGCTCAGGCTGGCCGCCCGGGTCGTTTCGGCGGGTTCTGAAACGGCATCATCCAGCGGATCCTCGGTTTCAGCCGTCTCCCCGGTGTCCTGATCGGCGGTGGCCGCGATCTGGTTATCCACGACCGGGCCTCGATCCGGATCAGGCGGGCTCTCCCCCGCTCCGGCCCCGGTCGTTTCCGCGACCCCGTCGTCGGCATCGCTGGCCATTTCCATGTCGGAGGCATCTTCCGGGCTCTCATTCTCGTCCAGGGTCGGCCCGCTCATCTCTGCGCTTTCGTCTGCCGGCGCGGCGCCGCGATGTTCCGCATTTGTAAGAGTTGTTTCCGGTGCATTCGCCATCTCTGCGTGGTCGTCATCCGCCTGCGTCAAAGCGGCATCCGTCTCTTTCGGCTCCGCCGGTTGCAACGCTTTTTCAAGCGCTTCGGTCCTTTGCGCGGTTTCCAGCAGGAATGCCGATCCATCGCTCCAGACAGGAGCATCCGCCAGTTCGATATCGGCATCGGTTTCCATCAGAATGGTTTTTGTCGGTTCATCGGCGGTGCCGGGCGCGGGAGGCCCGGCAAGATCGAACCCACTTTTGCGTTCATCTGACGCTATCTCGATAACTTCATCGTCCGGTTGCGCGGCGGCATGATCAACAGGATCGGATTCGCTCTGCGCTGGCTCGGACTCGGGGTCCGGCTGAAAGAACGCTGCCACCTCTTTGTCAAAAGCGGGCGCATCCGCGGTAGCGTCATCGGTCCGCGATTCCGGCTCCGACGGCGTGTCCTGGACAGGTGGCGCCAGTTCAGGTTTCGCCTCGACACGATCAGCCGGCGTCAGAACCAGACGATCGGTCAGGCCCAACCGGGCAGGTCGGACAACGGACGGCTTGGTTCGATTATCTTCTGTGACCAGCCGACGGATAGAAGACAGGACATCCTCTATTTCGGCAGGTTTTGCAGGATCAGACATGTGTCACAACCAACTCTTACCTCGGATACAATCTTAGCTTGCACCATCCCGTATCACAACAGATAGGGAAAATTCTCACTGTTTCCCGAGGGCTTTCAATACCCGGTCCAGATCGCGGGATTGTTTGGACATCGTGGCCGGGGCATCCTTGGCCAGATTGTAGTAGATCGTCGGGTCGTAGATCTGCACGGCCAGCCCCAGACGCTCTGCGGTCAACAGACCCTGAGAGGCAAGCAACTGGTAGGATGCGATCACCTGCTCGACCTGGGCCGAGATCTGGGCGGTCAGGGCATCCAGCAATTCCTGTTCCGCCGTGAGCACGTCCAACGTGGTTCGTGCGCCCAGCGTCGCCTCTTCGCGGATGCCATCAAAGGCGACCTGTGCCGCCCGCACGCGTTCCGCGGTGGCCGTCAGGCTCGCCCGGGCGACCTCCAGCCGGACAAAGGCGTCATTCACCCCCTGCACCGTATCGCGCTGCACGTTCAGAAGGTCTGCACGTTCCGCATCGCGGTTCGCCATCGCCTTTCGCACCGACGATTGCAGGCTGCCGCCCCGATAGATCGGTTGACGCAGTTCAAGCGACACCGAGGAGTCGTACCCGTCAAAACTGCTTTCCCAGTCTTCTATGAGGCCTGCGCTGATCGTTCCACGCACGGTCGGCCCCAAAGCCCGGGTCGCCTGCTCGATCTGCAATTCGCGCGCGGCAACCCGGCGCTGTGAGGCGAGGATGTCCGGATGATACCGCACCGAAACGCCCTGGGCGGCCTCGATCGAACGGGGCCGCGGCGGCAACGAGGTCGGTTTCTGCAGGCGGCCCGGCTTGCGGCCCACGGCGTTGGTGTATTCTGCCTGGGCATTCACCAGCAGCCCCTGGGCGGCGGCCAGATTGCTCCGCGCCGCGGCCAGCCGGGATTCCGCCAGCGCGACGTCGGTTCTTGTGACCTCGCCGACATCGAACCGGTCCTGCGCGGCACGCAGTTCTTCACCCAGAACCCGGACGTTGTTCTGCCGCAACGACACATTTTCGGTCTGCAGGATGACATCCATGAACGCATTCACGGCCCGCAGCAGCACGCGCTGTTCAAACGACACCAGCGATTGGCGCGTGGCCAACACAAGCTCTTTGGCCGCGGCAACACCGATCTGCCGGAATCCGTTGTCAAAGATCGTCATCGTCGCTTCGACCCCGGCGGTCAGGCGGGTCGTGGACGACTCGGCCAGCGATCCGCCACTCGGGGTAATCCGCGAACTCGACGACACTGCCCGGGCAACAAATTCCAGAACCGGGCGCAGGCTGGCGACGGCGGCTGCAACATCTTCGTCGGCCGCGCGCAATACGGCACGGTTCTGTTCGAGCAGACCGCTGGTATTGTAGGCCCCGATCATTGCGTCGGTGATGTTCTCGGCCCGCGCGGACGCCATCGGCAACCCCGCGGCCATAACCCCAGCCAGCGTGACAACCCTGAACCACCCTGTTGCTGTCCCGCTCATCTCAGCCTCCTGCCAGCCGGGTGTTCCACTGCTACCCGGTCAGTAATGTATAAGCACTTTGGAAACTGTCGCCACCGCTCAGAGGGCGAAAACAGCTTCTTTTTTGAATCCGGGCAACACCGGTGCACTGGCATTGAACGCGAACCGCCAGGACACCACATCGCCGGTCTTGTATCCCAGCCGGACCACCCCGAGGTTGTTTTCCATGAACAGGCAGGCGATTCGCCCACCGTCTTTCAACTGTTCGAGGATCTTTTCCGGCAGGTCCTGCACACCGCCCTGCACGATAATGGCGTCATACGGACCATGTTCCGCGGCTCCGTCGGTCAGCGGTCCGATGTGAACGATAACGTTGTCGACGCCGGCCTGGGACAGTTCGGATTGCGCCTCCTCGGCCATGGCCTCGTCTTCTTCCACGGCAACCACAGCCTGCGCCATCCGGGCCACGACCGCAGAAGAATAGCCATAGGTGCAGCCGATATCCAGGACCAGTTCGTCATTGGAGATGTCCAGCGCATCAAGCATCTTGGCCAGCGTGCGCGGTTCCAGCATCACCCGCCCGCTGCCCAGTTCGATGCAATCGCCGGCATAGGCGGCCTCTCGCAGGGCTTCCGGCAGGAATGCCTCGCGTTGCACCGTCAGCATGGCCTCGATGATCGGGAATTTGGTTACGTCCGATGGCCGGACCTGCGTGTCGACCATCATCCGGCGGCGGGTTGCATAATCTGTCATTGCCAAACTCATGTGTTCAGTCGGTCAAAACGGTTTTGACACATTGCACCGCGCCCGGCAACGGCCCCCGGCACGAATTCGCGTGCTGCGACACTTGCGGCGCCGCGAGAGATCAGTTAGACGCCTCTACGCACCATAGATCGGCGAGTTGGCGGAGTGGTGACGCAGCGGATTGCAAATCCGTGTACACCGGTTC
>CAYGNE010000270.1:0-4602 GCA_964351155.1 uncultured Rhodobacterales bacterium | reverse complement strand
CCGGCCATCATATCGGCTTGCGAGATCACCGGCGCGCAGGCCATTCATCCCGGCTACGGTTTTCTTTCGGAGAATGCCAACTTCGTTCAGATCGTCGAAGATCACGACCTGACATTTATCGGCCCGACCGCAGAACATATTCGCATCATGGGTGACAAGATCACTGCGAAGGAAACCATGAAAGCGCTTGGTGTGCCCTGTGTCCCCGGCAGCGAGGGGGGCGTGCCCGACCTCGCGACGGCCAAACGGATCGGCGAGGAAATCGGGTATCCGGTGATTATCAAAGCGACCGCTGGCGGCGGCGGCAAGGGCATGAAAGTTGCCCAGTCGGCGCAAGAAATGGAACGCGCCTTTCAGACGGCCCGCGCCGAAGGCAAATCGAATTTTGGCAATGACGAAGTCTATATCGAGAAATACCTGACCACGCCGCGTCATATCGAAATCCAGGTGTTTGGCGATGGCAAGGGACAGGCGGTGCATCTGGCCGAACGCGACTGTTCCCTTCAACGCCGGCATCAAAAAGTATTCGAAGAAGCACCTGGCCCGGTCATAACCGCCGAAGAACGCGCCCGCATCGGCAAGATCTGCGCGGACGCCGTGGCCAAGATCAACTACATCGGTGCCGGGACAATCGAATTTCTATATGAAAACGGCGAGTTTTACTTCATCGAGATGAACACTCGGCTTCAGGTCGAGCATCCCGTTACCGAAGCGATTTTCGGCGTGGACCTCGTGCGGGAACAGATCCGTGTTGCCGAAGGCCTCCCGATGTCCTTCACACAGGATGACCTGCAGATAAACGGCCATGCGATCGAGGTCCGCATCAATGCCGAGAAGCTGCCGAACTTTGCCCCCTGTCCCGGGCGGATCACGCAGTATCACGCTCCCGGCGGGCTGGGAGTCCGTATGGATTCTGCGCTTTATGACGGCTATTCCATCCCGCCATACTACGACAGTCTGATCGGCAAGCTGATCGTTCACGGGCGGGATCGGTCAGAAGCGATCTCGCGATTGAACCGGGCCCTGGGCGAATTGATCGTCGACGGGGTTGATACCACCATCCCGCTGTTTCATGCCCTGGTGCGGGAAAAGGACATCAAGAACGGTAGTTACAACATCCACTGGCTGGAGCGGTGGTTGGAGACAAATCTGGCCGACGGATAGTCCAACAGGCCGCCCGACGGGCGGGCCGGAGGCACGCGGATGAACCTGACACCGGAACTGTTGCTACGGGGATACGCGATTGGGGTTTTTCCAATGGCGGAACACCGCGATGACGCCGAGATATTCTGGGTTGATCCAAAACGACGCGGTGTCCTGCCACTGGATAACTTCCACATGTCTCGGTCGCTGCGCCGTCGCCTTCGGAACTGTGATTTTGACATCACGATCAACACCGATTTTGCCGGTGTTCTGGACGGCTGTGCCGACCGCTCGGAAACCTGGATCAATGCCGAGATCCGAGAGCACTATCTCGCGCTCCATTCAAGCGGGCATGCGCATTCGTTGGAGGTCCACGACCGCACAGAGCTTGTCGGTGGTGTCTATGGTGTGGCCATTGGTGCCGCGTTCTTTGGTGAAAGCATGTTCTCGCGCCGCACGGACGCTTCGAAAATTGCATTGGCCTACCTGGTCGATCGGCTGAGACTTGCGGGTTTCACCCTCTTCGACACACAGTTCCTGACCAGCCATCTCGCATCGCTGGGCGCGGTCGAGATTCCCCGCGCGGAATATCACCGACAACTGGAACGCGCGCTCCGCAGATCTGCGGATTTCGAGATGCCGCTCACCCCGTCCGCTCAGGACGTCATACAACGCAATACCCAGACATCATAGCGGCTGTGATCCAGCGCGTTCAATGCCGGCGACGAGGCGATCATCCAACCCTGAAACCTGATTTCAGGGTTTCCGGTGTCTCGTATGGTCAGAAAGGCAAAGGCGTCCCCGGTCGGATTGTCCGCCGGGTATCGGCAATCGGCAAGTTCCACTGTCAATCCGAAAGCTTCCGTGACGCCCCCGGTCGGGATTTCGACATCAACAGTTTGGCCGTTCACCTTGTCCAACCCGCGCAAAACCGCACCAACACCCGATGTCGCGTCGGATCCTTCCGCGGCAGCGGCTGACCCCGCAATCAAGAGCAAAGCCGCGCCGAACAGGTTCCGGATCACTCTTCCTCTCCGCTGCCAGCCACAAACTTGATCAGCAGGGAAATCAGACTAACCGCGCCCTGCGTGTCTTCGATCTCGTCCCCCGGTTCAAAGAAAAACGGCGATCCACCGGGCACGATTTCCACGAAATTCCCGCCAAGCAACCCCTCGGATGCGACGATCACCGCACTGTCGTCGGGCACGGAGATGCCTTCCTTGACCGAAAAACTGGTGTCGGCGCGATAGGTTTCCGGATTCAGCTGCACATCGGTGACGGTTCCGATCTTGACGCCTGCGAGACGCACATCAGTCCCCACCGAAACGCCTTCGAGCGAGCGGAAACTCGCGCTGAGTTCGTACCCATCTCGGGATGTGGACAACCCGGTTGCCTGGCCAGCATAAATCGCAAATGCCAAGGCCCCGGCCAGAACCAAGCCTCCGACCGCGATTTCGGTGGTGTTTTGCGACATATCGCGCTCCGTTCGATGCTGGTCGTTATTCGGGGCTCCACGCCTCGTAATCGCGTCTTGGTGCGGGTTCGGCGTGCCGAAGCGATCCTGCCGGGGCGTAAGCCAGCGCAGTTCCCGTCAGGTTTTCCTGATGCGGCTTTTCCCAGGTCTTGCGCGGCAGAGGTTTGTCCGAAGGCGGCTCGTCCCACGTGCGGTGCAGCCAACCGTGCCAGTCCGGGCTGATCCTGCTGGCTTCGACCTCTCCGTTGAAGATCACCCAGCGTTTGCTGTCATCGGCATTGCGATAAAACACGTTGCCCTGATCATCCTCGCCCACCTTCACACCCTTGCGCCAGGTGAAAATCTGGGTGTTCAGCGTCTGACCGTTCCACCATGTCACGGCACGCAAAAGACTGTTCAGGATTCCCATGGATGCCTCCGCAGTTTCGTAACCGATATGACTCATCCCGAAGAAAAGGTCCAGTGCCACTCGTTGCCGCAGATATTGCCAAGAAGCTTCCCGAAAAACTCCAAATATTGCCGTTTTTCAAAAATATCACGACATTGTTGGGCTTGGGTGGGGAGCAATTGTGAAATTCCTGATTTCAATTGTATCGACGATTGCAGTCGCGATTATTGTCATGAACCTGAATACAGAGGTCCGGTCGCTGATCACCGGCCCCGCCCCATCGGGTCCCAAAACCGTGAGCGTCGCCAAAGCCGAAGAAGAAAACGCTTTCGTCGCCTTCTGGTCCCAATCTGTCGACGCCGCGAAAATGATGCTGGGCATTCGCGAACCAGACAACCGAAGCGATCTCAAGAAACTGCTGGATCGCCGTCGCAAGGAAACCACTCCTATGCAGGGATTTGATCTGGGGTTCTGAACTGCCGAGCCGACGCCGTGCCTACCACGTGGAAGACGAAACCGCGTGAAGATGGGCTGGCACCGGACCACGCGCCGCCGAGCATTTACCGGCCGCAAGACATCAAAACCGTTCCTGAAACAGGTGCAGTTGTCCGGCAACCCGCGTGTCGGTCCCAAACAGACCCCAAGACAAATCAGGGAATAGCGGCAGTTACCTCGATTTCTATGCGGTACTTCGGATCGATGAGCCCACACTCGATCATTGTCGTCGCCGGCGGATTTTCACCGAAGGTTTCCCGAAGCACCGGCCAGCAGGCTTCGAATTCTGTCCGGTCCGGAAGCATATAAGTGACCCGCACAACGTCTGCAAAGGTCACACCCGCTTCGATCAGTGCCTTCTTGATCGTGGCAAGAGCCGAATTGCACTGTGCAACGACATCGTCGCCCTCGCCAACGGTCCCCGCGACATGCACAAACCCGTTCGCCACCACGGCCCGGCAATACCCGATCTTGGCCTCGAAGGCTCCACCCGAAGAGATACGACGAATGGTCATGGATCAGCCGGCCGAAGCCGAGTCCTTCTCGGCATCCGCGTGGATCATCAGAGGTGCCGCATCGGACATCGCCGCCTCTTCGTTCACAACCACCTTGGTGACACTGTCCAGCCCCGGCAGGTCGAACATGGTATCCAGGAGGATATCCTCGAGAATTGAACGCAACCCACGTGCGCCGGTCTTGCGTTCAATCGCGCGCTTGGCGATGGCCTTCAGCGCATCTTCGGTGAACTGCAACTCGGTATCCTCGAGTTCGAACAGGCGTTGATACTGTTTGACCAAAGCGTTCTTCGGTTTTGTCAGAATGGTGACAAGCGCCTCTTCGTCCAGATCCTCCAGCGTTGCCAGAACCGGAAGACGGCCGACGAATTCAGGGATCAACCCGAATTTGAGCAAGTCTTCGGGCTCAAGATCGTTGAACACTTCGCCCACGCCGCGTTCATCGTTGTCACGCACATCGGCACCAAAGCCCATTGCGCTGCCTTTGCCGCGGGCGGAAATGATCTTGTCCAGCCCGGCAAAGGCACCACCACAGATGAAGAGAATGTTGGTCGTGTCCACCTGCAGGAACTCCTGCTGCGGATGCT
>CAYGNE010000269.1:0-4604 GCA_964351155.1 uncultured Rhodobacterales bacterium | reverse complement strand
CGAGGCTGACCGGATGCTGGACATGGGGTTCATTCCCGATATCGAACGCATCTTCAGCCTGACACCCTTTACGCGCCAGACGCTGTTCTTCTCGGCGACAATGGCGCCCGAAATCGAACGCATCACCAATACCTTCCTGTCGGCCCCGGTCCGCGTCGAGGTCGCCCGGCAGGCCACAACCGGCGAGAACATCGAGCAATGCGTGGTGATGTTCAAAGGCAGCCGCAAGGACCGCGAAGCCAGCGAAAAGCGCAAGGTGCTGCGCGCCCTGATCGACGCCGAGGGCGAGACCTGCACCAACGCGATCATCTTCTGCAACCGCAAGACCGATGTGGATATCGTCTCAAAGAGCCTCAAGAAATACGGTTACGACGCCGCCCCTATCCACGGTGACCTTGACCAGAGCCAGCGCACCCGGACGCTGGACGGGTTCCGCGATGGCACGCTGCGCTTCCTCGTGGCTTCGGATGTCGCCGCGCGCGGCCTGGACGTGCCAAGCGTCAGCCATGTCTTCAATTTCGACGTCCCCGGCCATGCCGAGGATTACGTGCACCGGATCGGCCGCACCGGACGTGCGGGCCGCGATGGCAAGGCGATGATGATCTGCGTACCGCGCGATGAAAAGAACCTCGCCGATATCGAACGGCTGGTGCAAAAGGAAATTCCGCGGCTGGACAACCCGCTGAAATCAACAAAACCCGAACCTGTGCAGGACGACGTCCAGCCCAGGGAAAAGAAACCGGCGTCACGGCAGCGCAGCAAGCCCGCCGCGCCGGAAACGCCCGAAACGCCGGAAGCCGTGGCTGAAATGCCAGAGCAGAAAAGCGAACCCCGCGCATCCTCGCGCGGTCGCTCTTCGCGCCGCGACACGGGTGGCAACAAGGTCATCGGCATGGGCGATCACATGCCCAGTTTCATCGCCATGAGTTTTGACGAGCGGATGGCGGGATAACCCGCCATCCGGCTCAGCGCATCCGGCTGATAACCACCGTTACCTCGGGCTTCTTGCCGATCTCGTTCTGCGCCGTCTGGCGCACGATCCGGCGCAGCGATTCCTCCAGCTTGTCATCGTCGCACAATGTCTTGGCGCCCGCGCGCCCCATGAACTGGCTCAGATCTTCTTCGAGTATCTCGACGAGAAGCGCGTTGGACTGGGCGTTTTCCGCCAACCCCTTGGTGTCGCACCATGGTTCCCCCAGCGGTTCATCCTCTTCATCCAGAATGACGGTCACCGTCACATGGCCGTTCAGCGCCATCCGGATGCGGTCCCGCACCACGCCATCGAGCGCCCCGATCCGGACGGATCCGTCAAGATAGCTGCGGCCGGTCTCGACATAGTCTTCCACCGACGGCGCATTGCCGGAAAGGTCCATCATCATGCCATTCACCGCCACAGCGCTCTGATAGCCGCGCGAGATCGCGAGTTTCGCGTGTTCGCGCAAATGGCGGTGTTCGCCATGCATCGGGATCACCATCTGGGGGCGCACGATGTCGTGCATCCGTTCGATGTCGGGACGGTTGGCATGGCCGGACACGTGATATGTCCCGGTGCTGTCATCGATCACGTCAACGCCCATTTCGCTGTAGGCATTCATGATGCGGATTACCCCGCGTTCGTTTCCGGGGATGGTCTTTGACGAAAACAGGAACAGATCGCCCTCTTTCATTTCAAGCCCACGGTATTTGCCCCGCGAAAGCTGCGCACTGGCGGCACGGCGTTCACCCTGGCTGCCGGTCACCAGCAGCATCAGGTTTTCCCGCGGTACGTCCAATGCCTCTTCGGCACTGATTGTTGCCGGAAACCCCGACAGAACCCCGGTTTCCTGTGCGGCGTCAACCATCCGGCGCATGGCGCGCCCCAACAGGACAATTGACCGTCCGGCGCGCTCCCCCGCCTCGGCGAGTGTTTTGACCCGTGCCACGTTGCTGGCAAACGTGGTTGCGACCACCATGCCGCGCGCCTCTTTCACCAGGTCTTCGATCGCCGGTCCAAGACTCTGCTCGGACCGGCCCGGAGCAGGCGAAAACACGTTCGTTGAGTCACACATCAAGGCCCTGACACCGCCCTTGCATACCTCTGCCCACAGGTCCGGATCAAAGGGTTCGCCGACAACCGGTGTCGGGTCCAGCTTGAAATCGCCAGAGTGGATCACGCGCCCATCCGGCGTATCGATCACCAAGGCCGCACTTTCCGGAATCGAATGGGAAATCGGCAGGAACCCGACATTGAAGGGACCAACGCTGGTCTGTTGCGGCCAGGCGGACACCGTGGTGACCGCGTCCTCCGGCTGGCCCAGATCGGCCATTTTCCCGCGGGCGATATTGGCGGTGAAGGCCCGTGCATAGATCGGTTTGCGCAGATCCCCGTAAAGATGCGCCACCGCCCCCACGTGGTCTTCATGCGCGTGGGTGATGAAAACGGCGTCCAGCCGATCGGCACGTTCTTTCAACCAGGTGATATCGGGCAGGATCAGGTCGACCCCCGGTGTACCGTCCATGTCCGGGAAGGTGACGCCCAGATCGACCAGGATGAACCGTTCCTTGCCCGGTTTGCCATAGCCGTAGAGATAGGCGTTCATGCCGATTTCGCCCGCCCCGCCAAGGGGCAGATAGATCAATCTTTCGCTGCTCATGCGCTATGCGTTGTCCTTGTTGTATTTGTGGATCACGGTCAGCCCGTGCATCGTCAGATCTCGTTCGATTGTGTCAAACAGGACTTCGCCCTGTGCAAACAGCGGCGCCAGCCCGCCGGTTCCGACAACTTTCATCGGTTGCCCATACTCGGCCTTGATCCGGGATGTAAGCCCCTCGATCAAACCGACATAGCCCCAGAACACGCCGGACTGGATACAGGCCACGGTATTTGTGCCGATCACGCTGTCGGGACGCGAGATGTCCACATGCGGCAGCGCGGCGGCACCGGCATGCAACGCTTCCAGGCTGAGATTGACACCGGGGGCGATCACGCCGCCCACATAGGCCCCGTCCTCGGCCACCACGTCAAAGTTGGTCGCGGTTCCGAAATCAACAACCACAACGTTGCCGCCATGACGGTCGTACGCCCCGACCGCATTGGCCAGCCGGTCCGGACCCGGTCGGGTGCCCTGGTCGACGCGCGGTGGGACGGGCAATTCGCATTCCGGTTTGCCAACCACCAGCGGGCGACAACCAAAGAACTGATCGGAAAACACCCGCAGATTGAACACAACGCGCGGCACCGTAGACGAAATGATCACATCGGTGATGTTCAGTTCGATGCCATAGTGTTTCACCAGCGTCGAAAACCAGGTGAAATAGGCATCTGCCGTTCGCCCGTGATGGGTCGAAGTGCGCATCGTGCACAGGAACTTCTCTCCATCCCAGATCGAGAACACGGTGTTCGTGTTGCCGCAGTCGATTGCCAGAAGCATCTGTGCCTCCCTCAGAAAAAGATCTCTGCCGCAGGGATGATCACACTCCCCCCGGCGGTGTTTAGAACGAGGTTACCCCGGTCGTCCACCGTCTGAAACCGGCCGGTGGTTTCGGAGGTGCCGGTCCGGGCGGTGATCGTTTCGCCAAGCTGCGCGGCCCGGTCCAGCCACGCGGTCCTGATCGGCCCGAACCCGTAGGTCGCAAATTGCAGTTCGCGGCGGGCATAGGCTTGGGCCAGATGGGCGAGGAACGTTTCCGCGTCCACCTGCGTGCCGGTTTCCGACAACAGGGACACGGGGCGCACCGCCCCCTGTTCCACCGCGTCCGGTTGCGGTGCATCAAGCAGATTGACACCTATCCCGATGGCAAGATGCCGGACGGTGCCGCCCTGCCCCGCACTTTCCAGCAGGATGCCGGCCAGTTTTCCGCCATTGAGCAGAACGTCATTCGGCCATTTCAGTGCAAAACCGTCACTTCGCCCGCAGACCGCAACAAACGCATCATACAAGGCCAGCGCAGCAACAAAGCTGCGCAAGGCGGCGGTGCCCGGTTCTTCCCGTGGAAACAGTACAAGTGTTGCGGCGAGGTTACCTCTGGGGTTGGCCCAGTGACGCCCGCGCCGACCGCGCGCGGCAGTCTGATGACGGGCCAGTATCCATTCCGGTCCCGACAGGCCCGGCGCAATCCGCGCGGCTTCGTTCAGCGTCGAATCCACCTCGTCCAGAACCCGCAGCCCGTAGCCTTCGGGCCAGGCGCTCATGACGCTGTGTTTCCGCAGGACCGGGTGACCGGATGTGCCACGACCAGATCAGTTGACCAGCGTCGCCGCCGCCGCCGCCGCGCTTTCAACCCCGAACATGTTGACGATACCCAGCAGCATGACCGCTGCCGAGGCCATCAGAAAGCCCCACAGAACCGGCGACCGGTTGCTTTCCAGTTCCGCGCCCTCTTCGCCGAAATACATGTAGTAGACGATGCGCAGATAGTAGAACGCCCCGATCACGGATGCCACCACACCGGCCACTGCCAACCATGCCAGCCCGCCCTCATAGGCGGCGCGCAGAACATAGAACTTGCCGAAAAATCCCAGCATCGGCGGCACGCCCGCAAGGCTGAACATCAGGATCAGCATCGCCAGCGCCCGACCAGGCTCCTTGCGTGCATAGAGGTTCAGCGAATTGATGTCGGTCACC
>CAYGNE010000268.1:0-4677 GCA_964351155.1 uncultured Rhodobacterales bacterium | reverse complement strand
GGGGGAACTGGCCAATCCGCGCGATCTGACCAAAATCTTCCAGACGCCGGAATATGCGTCCTGGCGGTCGCTGCGCGAAAGCGAAGACTCCAAATATGTCGGGCTGGCAATGCCGCGCTTCCTTGGCCGGCTGCCCTATGGCTCCAAGACCGACCCGGTCGAGGCCTTCGCCTTTGAAGAAGACACCGAGGGTGCCGACAGCAGCAAGTACGGATGGGTCAACGCCGCCTATGGCATGGCGGTGAACATCAACCGCTCGTTCAAGCAGCATGGCTGGTGTTCGCGTATTCGCGGCGTCGAAAGCGGCGGCGCGCTGGAAAACCTGCCAAGCCACACGTTCCCCACCGACGATGGCGGGGTCGATCAGAAATGCCCGACCGAGATCGCGATCTCGGACCGGCGCGAAGCGGAACTTGCCAAGAATGGCATGATGCCGCTGATTCACCGCAAGAACTCGGATCTCGCCGCGTTTATCGGGGCGCAATCTCTGCACAAGCCAGCTGAATACGATGACCCGGATGCGACGGCCAACGCCAATCTCGCCGCCCGGTTGCCGTATCTCTTCGCAACCTGCCGTTTCGCGCATTACCTGAAATGCATGGTGCGGGACAAGATCGGCTCGTTCAAGTCACGGGACGATATGCAGTCCTGGCTGCAGAACTGGATCGACAATTACGTCGATTTCAACGCGAGTATTTCCACGGAAGCGGAAAAATCGCGAAAACCACTGGCCGCTGCCGAGGTGGTCATCGAGGAGGTCGAAGGAAACCCCGGATACTACTCGTCCAAATTCTTCCTGCGTCCTCATTATCAACTCGAAGGACTATCGGTCTCGCTTCGGCTGGTATCAAAATTACCATCGGAGAAAGGCGCATAAGGCCACAATCAAACCATCAGACTTCAATTCAACCATGCGCAAGAGCGCTCAGATAGAAAGGGCTAGAAAGAATGCCGAGTATTTTTATGAAATGTGAAGGAAACAACGCTCCGACAGGTGAATCCCAGGAGCAGAACCACAAGGACTGGATCGTTCTGAACACGGTCAATTTCTCGGCCGAACGTTCGGTGCCGGAAGGCGCGCGCGCCGCCCAGCGGACCCGTGGTGAGACGGACATTGCCAATATCAGCTGCGAAATGGACCAGAACCGGGCATCGCTGAAGATGATGCAGAACTGCGCGTCCGGCGTCATCTATGACAAGGTCACGGTGCATTTCTGCCGCGCGGGCGACGATCCGACCGCCGGGATGGAAACCTATTGGGAAGTGGTTCTCGAGGATGCCCTGGTTGTGAAGTACGACACCAACGCATCCGGCGAAGACGTCCCCGCGGACTCGTTCGAGTTCAACTATTCGCGGATCCGGATGGATTACAAGATGTCCGACACCAAGGGCAAACTTACCAAGGACAGCGACTTCAAGTGGGACAAGGAACTGTCGCAGATGGCCTGATCGGGCGTCTGACGATCCTTTCGACAATCCGGGCGGTTTCGCCCGGATTGCTTTCCTGACAGCGAGGCGGAAAATACATGCAGCCAGAAGAACTTCTCAAATCCGGCGATCTTGCCGGTGCGCTGTCCGAATTGCAAAACAAGGTAAGGGCCAATCCCGCAGATCCCAAGCTGCGGATTTTTCTGTTTCAGCTGCTCTGCGTTCTGGGCGACTGGAAACGCGCCATCACCCAACTCAAACTGAGCGCGGAGATGGACGAGGCCGCCACGATGATGGCCAAGACCTATCGCGAGGCGATCATTTGCGAGGTCTACCGCGAAAAGGTCTTTGCCGGTGAAAAGGACCCGCTGATCTTTGGCGAACCCGAGGAATGGCTGGCCCTTCTGATCGAAGCGCAGAAACTGCTGGCGGCCGGAAAACCCGGTGAGGCGGCGGATCTGCGCGCCCGCGCCTTTGATGCCGCGCCCGCCAGCGCCGGCGAGGTCAACGGCACGCCGTTCCAATGGATCGCGGATGCCGACATGCGGCTTGGCCCGGTTTTGGAAATCATCGTCAACGGGCGGTATTTCTGGCTGCCGTTCAGTTCGATCGGCACGCTGAAAATGGACGATCCCAGCGATCTGCGCGATGCGGTCTGGACTGCCGCAACGCTGAGCCTGCGCAATGGTGGCGAGGTCGCCGCGCTCATTCCAACCCGCTACACCGGCACGACAGACGGTGACGACGCCGCCGCGAAACTGGCGCGCGCGACCACATGGGCCGATGCCGGCAGCGACACGTTCATTGGCTGTGGACAGCGGCTTTTGACAACCGACCAGAGCGATGTCGCCCTGATGGACATCCGCACGCTGGTGATGGAGGGCGCCGAAGCGGAACAGGGCGCATCCCAGGATGGCTGACAAGACCATTGCCGAGCGTCTGCAACCGTCTCTGCTGGACCGGCTGACGGATGACGAACCGGGACAATTGAAGGAAACCCGGGATTCGCGCGTGATCGACATCTCCCGCCTGCGCGAGATCGTTCAGCGCGACCTTGCCTGGCTGCTGAACACAACCAACACCGAAAGCACGTTCGACGCCAAGGCGCTCCCGAACGTGGCGCGGTCGGTGTTGAACTATGGGCTGCGCGAGGTTTCCGGCGAATTTTCCACGGCACAACGGGCGGAAAAGATCCGCCGGTCCATCGAGCAGGCAATATCGGTTCACGAACCCCGCATCATAGAGGGAACCGTCGACGTATCGCTCAGCCCGGACGAGGAAGAAGGCGAAATGACCGTCGCCCTGATCATCAGGGCGGACATGTGGGCGCAACCCCTGCCGCTGGAGCTTTACCTGCGCAGCAAGGTCGATGTGACGACGGGCGAAGTGTCCGTCGAAGGGAGCCGGTGACCGCCATGGATACCCGGCTGATGAAACACTACGAAAAGGAACTGGTGTACCTGCGCGACATGGGCGCGGAATTCGCCGCCGCCTATCCCAAGATCGCCGGGCGGCTGGGGATGGAAGGGGTCGAGGTTCTGGACCCTTATGTCGAGCGGCTGCTCGAAGGGGTGGCGTTCCTGTCGGCGCGGGTGCAGCTGGAGCTGGAACTGCAGTACCCGGCGTTTACCAGCAATCTTCTGGAAATCGTCTATCCGCACTACCTGGCGCCCACGCCGTCGATGATGATCGCGGCATTCGAACCCGATGTCGCCAACTCTGCCGTCAAGAACGGCTATCTTCTGCCGCGTCACACCGCGCTGCGCAGCCGCTTGATGGAAGGCGAACAGACGCCGTGCGAATTCCGCACCGCGTCGGACATGACGATCTGGCCAATCCAGATCACCGAGGCGGAATATATCGGCGGGCGCGGCGACCTGGTCGCCGCCGGCGTTGCCGGCGCCACCGACGCGCGGGCCGGAATCCGGCTGCGCCTGAACCGTTCGGACGGCGAGGCGATGGCCGATCTGCCGATGGACGACCTGACCCTGTATCTGAACAGCAGCGGCGGCAACAGCTGGGCGCTTCTTGAACTTCTGTGCACGCAGGTCACCGGCCTGTGCGGACGCTCGACTGACCGGCGTGCCGACTGGGCGCAACAGCTGCGTGACGGGGCGATCCGGCATTGCGGTTTCGAACGCGACGAGGCGTTGTTGCCCACGCCAAGACAGTCCTTTGACGGCTACCGGCTGCTGCAGGAATACTTTGCGATGCCGGAACGGTACCTGTTCGTGGAACTCAAGGGATTGCAGCCTGCCCTGGCGCGGACCACCGGGTCCGATGTCGATATCTACATCCTGCTGAAAGAGGGCCGCACCGAGGTCGCACCGATGGTGGTGCCGGAAACCTTCACCCTGAATGCGGTTCCTGCGGTCAACCTGTTCCCCAAACGCTGCGACCGGGTACACGTGATCGCACGCGATACGGAACAGCACATCGTTCCGAACCGCACCGCCGGGATGGATTTCGAGATCCATACATTGGAGAGCGTGGTTGGCATCAGCGGCGGCGGCGAAGACGACGTTGTTTTCCGCCCGTTCTATTCCACCACCGATTTTACCGCCGCCGGCGAAACCCACCCGGCCTATTACACGATGAGCCGCAAGATGCGGCAGCGGTCGGAAAAGGAACGGCTGCGCGGGGTCCGCACATCCTATCTCGGGTCCGAAGTCTACCTGACCCTGGTGGACCGCCAACAGGCGCCATATTCGGCCAGTCTCGATCAGCTGGCCGTTCAGGCGCTGTGCTCGAACCGGGATTTGCCGATGCTGCTGGCGACCGGCGATGCGGATGTTTTCCAGATGCCCGAAGGCGGTCCGGTGAAATCGATCCGCCTGCCGGTTTCACCGACCCGGCCGCATCCGACGCTGGCGCAGGGCGACACGGCCTGGCGCCTGATCAGCCATCTCAGCCTGAACTATCTGTCGATTGCCGGATCGGGCCGTGGTGATCCCGCCGAAGCGCTGCGCGAACTGATCGGGCTCTATGCACCGCTTGGCGACCGGGTGACCGAAAAACAGCTGGAAGGCATCGTTTCGGCATCGACCCGGCCCATCGTGCGCCGGATGAGCGACGAAGTCCTGTCTTCGGCGGTGCGGGGCCTGGAAATCACGATTGGTATTGACGAGAGCTTTTTTGAAGGAAGCAGCGCCTATGTGCTGGGTGCGGTGCTGGAACGTTTCCTGCGCCGATATACAACGATCAACAGTTTTACCGAAACCGTATTGAAAACGCAGAAACGCGGGGAAA
>CAYGNE010000267.1:0-4731 GCA_964351155.1 uncultured Rhodobacterales bacterium | reverse complement strand
ACTTTTCCAAGAACGCCAACATGGCAACCACGGCACCGGCGTTTCTGTCGGTCTGGGACTTGCATGCCTATTACGGCGAAAGTTACATCGTACAGGGAATCAGCTTCAACGTCCACGAAGGGGAAATCCTTGCACTTCTGGGTCGCAACGGAGCGGGGAAAACCTCGACGCTGAGATCCATAGCGCGGCTCGGCGATCCACAGGTCGGGCACGGCGAAATCTGGCTGGATCACCAGCCCTTGCACAATATGGCAAGCCACGAGGCGGCGACCGTGGGGCTTGGGCTCGTGCCGGAAGACCGCCGGATCATTCCCGGCCTCACGGTCGAAGAAAACCTGAAACTGGCCCAGATTGCCCCGCCGATCGGTTGGTCGATAGAACGAATCTACGAACTGTTCCCGCGTCTGGGAGAGCGCCGCGCACAAGAAGGTGTTACACTGTCAGGTGGTGAACAGCAGATGCTGGCGATTGCACGGGCATTGGCGCGGGACATCAAAGTACTCTTGCTTGATGAACCCTATGAAGGTCTGGCGCCGGTCATCGTGGATGAAATCGAAAAAACACTGATTCACATCAAGCAGCAGGGCATGACCACGGTAATCGTCGAACAGAACGCTGTGCGGGCGCTGGAACTGGCCGATCGGGCCGTGATCCTGGATACTGGCGGCATCGTGTTCGACGGCTCCGCCGCAGAGGTTCTGGAAAACGAAGAGCTGCGCGCAGAGTACCTGGCCATCTGATGATCCACGGCACTTTCCATCGGCACTGACCGAGGCTCGCGGCAAAACTGGATGTGAGCCGGGCCGGCGGGGCCGCCATGATCCCGTGCGATCCATTGTTCGGGCCTCGCGACGTGCAAACGCGGCTTGCGAGCAGTGTTCAGCATGCGTCGAACCGCGAACGATTGGATCATCCAAACGGATAGGGTCCGTTTCGCCTGTTGCAGCGCCACGACACAGTTCTCGTTTCCCTTTGGTGTTCTGAATGGCATTTGTGAAAAATTCACGCCATTTTCCGCGCCAGATCCAAAGTTCAGTAAACGCGCTGTTAACCGCACAACTGAATAATGCGCATTGGGTGAGGGCTCCGCAAATGATGGAGCAAAAACGTGAATATCTCGATAGCATTGCCGGTGTTGGCTCCACAGCCGACCGGGCATCCGGCATCCCTTCCGCCGGATCCAACGACGTCAACCTCGACGCAACAGATCCAACCGCCCAATCAAGGCGCGGCGTCGTCCGACGCAAACCCCCGCAGGCACGGTGACGAAGAAGGCCACAACTCGGCACCGCCGTCGGCCATTCAAATCAAGATCATGGAAATCCTCGCGCAGCAGGCCGAGGAGCTCAAGAAAGCTGAAACAGATTACTAAAGCGCCACGATGCGGATCATTGGGCCGTCCAACCGCCGTCCACGGGGATCGCGGCACCGGTCAGATTGTGCGCCACCGGATCGCAGAGCCACAGGGCCAGCGTGGCTACCTCGGTCGGCTCCGAGCCCCGCAAACTGGGCTGTTTTTCCTTCAGAAGGTCCGCAATGACCGCATCGCGATCACCACCGAACGAACTCAGGCGCTCCTGTATCTGTGGCTCGATGATCTCGGTGTTGGTCCAACCGGGACAGATGCAATTGACTGTAACGCCGCCCTTTGCCCGGTCGCCCCTGGCCGCATATTCCAGCGCCGCAACCTTCGACAAACCGATGAGACCGTGTTTGGCGGCCACGTAGGGCGCTTTGTACTTGCTGGCCACCAACCCATGCACCGATGATATGTTGATCACCCGCCCATAGCCTTTCTCCGCCATTCCCGGCATCGCGGCCCGCATCGTGTGAAAGGCCGCGCTCAGATTGATCGCAAGAATGGCATCCCATGTCTCAACCGGCATTTTTTCGAGCGGCGCCGTGTGCTGGATTCCCGCGTTGTTGACCAGGATGTCCGCCCCTCCCCAAGCCGAAACCGCGAGCATCAAATCCGATATCTGGTCAGTATTTCTCAGATCCGCATGAAAGAACTCGGCCTGCGGAGAGCCGACGACCCTCAAGTGAGAACAAACCTCTTCGATCTGGGCATCACCCGCCAGACCATGGACGGCAATCCGGGCGCCTGCCGCGGCCAGCTTTTCTGCAATCGCAAGGCCGATGCCCTGAACAGACCCTGTGACCAACGCGGTCTTGCCCGTGAGATCTGTCATTTTTCTTCCTCCAGTTTCCGGCGCAAATCGGTCTTGAGAACCTTGCCATAGTTGTTCTTGGGCAACTCGGTCAGACGAAAATATTCCTTTGGGCGCTTGAACCGGGCAATGTTGTCGATACAGAGCCGGTCCAGCTCTTTCCAATCCGCCTCGCCAACGACAAAGGCGACGACACTTTCCCCCCATTCCGGGTGCGGGCGCCCCACAACCGATGCCTCGCGGACTTTCGGGTGCGTCAAAAGGATTTCTTCCACTTCCCTTGGATAGACGTTGGATCCGCCGGTTATGATCATGTCTTTTGAGCGGTCGTGCAACGTGACATAACCGTCTTCATCCATTGACCCCATGTCGCCGGTCTTCAACCAGCCATCCACCAGCGCCTTTTCCGTCGCTTTTGTGTTTTGCCAGTAACCGGGCATCACCACGTCACCGCTGACCATGATCTCGCCCACCTTGCCTTGAGGAAGTGATATTCCTTGGGCATCAGCGATGCGAACGTCAACGGGCGATTGCGCGCGACCAACACTGGCAAGCCTGGAACGCCAACGCGGATGCGAGCGGTTCGCCACGTCATGGCGACCCAGTGCCGTAATACCCATCGGGCATTCCCCCTGACCATAGATCTGAACGAAGATCGCTCCAAAGTGATCCACGGCTTCGATAATGTCCGCGTTGTACATCGGCCCGCCGGCATAGACGATGGTCCGCAAACCCGCGCCTTTTTCGCCGGTCGCCAGGGCTGTCTCTGTCAGCCGTTTGACCATTGTCGGCGCTGCAAACATGTGCACCCGCCCGAAATGGCGCGCCAGATCAATTATCTCGACCTCATCAAATCCGCCGGATGCCGGGCAGACATGACGCGCGCCCTTCAATACATGGACCATGTTGTAAAGGCCTGCACCATGGCTCATCGGGGCGGCATACAACGCCGTGTCGCTGGACCTGACGCGGTCCACATCGGTTTGGTAGGCCAGCGACATGGACATGAGCATCCGGTGCGTGATCATCACGCCCTTGGGCCGCCCGGTGGTGCCGGATGTATAAAACAGCCACGCCAGATCATCACCCGACCTGAACTCGGGTGCTGCGACTGGCGGGTGCCTTACCGCGCACAGGTACTCCGGCGCGTTTGTCGGCACAATGCGCGATTCAACCTTTGCGTCAGTCAAGGAAGCCGCCAATGAAGGTGACACGAAGACAAGATTGGCCCCGGAATCACCGATGATGAATGCCGCCTCGCGTCCATGTAGTTTGGCATTGATCGGCACCGCAACAGCGCCAGCATACCAGATGCCGTACAGGACGATCAGGTAATCGGGGCAACTCTTCATGAAGAAGCCCACGCGGTCGCCCGGTTGGCCACTGGCGCTTTTCAGCCAACCGGCCAAACTGGCAGCGCGCTGGTGGAATTCACCATAGCTTGCCACCTTGTCCCGCCCGAGAAAAAGCGCGGCGCGGTTTGAGTTTGCGCCGGCCTGCCGATAGAGCCAGTTGCCAAGGTTCATGCACCAGCACCCTGGGAGTTGCCGGCACTGTTTGTCACCAAGCGCTCCCCCATATCGAATACCGCCCGCAGCGTGGTGCCCCGATGTTGAACCGCATCGGTACACGTCTCTTGCATCGTGACACTCATCACCTTCAATCTCCCAATTCGCTCGCCGCCGTTTTATCCTTTCGCCACAACCGACTTCAATTCCACCGTGCTATGGTATGAAAGGCATGAAAAGCGATACAAGGTCACCCCGCCCGGTCGCGTGGTCAGCTTCAATCGCGCCAGGGTGACTGGCAACGCCCAAGGCAGCGAGCCGTCCGAACCGGGCGAAAACCCAAAAGAATGCCATTGCAGCAATCTGCTCTGGAATTTCGAGGCCAGAAGCACCACCTTGACGACGATCAACAGCGCTTTCCACAGCTTCAAGCATGGCTTATAAGCGCCGGTAATTTAATCCCGCGGATCAGACGGGCACAGCGGAACCGATCGAGGACATCATGACGGAAACCAAACACGAGTCGGACGTGGCATTCATCAGGGCTTTGGCCGAGTTGCTGCGGGAGAACGATCTGACAGAACTGCAGGTCAAGCGCGAGTATGGCGAAGATGACAGTCTGAATGTCCGGGTCAGCCGAATGACACAGATCGCCGCGGCACCCGCCCAAGTTGCCGTGGCGCCGCCGGCCCCGCCGGCTGCCGCGTCCCCTTCGGCCCCCGCCGGATCGGCGTCCGGTGACATCGAAGACCCCGCAAGCCACCCCGGGGCAGTTGCATCCCCGATGGTCGGCACGGTCTACATGCAACCCGAACCCGACTCCCCGGCCTTTATTTCCGTGGGCGCCAGCGTCAACGAAGGCGACACGTTGCTCATCGTCGAGGCCATGAAGACAATGAACCACATTCCTGCGCCAAGATCCGGTACGGTCAAACGGATTTTGGTCGAAGACGGCGCGGCGGTGGAATACGGCACACCGTTGGTCATCATCGAATAAGGCAGATCCATGTTTGACAAGATCCTGATTGCCAATCGCGGAGAAATTGCCTTGC
>CAYGNE010000266.1:3845-4810 GCA_964351155.1 uncultured Rhodobacterales bacterium | reverse complement strand
GCGGAAATCCTCGGGGATCTCGTCGATCTGCGGTGCCTTGCCCGGCAGGATCGAGCCGCCGTAGATGAACACGGAGGGCACGTTCAGGCGCACCATGGCCATCATCATGCCGGGCAGGGATTTGTCGCAGCCCGCCAGCCCGACCAGCGCGTCATAGCAATGGCCGCGCATGGTCAGTTCGACGGTGTCGGCGATGGCTTCGCGGCTGGCCAGCGAACTGCGCATGCCTTCGTGCCCCATGGCGATGCCGTCGGTCACGGTGATGGTGGTGAATTCCCGCGGGGTGCCGGAGCCGGCCTTGACGCCCAGCTTGACCGCCTGGGCCTGGCGGTTCAGCGCGATGTTGCAGGGCGCGGCCTCGTTCCAGCAGGTGGCGACGCCGACCAGCGGCTGGTGGATTTCCTCGTCGCTGAGACCCATGGCGTAGAGATACGACCGGTGCGGCGCGCGCTCGGGGCCTTCTGTCACGTGGCGGCTGGGCAGGGTGGTCTTGTCGAACGGGCGCTTGAGCATGGGAGTCTCCGGGAAAAATTGTCTGGTTCGGGAATAGCGGCGCGCCGAAAAAGTCACAAGAGTGAAGGCGGGCCGATCCTTGTAATCGGTCAAGCCAGTGATTACCGTCACTCAATCGCCGGGACCTGCCGATCCTGGGCAATGCAACCGACATCGACAGGGCCGAGGACCAGGTGATGGAACCCACACTGTTTTCCTTTATCTGGAAGCATTCGAAACGGCAGCAGCTGACCCTGTTCCTGGTCACGCTGGTGACGTTCCCGTTCATCTACGCGTCGCTTGAACTGCCCAAGATGATCATCAACGACGCGATCGGCGCAACGTCCGACCAGGTCGCGATACTTGGTTTCGAAATGACGCAGGTGCAGTACCTCCTGCTGCTTTGTCTCGCGTTCCTGGCCACCGTGATCGTCGCCGGGTTGATGAAGATGCGCGTCAACACGATGAAGGGG
>CAYGNE010000266.1:0-3819 GCA_964351155.1 uncultured Rhodobacterales bacterium | reverse complement strand
ATGCGGTTTCCCAGGCCCTATTTCCGCACCACGAGCCAGGGCGAACTGGTCTCGATGATCACGTCGGAGGCCGAACCGATGGGCGGGCTGATGGGCGATGCGGTTGCACAGCCGGCATTCCAGTTCGGCCAGATGATGACCATCCTGATCTTTCTGTTCATGCAGAGTTTCTGGTTCGGGCTGGCCAGCATCGCGCTGATCCCGTTGCAGGCCTGGCTGATCCCGCGCCTTCAGCGGCAGATCAACCTGCTCAACAAGGACCGCATCCAGGAGATCCGCCACCTGTCCAGCGAGATCGGCGAAAGCGCCGCGGGCATCAGCGACCTGCGCGCCAATGGCGGCTGGCGCTACCGGCTGGCGCTGCTGACCGACCGGCTGGGCCGCCTGTTCGAGATCCGGTTTCAGATCTATCAGAAGAAATTCTTCATGAAATTTCTGAACAACACGATCACCCAGATGACACCTTTTGCGTTCTACCTGGCGGGTGGGTACCTGGCGATCCGGGGCGATATTACGGTCGGTGCGCTGGTCGCGGCGATTGCCGCCTACAAGGACCTGTCCAGCCCCTGGAAAGAGCTTTTGACCTATTACAACCAGGTGCAGGACATGAGCCTGCGCTGGGAGGTGGTGACCGAACGGTTTGCGCCGCGCAACATGATCCCGGCCGAGCTGTTCGAGGGCGAGCCCAAGGATATTCCGCATCTGAAAGGCGAGATCGATATCCGCGACGTGACCATTCGCGACGGCGATGGCAACACGGTTCTGGAAGACATAACCCTGAACATTCCCAGCGGTTCGCGGGTTGCGATCCAGTGCAGCAGCGCGGTGGAGCGCACGGCGTTCGCGCATCTGCTGATCCGCGAGGTTCTGCCGACGCGCGGCAGCGTTACGGTTGCGGGTCACAAGCTGGAAGAGCTGCACCAGGCGGTGATCGCAGCGCGGGTCGGCTATGCCCATTCGCGCCCGTATCTGTTTGACGGCACGCTGGGCGACAACCTGCTGATGCCCCTGAAGATCAAGCCGCAATCCGTGCTGTGGGACCCCAAGGGCAAGGACCGCCGCGCGGCAGAGGCGCGGCGCGCCGGCAACAGCACCGATGTACTGGATGCGCAATGGATCGATCCGGGGCTGGCCGGTCTGAGCGATGGCGAGGATGTCCGCGACTGGTGGTTCGAGCTGGTCGGGGCGATGGGAACAGACGAGTTGATGTTCCGTCGCACCCTGCGGTCGCGGTTCGACCCCAGGCAGCAACCGAAGATGGCCGAGGAAATCGTCAGCCTGCGCCCGGAAATCCATGAACGCCTGGTGCAGAAGGGGCTGGCGGATGCCGTGCACAGGTTTGATCCGGACCAGTTCAATCCGGCGATCCCGCTGGGCGGCAACCTGCTGTTTGCGGCCCCGACCCGGCAGATCAGCCAGCAGGCGCTGGCCGAGGATCATTACTTTATCGACATGCTGCATGAACAGGGGTTGGCCGAAGAAGGGCTGAACATCAGCCAGGCGGTCATGGAAATCCTGAACCAGACCTTTGGCCGCGACGGGATCGATCACCCGCTGTTCCGGCGTCTGGGCATGGAAGACGAGATGTATCTGCGGTTGGCCGATATCGCCGAGAAACGCCGCGACAAGGGCGATGAGGCGCTGAGCAAGGACGAGCTTGCACTGCTTCTGACGGTGCCGTTCCTGCTGACGGCGGAACAGATCGGCACCAGTTTCCCCGAGAAGTTCAAGGAAAAGATCCTGACGATCCGGAAGGCCAAGGCAGAGAGCCTGCGCAGCCATGTGGGCGACATGTTCGTTGCGGTGGCGCCGGATGTCTATGTGCCGCGCCTGACGGTGATGGAAAACGCGCTTTACGGCCGCGTGTCGCTGAGTGCGGGCTCCAAGACCGACGAGATCGAAGAGGCGGTTGCCGAGGTGTTTGTCGAACATGGCCTGCGCCGCCGCATCGCGTCGATCATGTATGACCTGCCGACCGGATTGGGGGGCACCAACCTGCCCACCGTTTTCCAGGAACGCGCGGCATTCTCGCGTGCGGCGATCAAGCGCCCCGATATCCTGATCATCGACAAGGCGCTGGCCAGCCATGACGCCGAAAGCCGCCACAGGACGCGGATGAAGCTGCGCGAATTGTTGCCCGAGTCGACCATGATCTTCATGGAGGACCGGTTTCAGAACCCGGATGCCTATGACCTGTTCGTCGAGATCAAGAACGGTCGCATCGACGGCGTGGCGCGTGCCGACAAGGGCGAACTGGGCGAGGGCGCCGAGGACCTGCGGCTCAAACAGACCGCGATTGCCGCCGCCGACCTGTTCGCGCGCCTGGACCGGCGCAACCAGCGGCTGCTGGCCTTCAGCGCGCAATGGTACGACGCCAAGGCGGGCGAGGTGGTGTTTGCCCATAACCAGCCGCCCGATGCGGCGTATCTGTGCCTTGAGGGCCGGGCCGAGCTGCGCTGGCCGGGTTCGAAGCCGGATGATCCGCCGGTGTCGTTTGTCGAGCCGGGCCGGCTGATCGGGGATCTGTCGATCATCACGAACGAGCCGCGCAAGCTGGACCTGATCGCACTGGAACCGACCCGGTTCCTGCGGATCGGTTCAGAGGAATTCCGGTCGGTCGTCGAGACCGACGCCACCGTCGCGGTGCGGCTGCTGGAAGCCGTGGCCGGGCATCTGGGATCGGTTGCGGACCTGCTGGGCCGATCGAACATTCATCTGGACGATCTGACCGAAGGGATGGACAGGCCGGTGGCGCTGGACCAGATCCGGGACGAGCTGGATGGCTGACAGCCCGTACCGGTCGCACGAGGTACTGGTGGCTCCGGCGCGGCGGCGGCCGCAGCTGTGGCGGCTGATCGCGGGGCTGGCCATCGTCGTTGTCGTGACCATCCTGCTGAGCCGGACCGGCAATCTGCTGGTGTTGTCGGCGGTGCCCGACCTGGTGTTGGGGGACGCGCTCTTGCGGGGCACCAGCCCGGCGGCGCTGCTGATCCTGCTGGCGGGGTTCGGGTTCGTCACCGTGGGGGTGGCGATTGCCGCCCGGCTGATTCAGGATCGCAGCCTGCTGGGGATCATCGGGCCGATGCCGCTGGCGCTGGTGCAGTTCTGGCGCGTGGGTCGCCTGCTGTTCATCCTGATGGTCGCCGTGCTGCTGTTGCCGCCTTATGACATGGGCGTGGCGCTGAACCGGAACCTTGAACCCGGGCTGTGGTTCGCGCTGTTGCCGCTGTCGCTTTGCGCGGTGCTGATCCAGACCTCTGCCGAGGAGATCCTGTTTCGCGGCTATATCCAGCAATCGCTGGCGGCGCGGTTCAAGAGCCCGCTGATCTGGATGGGGGCGCCGGCGGCGTTGTTCGCGGCGGGCCATTACCTGCCGGGTGAGGCGGGCGACAACGCGCTGCTGATCGCGCTGTGGTCCGGGGTGTTCGGGCTGGTGACGGCGGACCTGACGGCGCGGGCCGGGACGCTGGGGCCGGCGATCGCGGTGCATCTTTTCAACAACGTCGTGGCGATCCTGATCGTGTCGATGCCGGACAGCCTGAGCGGGCTGGCGTTGTTCACGCTGCCGTATTCGATGTCCGACACCGAGGCGCTGCGCGAGTGGCTGATCGTGGATTTCGCCATGCTGCTGGTCAGCTGGCTGGCGGCGCGGGTTGTGATCCGGCGCTGATTGCAATTCGATCACCGGGCGTTTATCTGCGGAATGAGACCGGCCAGCAGAGGCATCGCAATGAACTGGATCACAAACTACGTCCGGCCCCGGATCAACTCGATTTTCTCGCGTCGCGAGACCCCCGAGAATCTCTGGCAGAAATGCGA
>CAYGNE010000265.1:0-4824 GCA_964351155.1 uncultured Rhodobacterales bacterium | reverse complement strand
CACGCCGCCGCCCACGGTCAGCGGGATATAGCATTGTTCGGCGGTGCGCCGGACCACGTCGAACATCGTGCCACGGTTTTCATGGGTGGCGTGGATGTCGAGAAAGCAAAGCTCGTCGGCGCCTGCGGCGTCATAGGCGCGGGCGGATTCCACCGGGTCGCCGGCGTCGCGCAGATCGACGAAATTGACGCCCTTGACCACGCGGCCATCGGCGACATCAAGGCAGGGGATGATACGGGTTTTCAGCATGGGCTCTCGGCGTTTCTGGCAACGTCCTAGCGGCAAATCCGTGCCGATGCCAGAGAAGTGATTGGCGCAGGTTGCGTCACTGTGGCGTTTTTGGACTGGTATCACGAAGGGAGCGGTTTGATGAAAACGATATTGGCGGCGGGACTTCTGGCGCTTTGCTGCGCGATGCCCGGGTTTGCGGGCGATCTGGTCAAGGTCAAGACAGGCAAGAGTGTCGGTGAGGCGATCGATGCGCTGGAGGCGGCGGTGAGCAAGGCGGGGGCGACGGTGTTCGCCCGGGTCGATCATGCGGCGGGGGCGGCGAGCGTGGACATGGCGCTGGCGGATGCGCAGTTGCTGGTCTTTGGCAATCCCAGGCTGGGCACGCCGGCGATGCAGGCGGACCCGCTGGCCGGGCTTTTCCTGCCGCTGAAAGTGCTGGCCTATGCGGATGGCGATGGGCAGGTCTGGCTGGTCTACGAGGATCCGGCCGCGATGATGGAAGGTCTGGACATCCCGGGGGATGCGCCGGTGATCGGCAAGATGCAGGGCGCGTTGAAAAAGCTGACCGGGGCGGCGGCGGGTTAAACCGGCCGGTCAGGTCGGTCGGGTGCGCCCGGTTGCCGCCGTGCCCGGCGTTCGGCGATGATGGCGACGACCACCAGCACCGGGCCGATGACGACATAGGCGGCGTAAACGAGACCGGTTGCGGCCGCGACCGGGCCGGGCGGTGTGTAGCCCCACGGGCCGCACGTCCGGAGGCCGTAGATCAGGTCGCCGTCACAGGACATCAGGAACAGCGTCGCGGCGAGGAGCAGGAGCGCGAACAGCGCCGCCCCGTACCGCAGCAGGCGGCGGGCCAGCCGCGACCGGCACTGCCCGCCCGCGAAGAACGCAAACGGAATCGGCGTTGCGAACAGGATCAGAAGAAAGATGCTGGACGCCTGCATTGCCGGGATCAGCCCGGTCCGAGGGCCGCAAGCGCCTTGGACAGATCGATTGCCCCGTCGTAAAGTGCCCGGCCCGAGATCGCGCCGTTCAGCGCGACACCGCAATCTCGCAGGGCGATCAGGTCGTCCAGCGAGGACACGCCACCGGAAGCGATGACCGGGATCGACACCGCGCGCGCCAGCGCGGCGGTGGCCGCGATGTTGGGGCCCTGCATTGCCCCGTCGCGATTGATGTCCGTGTAGATGATCGCGGCGACGCCCGCGTCTTCGAAGGAGCGGGCCAGGTCGGTGGCGTTCACATCGGTTTCCTCGGCCCAGCCCTTGGTTGCGACCATGCCGTCGCGCGCGTCGATGCCCACCGCCACCTTGCCCGGGAAGGCGCGCGCCGCTTCGCGGACAAGGGCCGGGTTTTCCACCGCCACGGTGCCAAGAATGACCCGCGCCAGCCCCTTGTCGATCCAGCGCGCGATGGTGGCCATGTCGCGGATGCCGCCGCCCAGTTGCGCGGGCACGTCACAGGCGGCAAGGATCGCCTCGACCGGCGCGGCATTGACCGGTTCGCCGGCAAAGGCGCCGTTGAGATCGACGAGATGCAACCACGCGCACCCGGCCTGGACAAAGGCCCGGGCCTGCGCCGCGGGGTCGTCGTTGAACACGGTGGCCTGATCCATTTCGCCCCGCACCAGGCGCACGGCTTGTCCGTCTTTCAGGTCGATGGCGGGATAGAGGATCATGGCGGTGCCTTTCGCTGTCTGCTGGCGCGATATGGCATGGGGCAGGGCGGGAATGCAACGCGACCCAAGGTCATTCTTGCCAGGCGGGGCATCGCTGCGCCACTGTGGCGCCAGAAACGGAGGACATCATGAAAAAACTGATCCTTGGCATGACCATGGGACTTGGCCTGGCCGGTATGGCGGCGGCGGACCCGGTGCATGGGACATGGAAGACGACGGCCGATGACAATGGTCATTTCGGTCATATCCAGGTCGGGGCCTGCGGCAGCAAGATCTGCGGAACGCTGGTCAAGGCCTTTGGGGCGGACGGCAAGGAACTGGCCTCGGAAAACGTCGGCAAGCGGATCATCTGGGACATGGTCGCAAATGGTGATGGCAGCTATGGCGATGGCAAGGTCTGGTCACCCGATCGCGACAAGACCTACAGCTCCAAGATGAAACTGAACGGCAACAAGCTGGCGATTTCGGGGTGCGTGCTGCTGATCTGCCGCGATGGCGGAACCTGGACGCGGGTGAACTAGGGCGACCAGCGCAGGAAATTGGCGATGATCCGCAGCCCGGTCGCCTGGCTCTTTTCCGGGTGAAACTGCATGCCCAGCATGGTGCCCCTGCCGATCACGGCGGTGACATCGCCGCCGTAATCCACATGCGCCAGCCGGTCCGCCGGATCGGCGACGTGGAACTGGTAGGAATGCACGAAATAGGCGTGATCCCCGGTTGAAACGCCGTCAAAGACCGGGTGATCCGCATCGATCACCAGATCGTTCCACCCCATATGCGGCACTTTCAGCGCCGGGTCGGACGGGGTGATGTGCACGACCTCGCCCACGATCCAGTCAAGCCCGGGCGTGTCCTGATACTCGCGCCCCCAACTGGCCATCAGCTGCATGCCGACACAGATGCCGAGAACCGGGCGGCCCCGGACCTCGACGGCCTCGATTAGCGCGCCAAACAGCCCGGAATGGCCGCGAAGCGCGGCGGCGCAGGCGGGAAACGCCCCGTCGCCGGGCAGCACGATCCGGTCGGCGCGCGCCACGGTTTCGGCATCGGCGGTCACGATCACCTCCCCGGCGCCGACCTCTTGGGCCATCCGCTGAAACGCCTTTTCGGCGGAATGCAGGTTGCCGCTTTCGTAATCGACGATCGCTGTCAGCATCGGGCCGTCCTTGTCACTGATCCGTTGGGTTTTCCCTGTCGCGAAACGCGCGCGGGGTCAAGCCGGCGACGCCAGCGGCAGCGCATCAAGCAGCGCCGTGACCTGCGCGAAAAGCCCGTGGTGACGGTCTTCCCGATCGACCTCGCCAAACCGGCCAGACATGTAGAGAACCGTGTAGCCGTGGATCAGCGACCAGACCTGCGTTTCCAACGCAACCGGATCCTGTCCCGCAGCAACGAAAGGCGCACAGGTTTCCCGCAGCACCTGGTAGGAGGCGGACCCGTCGCGATCAAGCCCGTGTTGTTGCGAGGTCGGGGCGTCAAAACGGAAGATCAGTTCGAACAGTGCGGGGTTGTCGATGGCAAAATTGACATAGCCGCGGCAGATGCTTTGCAGGCGGGCATGGGGCGTCGTGCCGCCGAGCATCCGGGCATCCAGCATGTAATTGCGGAAAACGCGATAGCCTTCTTCGGCGATTGCGGCCTTGGGGCCCGTCAGCCCGTCAAAGTGATGCGCCGGGGCGGCATGGGACACACCCGCCCGCGCGGCACACTGGCGCAGGGTCAGCGCGTCCAGCCCGCATTCCTCGAGTATGCCGATTCCCGCACGGATCAAGGCATTGCGCAGGTCGCCATGATGATGGGGTTTCTTCTGTTGTTTTCCGGTCATTTGCAGAGGAATTAGCGCCGCCTATTTGACAGTGTCAAGTTTTCGCGTATCTTGACGCTGTCAAGTTCAGCGATTCCGGAGAGTCATCATGCGTTACGTGGAGCGGATCCGTCAGGTCTTGTTTTGGATCCTGTCGATCGCGGTGGCCCTTGCGTCGGTGAGGTTTCTGCTGCTGCCGCAAGAGATCGGGCTGGCGCACATGTTGCATCAGTTGGCCGCGTTGCCAGCCCTGCTCTATGTTCACATCCTGGTGGCTCCGGTCGCGCTGTTGCTGGTGCCGTTTCAATTCACGGCACGGCTGCGCCGGTCGCGGCCTGGCCTGCACCGTTGGCTTGGCCGTGTCTATGGCGTCGCCATCCTGTTCGGCGGGGTGTCCGGGTTGCTGATCGCCCCGACCGCGCAGGGCGGCCTGATTGGCCAGGCCGGGTTTTTCCTGCTGGCGGTCCTGTGGCTGGCCACAACCGCGACCGGCATCTGGCAGGCCCGTCTTGGCCGGTTCGTTTCGCATCAAAGATGGATGATCCGGTCGGCGGCGCTGACCTGGGCGGCGGTTACCCTGCGACTGTATCTGCCGATACTCTCGGCAACGTTGGGTTTTGAAACCGGCTACATGATCGTTGCGTGGCTGTGCTGGGTCCCGAACCTGGTATTTGCCGAATGGCTGGTCGCCAGGACGGGGCAGCGCCTGACGGCGCGGCCGGTCGGCGTTTAGAGTGCGCCCTTGGTCGAGGGCACGGCGTCGCCCTTGCGCGGGTCGGTTTCGACCGCGTCGCGCAGGGCGCGGGCGACCGATTTGAACGCGGCTTCGGCGATGTGGTGGCTGTTCAGCCCGTGCAGCTGATCGACATGCAGGGTGATGCCGCCATGGGTCGAAAGGGCCTGAAAGAACTCGCGCACCAGTTCGGTGTCGAAGCTGCCGATCCTGTCGGTGGGCAGGTTCACGTTCCAGACCAGGAACGGACGCGCCGACAGGTCCAGCGCACAGCGCACCAGCGCGTCATCCATCGGCAGCAGGCAGGCGCCATAACGCCGGATGCCGCGTTTGTCCCCCAGCGCCTGCGTCAGCGCCTGACCCAGCGCGATGCCG
>CAYGNE010000264.1:0-4858 GCA_964351155.1 uncultured Rhodobacterales bacterium | reverse complement strand
TCATGCGGCGTCATTGGCCGTGGCAGTAGACCCCAGGCAGGTTGTTGGCGTTCTGCGATACGTGCTTACAGGGTCGTTGCCGGGCTGATCACCCGGGAACCGGGTCCGGCCCCAAAACCAGATAACTGCCTTGCTCAAAGCCGTTACTTGCGGGATCGGCGGATACTGGCCGGCGACTTCTCAATCCGCAGCTTTTGTCAGGTATGCGGTTTCCCTGGCCATTGCGCATTGAATTCAAAACTTTTTTGCGCCGTCCCGATGCACAGAGTTTTTCTGCAATATCTGATTGGGGGATTTCCCCAAGTTTTTTCCCCTGAACAACAACCGCGAAAGTTGTGCATCACCATGACAGTTACAACGCGGTCTGCTAGCCATTTACCCACAGATCGCGAAAGGGAGAAAACATGATCAAGGAATTCAAGGAGTTCATTGCCAAGGGTAACGTCATGGACATGGCGGTTGGCATCATCATCGGGGCGGCGTTCACGGCAATTGTCGGATCGCTCGTTGCCGATTTGATCAATCCGATCATTAGCCTTTTCTTGGGCGGAATTGACTTCGCAGGGCAGTACGTCCTGCTGAGCGACGGAGAATACGGTTCGATTGGAGAAGCCGAAGAAGCAGGGGCCGCGGTGTTCGCATGGGGGCGTTTCATCATGGCCATCATTAACTTTCTGATCATCGCATTCGTCGTTTTCCTTCTGGTCAAAGCAGTGAACCGCGCCAAGGAAGCCGCAGAAGAACCGGAAGAAGAGGCTCCGTCAGAGCCTGCGGGTCCGACCGAGCTCGAGCTGCTGATGGAAATTCGCGACGCACTGAAGAAGTGACCAAAAAAACCACTCACGCGAATGGAAAGGGCTTGCCTCCGGCAGGCCCTTTTTCCTTTAAGGGCACGGCAACCAACAATCAGGTGTTCAGGAGAAAGACATGCAGGAACTGCTGGCTCAGTTGGGAAGTTTCGCCCCACTGGCAATAAATGGTATCAAGGCACTTGTCGTGCTGCTCATCGGCTGGACTGCCGCAGGTATCGCCTCGCGCTTTGTCCGCAAACGGGTCGAGAACCATCCAAACATCGACAAAACACTTGGGAGTTTTGCCGCCAGTGTGGTTCGCTGGATCATTCTGCTCATTGTTCTGGTCGCGGTACTGGGCCTCTTCGGTATCGAGGCAACCAGCCTTGTCGCCATGCTGGGTGCGGCCACTTTGGCCATTGGTCTTGCACTTCAGGGCACGCTCAGTGACCTGGCGGCCGGTTTCATGCTGATTCTGTTCAGGCCCTACAAGTTGGGACAGTATGTCGATATTGCGGGGACATCGGGTACGGTCGTCGATCTGAATCTTTTTGTCACTGAACTCGCAACACCGGACAATGTGCAGATCATTGTGCCCAACGGACAAGCCTGGGGAGCCATCATCCGCAACTTTTCCCACCACGACACCCGGCGCGTCGATCTCGTGTACGGTATTGACTATGGCGATGATGCGAACAAGGCGATGCAGGTCATTCTGAAGGCGGTAAATGCCGACGAACGTGTTCTGAAAGACCCGGAACCGTGGGTGCGTGTGACGAACCTGGGTGACAGTTCCGTTGATCTCACCACTCGCATCTGGTGCAAATCCGACGATTACTGGGATCTGAAATTCCGATTGACTCAGTCCGTCAAGGAAGCATTCGACGCCGAAGGAATTTCCATTCCCTATCCACATACCGTCGAAATAAAAAAGAGCGCCTGAAGCGCCCCGTTCCGGCTAGCGGACCGGACTGCAACGCAGCCCGGTCCGTCATTTCTTCAGGCTTTCACGAGGTCCGCGGCCGACACGGTCTCCAGACCCAACGCCTCTCCGACAGCCGCATAGGTCAACTGGCCGGCGTGGACGTTCAAGCCATTCAACAGGTGCGGATCGTCCGCACAGGCTTTCTTCCAGCCCTTGTCGGCCAGTGCCAGCATGAATGGCATCGTGGCATTGCCCAATGCAATGGTTGACGTGCGCGCGACCGCACCGGGCATGTTGGCAACGCAATAGTGCATGATGCCATCCACGTCATAGATCGGGTCGCCATGCGTCGTCGCTCTTGAGGTTTCAAAACAGCCGCCCTGATCAATCGCAACATCCACCAGCGCGGCGCCGGGTTTCATGATCGACAACTGCTCGCGGCTGATCAGCTTCGGCGCCGCCGCGCCTGGAATCAATACGGCGCCGACGACCATGTCTGCCAGTGGCAAAAGCTCGGCCATCAGGCCGGCCGTGGAGTAACCGGTATTGAAAACATTGCCAAAGACGTCGTCAAGATAACGGAGGCGATTCAGCGACCGGTCCAGAACCGTGACATCCGCGCCCATTCCCGCAGCAACACGCGCGGCATGAGTGCCAACAACGCCGCCACCAATGACGATCACTCGCGCGGGTCCGACACCTGGGACGCCACCCATCAGAACGCCGCGGCCACCATTTGCTTTCTGCAGGGTCCACGCACCCATCTGAGGCGCCAGGCGGCCCGCCACTTCGGACATGGGGGCCAGAAGCGGCAGGCCACCGTTCCGATCGGTGACCGTTTCGTAGGCAATCGCCGTGCAGCCGCTTTCAATCAGGTCACGTGTCTGATCCGGATCGGGCGCGAGGTGCAGATAGGTGAACAGCAGCTGACCTTCGCGAAGCATCTTGCGCTCGACAGCCTGGGGTTCCTTGACCTTCACGATCATGTCAGCGGTGGCAAAGACCTCTTCTGCCGTATCCAGAATGGTCGCGCCGATATCGGCATAAGATGCATCGTCAAAGCCCGAACCGACCCCGGCCTGCGTTTCGACGACAACCTCGTGGCCATGCGCAATGGCCTCTTGCGCAGCGTTGGGTGTCATTCCAACGCGAAACTCTTGCGGTTTGATTTCCTTCGGGCAGCCGATTTTCATGTGGGGTCCTCCCAATAAGTGATAGCGGGAATATCGTGCAAAACGGCTGCAATTTCCGTGACTTTTTCACTCGTCATTGTGCGCATTCGTCGAATGTTCTACGAAGAAACCGACAAAGAACGCGAAAGGTTTGCGCATATGGCTCTGGATACGACGGATCGAAGGATTCTCTCGGCCTTGCAGGTGTCGGGGCGGATGTCCAATTCGGACCTTTCCGAAAAGGTCAACCTGTCGCCATCGGCCTGCCATCGCCGTGTGCAACGGCTGGAGTCCGACGGATACATCCGCAACTATGTTGCCCTTCTGGATGCAAGGAAAATGGGCGTGCCGACCACAGTTTTTGTCGAGATCACGCTTCAGGCACAGGCCGACGAGGTGTTGGAGGCATTCGAAAAAGCCGTCTCGCGCATTCCGGACGTTCTGGAATGCCACCTGATGGCCGGGACTGCGGATTACATCCTGAAGGTTGTCGCGGAAAACACGGATGATTTTGCGCGCATCCATCGTCAGTACCTGTCGCGCCTGCCTGGAGTCGCGCAGATGCAAAGCAGTTTCGCGTTGCGCACCGTATTCAAGACGACCGCGTTGCCGGTCTGAGAACGCGGCTCACCGCGTGTGAAACGTCGGCCCCGGAGATTCCGGCGCCGACACCGTATTTCGAGAGTTCAACCGCCCGGTGGCATCAGGCCAATGCGTGCCATTCATCCGCCGACAGGGTTGTCAGCGTGAATTCTTCCCACTCACTTACGTCTTCGCCGTCGAAGGCCCGAACCTTGAGTGTCGTTTCCCCGGGATTGCCATTCACCCTGACATGGATCTTGCCGATGTCTTCCGCGTTGACTCGGTACGGGGTGTCGGCCTCGATCTTGCCCTCCCCCCTGAACCGGAAGTTGTCGCGACCTTGCGTGTCAAGCAACTCGTACCAGACCGGAGCGTCGCCATCCTTGTCCGTGACCTCCATGTGCTTCTTGAGCCTTGTTCCGCGTTCACCGGCAACCTTCGCAAGCGTGATGTCGTCGACACTGACGACCGGGGCACTGTTGTCTCCACCGCCGGTGGTGCCGCTGTCGAGCTGAACCGGAGCGCTGGTGCGGGCAAAGTTCTGTGTGACCATGACGGCGTCCCAACCGTTGTAGTCGCCTCGTTCAATCCCGATACCGATGTAGTCGAAATTGGGGTTCAGGATATTGGCCCGGTGCCCGGGGCTGTTCATCAGGCTCTGATGAAGGTTGGCGACATCGTCCGACAGGCCGGTCGCACCGCGTTCCGATTGCCAGGCGATGTTTTCACCCCAGGTCCAGTTGCCCGAGAACTGGAACCCGGCATCCTTCATCCGGTCCCCGGCGCTCGATCCGCCCTGCCCGGTATGGGAAAACCGGTCTACATTCAGCATCCAGTCGCTGTGATCTTCTGAGGAGTCGTTCAGTCGTAGCTCCAGCTTCAGCGGGTCGGCCCCAACAGCAGCGCGTTCCGCGTTGATCAGTTTCAGCATCTGCCATTCAAGATTGCTTGCCTTAGACATTTGGCGTTCCTTCCTTGTTGTCCGAGCGCAGTGCTAGGCCCATTGGCGATGGCTGCAAAGATGGCGTTCAACTTTGGGCAGAGCTTGGCCAAATGATGCCCAAACGGTGGTATGTGGCTCGGCGAAACAAGGCCGCAAAACATGGCATGGCAAACCACCGCCTTCGGCTCACAACCTTCTGGCGAGTTCCCGCCATCGCATTGTTTGGGCCAGAAACGACAAACCCCCGTGGCAGAGCCTCGGGGGTCGTCAATTTCGTGTCTGGAAATTGCTGCGAAGTCTTACAGCAGCCCTTCGCGCTGAGCTTTTTTGCGTGCCAGCTTGCGGGCGCGCCGAATAGCTTCGGCTTTCTCGCGTGCTTTCTTCTCGCTTGGCTTCTCGAAATGTTGCTTGAGCTTCATTTCGCGGAATACGCCTTCACGCTGCA
>CAYGNE010000263.1:0-4921 GCA_964351155.1 uncultured Rhodobacterales bacterium | reverse complement strand
TGATCGACTACATGGCGTTGTCCGACGAGGAATTTGAACGCAAGGGTCAGCGGCCCAAGAACATCTGGAAGCACATCCTGCGTCCGCGCACGATCATGTACACCACGCTGTGGTCGCTGGTCGGGTTTGGCCTGTTGTTCGCCCTGTTCATCCGCCAGGACATCGAAATGACCGTCGCGCCGATCCGCAATCCGACCTATGTCACCATGTCCGACGGGTCGGTGCGCAACACCTATGACGTCCGGCTGCGCAACAAGAACGGCGAACCGCGCCAGTTCAAACTGTCGATCAAGGGCGAACCGACCCTGCGCATCCAACTCGAAGGCACGCCCTACGAGTCGATCCAGGTTCCGGCTGACACCGCGCTGTTGCAGCGTGTATATGTGGTGTCGCCGGGCAATTCGGGCCCCTCCAACGCCGAACGAACGGATGTCCGTTTCTGGGTCGAGGACCTGTCGAATGGTGACCGGGCGTCCAAGGACACAACCTTTAACGGCAAGGGAAACTGACCGATGTCGCAGCGGGAATTCACTGGCAAGCATGCCGCCGCCCTGTTTGTCGGCGCGTTCGGGGTCATCATCGCGGTGAATCTCGTGCTGGCTTACAGCGCGGTGAAGACCTTTCCGGGGCTGGAGGCCAAGAACTCCTATGTCGCCAGCCAGCAGTTCGACGTCCGGCGCGACGCCCAGCAGGCGCTGGGCTGGTCGGTGCGGGCCGAGGCACAGGACGGACAGGTTGTGCTGTCGATCACCGATGCCGGCGGCGCCCCGGTCGAGGTTGCAAGGCTGTCGGCGGTTCTTGGCCGCGCGACTCATGTGAAGGACGATGTCGAACCGGCCTTTGTGTTTGACGGAACGGCCTATGTCGCGCCGGTGGAACTGGCGGCGGGAAACTGGAACATCCGAATGGTGGCGCAGGCCGCGGACGGGACGGAATTCACCCAGCGGGTCGTTCTGCATGTGCGGGGATAGGATGGCATGACCGCACGGATGCGCCCACCGCCTGCTGCAGCCTGCCCTGGATGCCTGGCGACCCCGGTCGAACCGGTTGATGCCGCGCCAAAAGATGCCCGCATCGCGCTGTCCCTGCCGACGATCCACTGCCAGGGCTGCATCGCTTCGGTCGAACGCGGTCTGAACGCCTATCCGGGGGTCAGGAACGCGCGGGTCAACCTGACACTCAAGCGGGCGATGGTCGATGCGGCGGACAATGTCAGCGCGCAGGACCTCATAATGGTTCTGACCGGTCTCGGATACGAGGCGCACGAACTGGACCCCGGCGCATTGAGCGCGACACAGACCGACAAGGCGGGGCGCGACCTGCTGATCCGGCTCGCGGTTGCCGGGTTCGCCTCGATGAATGTGATGCTGCTGTCGGTCTCGGTCTGGTCCGGGGCCACCGACGCGACGCGGGACATGTTCCACTGGATATCGGCGGCGATCACCCTGCCGGCAATTGCCTATTCGGCGCAGCCGTTTTTCCGGAATGCCTGGGATGCGCTTTCGGTCCGGCGTCTGAACATGGACGTTCCGATTGTTCTGGCTATCGTGCTGGCGCTGGTGACATCGCTCTGGGAAACAACCCTGTCCGGCGAGCACGCCTATTTCGATGCCGCGCTGGCCCTGACGTTTTTCTTGTTGGCGGGCCGGTATCTTGATTACCGCACCCGCGCTGTGGCCCGGTCCGCCGCCGAGGAGCTGGCCGCGCTGGAAGTGCCGCGCGCGGTCCGGGTCGTCGACGGCGACGAGCAGGAGGTCGCGGTTTCCAGCCTGCGCGTCGGGGACATGATCCTGGTCCGCCCCGGTGGCCGCATGCCCGTGGACGGAGAGGTGGTTTCAGGCCAATCCGAATTGGACCGGTCGTTGCTGACCGGGGAAACCCTTCCGGTCTTTGCCGAACCGGGGCTGGCCGTCAGTGCCGGCGAAGTCAACCTGACCGGGCCGCTGACCATCCGGGCCAGCGCGGTGGGGCAGGACACCTCGCTGCATCGGATGACCGACCTCGTGGCGATCGCGGAATCGGGTCGCTCGCGATACACATCCCTGGCCGATGCCGCGGCCAAGCTCTATGCGCCGGGCGTTCATATCCTGTCAGCACTGAGTTTTGTCGGCTGGTACCTGTGGTCGGGCGATGTGCGGGTGGCGCTGAACATTGCCGCCGCCGTTCTGATCATCACCTGCCCCTGCGCACTGGGCCTTGCGGTGCCCGCGGTGACCACGGCCGCGTCGGGGCGGCTGTTCCGGCGCGGAATGCTGATCAAGCATGCCACGGCGCTGGAGCGGCTCGCGCAGGTGGACACGGTCGTGTTCGACAAGACCGGGACATTGACGGCGGGAACGCCGGAACTGACCAACCTGGGCGAGTTTCCCCGCCGCGATCTGGAGGTGGCACTGGCGCTGGCCGCGGCCTCTGCGCATCCGCTGTCCAGATCGCTGGCCGATGCCGCACGGGTTGCCGGTATCAAGCCGGCCAATGTTCAGGGCGTGACGGAGGTGCCCGGGTTTGGCACCGAGGGCAAATGGCAGGGACAATGCGTGCGATTGGGCCGGGCCGGATGGGTCGGCGCACCGCAGGGGGCACAGACAGCGGCCTGGCTGGCCATCGGCACCTCGGCACCGCGCGCTTTTCAGTTCACCGACTCGTTGCGGCCCGGCGCGGCAGAGGCTGTCGCCGCGCTGCGTGACGCGGGCAAGGATGTTTTGCTGATGTCGGGGGACACGGCCGGGGCGGTCGAAGATCTGGCCATGCGTCTCGGGATCGAGAGATGGGTCGCCGAAGCCCTGCCCGAAGACAAGGCATCGCGCATCGCCAACCTGAACGAAGCAGGGCGCATGGTCCTGATGGTCGGGGATGGGTTGAACGACACCGCCGCGCTGACGGCGGCACATGTGTCGATTTCGCCCGCCAGCGCCCTGGACGCGGCGCGCGTGGCGTCCGACATCGTGTTGCTGGGCCAGGACCTGTCGCCGATCGCCGAAGCCTGCGATACAGCGGTGCGCGCGACCAAACGCATCCGCGAAAATTTCCGTATCGCGACGGTCTACAACGTGATCGCGGTTCCGTTGGCGGTGGCGGGTCTGGCCACGCCGCTGATCGCGGCGCTGGCCATGTCGGCGAGTTCCATTACCGTGTCTCTGAATGCGCTGCGCCTGAGGTGACCCGATGTCGATCCTGACCTATCTCATACCGATTTCCCTGACGCTCGGCGCGGTGGGTCTGGTGGCGTTCATCTACACCGTGCGCACGAACCAGTATGACGATCCGGACGGTGACAGCCGCCGTATCCTGTCCGATGAATGGGACGACCATCCCAAGCCGTGAGGGCAAACACCCGCGCGGGGCATCGAGCCCCGCCCGGGCGTGGTGCCCCGGACCCGGGATCGGCCGATGTTCTTTGGGTCGAGGTCGGTTTTGCGCATATTTCGGTCGGATGGACTTGGCGCTTTTTTGCGGCGCGGGGCATAAACCGGTTCAAATGGACTCGGATCGCGGAGTGAGCCAATGAAAACGCAAGTCAAAGCTTTGGTTGTCGGAGGCGGGGCCGTCGGCACGTCTATCGCCTATCATCTGGCCAAGGCCGGGTGGGAAGACGTGATGCTGCTGGAGCGGGACGAACTGACATCGGGTTCGACCTGGCACGCGGCGGGGCTGCTGCCGCTGTTCAACATGTCCTTCGCAACCACCCACATCCACCAGTACTCGGTCGATTTCTACAAGACGCTGGAAGAGGAAACCGGGCTGAATGCGGGCTTTGCCGTGGTCGGCAACCTGCGCATGGCGCAGACGCAGGAGCGTATGGATGAATACATGCTCTATGCGTCCACCGCCGAAACCTGCGGCGTGAAATACGAATGGCTGACCCCCGACCAGATCAAGGAACGCTGGCCGCTCATTGAGACCTCGGACCTCAAAGGTGCGATCTATCACACCGAGGACGGCTATATTAACCCGGCCGACGTGACCCAGGCGATGGCCAAGGGTGCCCGCCAGCGCGGCGTCGAGATCGTGCGCAAGATGCAGGCCGATGCCTTCCACTGGAATGGCACTCATTGGGAAGTGACCTGCACCAAGATGGTGGAAAAGGGCGGCAACCTCGTGCCCTCTGAAGAACAGGTGGTGATCACCGCCGAACATGTGGTGACCGCATCGGGCAACCACGCGCAGCGCACCGCGAAGATGCTGGGCATCAAGATGCCCGCGATCCCGGTGGAGCACACCTTTATCGTGATGGATAAAGACCCGGAGCTGGTCAAATGGCGGGAAGCGGGCAATCCCGAACACCCCGTCGTGCGCGATGCCGACAACGAATCCTACGCCCGCGAGGAACGCGGCGGCTGGATCCTCGGCATCTACGAACATGGCGCGCCCGCGCGGTTCGAATACGGTGTTCCCGACAGCTTCCGTGCCGACCTGTTCCCGCTCGATCTGGACCGGATCGCGGATCAGTACATGGCGATGGCCGAACGTGTGCCCTCCTGCGCCGAAAGCGGTCTGAAAGACGATTTCAACGGCCCGATCTGCTATACGCCCGATGGCAATCCGCTGGTCGGTCCGGCGCCGGGTCTGCGCAACATGTGGCTGGCCGAGGGTTTCTCCTTTGGCATCACCGCCGCTGGCGGCACCGGCTATTACCTGGCGCAGATGATGGTTGATGGCGAGGCCGAGATCGACATGGCCAGCCTTGACCCCAAGCGCTACAGCCAGAACTGGATGACCACCGAGTTCGCGGCACGCAAGAACGAGGAATGCTATAGCCACGTCTACATCCTGCACCACCCGGATGAAGAGCGTGAGGCCTGCCGCCCGCTGCGCACCGCACCCGCCTATGACCGCCAGAAGGCGCTCGGCGCCCAGTTCGGCTGCGTCAATGGCTGGGAACGCCCGAACTATTTCGGCCCGCTGGACGCGCCCGAGAATTTCG
>CAYGNE010000262.1:0-4942 GCA_964351155.1 uncultured Rhodobacterales bacterium | reverse complement strand
TGTCGTCGGGCTCGATCGCGCTGGGACGGGGCGTGTTGGGTCTCGGCCATTCCGAACTGGCGCTGGAACAATCCCAGGCCGCCGCCGCCGTCGGACAGATCCGGCTGGCCCGCGCCTATGAAGAGGCGCTGGCCCCGCATGGCATCACGACCGCGCAGGTCCTCGTCACGCTGGAAGACAGTTCAAACCGCCGCCGCTATCTGAACACCCGTGCCACGCTGGAAACCCTGCTTGGCCTGGGCGCGGTGCCGATCGTCAACGAGAACGACACCATCGCAACCGACGAGATCCGCTATGGGGACAACGACCGGCTGGCGGCACAGGTCGCGGTCACCGTGGGCGCGGACCAGTTGATCCTCTTGTCCGATGTCGACGGATTCTATACCGCCAACCCCGCCCTTGACGCCTCCGCGACCCGCTACGATGTCATCGACGAGATCACGCCCGGGATCGAGGCCATGGCCGGGGATGCCGGCTCGGGCCTGTCCAAGGGCGGAATGAAGACCAAGCTGATGGCCGCCAAGATGGCGACGGCGGCGGGATGCGCCATGGCCATTACCGAAGGATCGACGTTCAACCCCCTGAAAACGCTGAACAACGGAAGCGCCTCGACCTGGTTCACGGCACAGCTCGATCCGCAGGCGGCGCGCAAGCGCTGGATCGGCGCGATGAAGCCGCGCGGTCAGATCAGGATCGACGCCGGTGCCGCAAGGGCGCTGCGCGACGGCAAGAGCCTGCTGCCGGCCGGCGTGACCGGGGTCCACGGCACGTTCGGGCGCGGCGACCCGGTGGAAATCACCGATGCCGACGCCTTCAGGCTGGGGCAGGGCCTCAGCCGCTATACCGCGTCCGAAACCCGGGCGATCATGGGCTGCAAGTCCTCCGAGATCGAAACCCGGCTGGGGTATCCGGGGCGGGCGGCCTTGATCCACCGGGATGATATGGCATTCTAAGACGCGGACCCGCCGCGCAGGCGGCGGACCTTGAAACGACACGGGGCACAGAGCATGAAAGACATCGACGACATACCCGCCCTTATGGCCGAAATCGGCGCACGCGCTAGGGCCGCCAGCCAGACGCTGGGCTTTGCCGGCGCCGAACAGAAACAGGCCGCGCTGATCGCCGCCGCCGACGCGGTCTGGACCAACCGGGACGACATCATCGCCGCCAACGCCCGGGACATGGACTATGCCCGCGACAAGGGTTTGTCGGATGCCATGATGGACCGGCTGATGCTCGACGAAACCCGCGTGCGCGGCATCGTCGACGGGTTGCGCGCGGTGGCCGGACAGGCCGATCCGGTGGGCGAGGTTCTGGCCGAATGGGACATGCCGTCGGGTCTGCATATCAGCCGGGTTCGCACCCCTCTCGGGGTGATCGGCGTGATCTATGAGAGCCGGCCCAACGTGACCGCCGATGCCGGTGCCCTGTGCCTGAAATCGGGCAACGCGGTGATCCTGCGCGGCGGGTCCGAGAGTTTCCATTCCTCCGCCGCCATCCACCGCTGCCTGACCGCGGGATTGGCGACGGCCGACCTGCCTGCTGACGCGATCCAGCTGGTCCCGACGCGGGACCGCGCGGCGGTCTCTGAACTCCTCACCATGACCGACACGGTCGACGTCATCGTGCCGCGCGGCGGCAAGGGGCTGGTCGGACTGGTCCAGCGCGAGGCGCGGGTGCCGGTCTTTGCCCATCTCGAAGGCATCGTGCATATCTATCTGGACAAGGACGCCGACCCGCAAAAGGCAATCGACGTCGTGCTGAACGCCAAGACCCGGCGCACCGGCATCTGCGGTGCCGCCGAATGCCTGCTGGTTCATCAGGACATCGCGCAGGGGCTGGGGGCCGACGTGATCGCCGCACTTGTCGCGGCGGGGGTCGAGGTACGGGCGGCGGGTGACCTGGCCCGGGTCCCCGGAACCCGTGCGGCCAACGACGATGACTGGGGCCGGGAATACCTGGAGTCGATCATCGCCGCGAAACCGGTCGCCGACATTGACGCGGCCATCGCCCATATCCGCCGCTACGGATCGAACCACACCGATTGCATCATCACCGAAAACCCCGACGCGGCGGACCGGTTCTTTACCCGGCTCGACAGCGCGATCCTGATGCACAACGCCTCGACCCAGTTCGCCGATGGCGGCGAGTTCGGCATGGGGGCCGAGATCGGCATCGCCACCGGCAAGATGCATGCGCGCGGCCCGGTCGGCGCGGCGCAGTTGACCAGTTTCAAGTATCTCGTGCGGGGAAACGGGACCGTGCGGGGCTAGAACCGGATGGTCAGCTGGCCGTCCGACTGCACGGTTTCGATCTTTCGCCCCAGGTCGGCCGCCACCGCCGGCATCAGGGCAAACTGAACCAGCGCGGGCGTGATCTGCGGGTCGGCCTCCGGATCGCTCAGTCCGGCCCACAGGGCCGGGTCCACGTTCAGCTTGTCCGACCGCGCCGTGATCGTCCAGGTGCCGTTCTCGGCCAGAACCAGGATCGCGCCGCCATAGGGCATCGCGGTTTCACAACATTGCAGCGCCAGAAACGCCAGCCGGACCAGCGCGCGCGGCTCCGGCCCGGTCGGGGTCCATTCGACCGTGTGACGCCCGCCGCGACCGACATCCTCCAGAACCGAAACGATCTCCGAGCGCCCAAGCGCCTGCTCGCCCGCCGCACCATAGGCAATCCGAAAGAACCGTATCCGCGCGCCCGCATTGTCCACGCTGTCGCTGATCAGGTCCATTTCCGGCCCCTTGGCGCCGCCCGCCATGTCCAGCAGTTCGAGCCCATTGGTGATCGCACCGATCGGGCTGATCAGGTCGTGACAGATTCTGGACCCTATCAAGGCGGCCAGATTGACGTTATTCTGCACTACGACTTTCCTCCATTCCGGGTCCCGCCGACATGACCGATCTCAACGCCATTCTCGCACCCGGCATGTTCGTGCGCCATCCCGAATGTGACGATTGGGGAGTCGGGCAGGTGCAGTCCAATATCGGCGGCAAGATCACCGTCAATTTCCGCGAGAAGGGTAAAGTGGTCATAGACGGCGCCAGGGTTGCATTGGTTCCGATCTTTGATCCCTGAAAGTGGTTTACGAAGTATTAACGCCGGCGCCCGAACCCGTGGTTGCATGTTGTAAAACCACACTCTTCCGCGTTAAGGAACCGCGCGCGCAGACCGAATGGGACAAAGCAGAAATCGCCGATGCCTGACACTGGTCCCGAATTCACCGTCAAACTGGCTGAAACAGAGGCCGAACTGCATGCCGCGCAGGCGTTGCGCTATGACGTGTTCGTGCGCGAATTGGGCGGCGGCGGCGCGCTCGTGGATCACGACAGGGGCCTTGAACGGGATCGCTTCGACCCTTTTGTCGACCACCTGCTGGTCACCCATATGCCGACCGGAACCCTCGCCGGCGTCTACCGCCTCCTGCGCGAGGATCAGGCCCGCCGCGCCGGGCAATTCTACTCCGAAGGCGAATACGACCTTGGCGTGTTGAAATCCCATGGCGGCAGCCTGCTGGAACTGGGCCGATCCTGCCTGCACCCGGATTTTCGCGGCGGCATGGCGATGTTCCATCTCTGGAACGGGCTTGCCCGCTATGTCCGCGACCACAAGATCGATATCCTGTTCGGAGTGGCCAGCTTTCACGGCACCGATGCGCCGTCACTGGCGCAGCCCCTTTCGGTGCTGCATCACGCCCATCTGGCGCCGCCGCAATTGCGGGTCCGCGCACTTCCCGCGCATTTCCAGAAGATGGACCTGGTGCCGCCCGAGCAGCTCGACCGGCGGCAGGCGATGATCGACATGCCGGCGCTGATCAAGGCCTATCTGCGTCTGGGCGGCGTTGTCGGCGACGGGGCGTTCCTGGACCACAGGTTCAACACCACCGACGTCTGCCTGATCCTGGAAATCGCCCGCATGAACGACCGCCAGAGGCGCATCTACAGCGGACAGGACGGATGAGCCCGACCTGGGACAGCGACACCGCCGCCGACCCGGTGCATATCGGGCCGACGGGCTGGCTGCTTGTGGGGCTGCGCGGCGTTGCGCTTGCGCTCCTTGTGTTCGGCTGCCTGATCATTCTGTTGCTGGTGCGGCTGCTGGAACGTCCGCTGTTCGGGCTGCATATCACCCAGTTCGTCTGCCGCAACGCGTTTCGCATTCTGGGCATGCGCTATTCGACACGGGGCGCGCTGATGACACAGCCCGGCGCCGTGGTCGCGAACCATTCCTCCTGGCTGGACATATTCGCCCTGAATGCGCGCAAGCGGATCTACTTCGTGTCCAAATCCGAAGTCGCCTCATGGCCCGGCATCGGCTGGCTCGCCCGGGCGACCGGCACCGTGTTCATCGAGCGCAACGCGAAAAAGGCGCGCGAACAGACCGAGATATTCGAACAAAGACTGCTGGCCGGGCACAAACTCCTGTTCTTTCCCGAGGGGACCTCGACAGACGGATTGCGCGTTTTGCCATTCAAAACAACGCTTTTCGCGGCATTCCTCACACCCGCCCTGCGCGACGTTGCATATATCCAGCCGGTCAGCGTGGTGTTTCACGCCCCCCGGGGACAGCCCGCCCGGTTCTATGGCTGGTGGGGTGACATGGATTTTGCCGGGCACCTGGCCAAGACGCTGGCGGTATGGCGGCAGGGCGCGGTCGAACTGATCTATCACGATCCTCTGAAAGCGTCGGATTTCAGCGACAGAAAGGCACTGGCACGGCGCTGCGAAATCGCCGTGCGAACCGGGCTGGAAGCCGCCCGGACATCCGACCCCTGAGCCGCCATCGGGCAGGGGTTGCAATCGCTGCCGGACCCGCCTATACGGCGCGCACTGAAACCCGCAGGCGGGGTTTGGGCCGATGGGAGAGACATCCCCGGAGGTCCGCCGGTTGGAGCATCCGCTCTGAACCCCCGTCGAGGCATCAAACCGGAAAGGTATAAAAG
>CAYGNE010000261.1:1845-4954 GCA_964351155.1 uncultured Rhodobacterales bacterium | reverse complement strand
GATTGCCCACCAACTGACCCTTGGCTTCGTGCCGATCCGCAAGAAAGGCAAACTGCCCGGCGCCACGCTGTCACAATCCTATACGCTGGAATATGGCGAGGCGATCGTCGAAATCCATGACGACGCGATCCAGCCCGGCGAAAAGATCCTCGTGGTCGACGACCTCCTGGCCACCGGCGGCACCGCCGCCGCCGGGATCAAGCTGATCGAACGGCTGGGCGGCGAAATCATCAGCTGCGCCTTCATCATCGACCTGCCCGATCTGGGCGGGCGAAAGGTGCTGCAGGATATGGGCATGGATGTGCATGCGCTCTGCGAATTCGAGGGCGATTGAGCCCTTCCCGATCACGATGATTTGAGTGGAAACCGCCCGCGCCACGGGCTTAGCGCGGCGCGGATCCGGGTCAAGCGCATCGGCGGAAATCCCCGTTGATCCGACTGCCACCCGGCCCCGTACCTGTTTCGATGCCACCTGAGGCAGATCAAACAGAGGGAAACCAAACATGCTCCGCAAACTTGCATATGCCACCGCCGCAACCGCGTTCCTGGGCTCTGCCGCCATCGCCGGCGGGCATGCCAAGGATATCGTGGACACCGCCGCGGGTGCCGGTGACTTCGGCACGCTGATCGCCGCGGTCGAGGCCGCCGGACTGGTCGAGACGCTCAAGGGTGAAGGCCCCTTCACCGTCTTTGCACCGAACGACGCTGCCTTTGCCGCGCTGCCCGAGGGCACGGTCGAAACCCTGCTGAAACCCGAAAACAAGGATCAGCTGGTGTCGATCCTGACCTATCACGTGGTCCCCGGCAAGGTGATGTCCGGCGATCTCAGCGACGACATGACCGCCGCCACCGTCCAGGGCGGCGAGATCACGATCGACCTGGATTCCGGCGTCATGGTCAATGACGCCAAGGTCGTGGCCGCCGACATCGAGGCCGACAATGGCGTGATCCACGTGATCGACAAGGTCATCATGCCCAAGTGATGCCCCGGCGGCGCCCCGTCCGGGCGCCGCCCTTCATCCCCCTGCGCGCAGCACCGCCCCCGGGTTCATGATCCCGTTCGGATCCAGCGCCGCCTTGATCGCCCGCATCGCCGCCAGCCTGACCGGATCGCCATAATGTTCCAGTTCGGCGACCTTCAGGCGGCCGATCCCATGTTCCGCACTGATCGAGCCGCCATGCCTGGTGACAAGATCATAGATCGCCCGCTGGAGCTGTGCGCGCAGGTGGTCGTATTCGCTCCGGTGATGCCCTGCCGCCGGAAACACGTTGTAATGCAGGTTCCCGTCCCCGACATGCCCAAAACTGTTGATGCGGACCGCCCCGATCCGGCCGATCACGCCGGCGCCCTCGGCGATGAAATCCGCAAGCACACCCAGCGGCAGCGAGATGTCGGTGCTCACGATTGCCCCGATGCGCCGGTTGGCCTCGGGTATCTGCTCGCGCACGGCCCAGAACGCGGCCCGCTGCGCCTGTGATGACGCGATCAGCCCGTCGGTCGCAACCCCCCGCGTCAGCGCGTCCTCGAACAGCCCGCCCAGCGCCTCGGCCGGGTCGATCCCCGCCGCCAGCCCGACATCGACCAGAACACTCCACTCCGGCGGGCTGGCAAAAGGCTGGCGCACATCCGGCAGCGTCTCGGACAGGAATTCCAATCCCTGACGATGGATCAGCTCGAACGCGCTGACCGCTTCCCCCATCCGGTCGCGCGCCAGCGTCAACAGCTCCAGCGCGGCCCGGGGCGAGGGCACGACAATCATCGCCGTCCCGATACCCGCCGGAACCGGCGCCAGCTTCAGCGCCGCCGCCGTGATCACCCCAAGCGTGCCCTCGGACCCGATCAGCAGGTTGCGCAGGTCATAACCGGTATTGTCCTTGCGCAGCCGCGTCAGCCCGTTCCAGATGCCCCCGTCCGGCATGACCGCCTCCAGCCCCAGGCACAGGTCGCGCGCATTGCCATGGCGCAGCACGTTCACCCCGCCCGCGTTGGTGGCCAGGTTGCCGCCGATCCGCGCCGACCCCTCCGAGGCCAGCGACAGCGGAAACAGCCGCCCCGCCGCGCGCGCCGCTCCCTGCACATCGGCGAGGATTGCACCGGCCTCGGCCAGAATGACGTTTTCCTCGGGATAGACCGCGCGGATCGCCGTCATGCGCTCCAGGGACAGGATCAGCGGCACAGGCCCGTCCGGCGCAAGCTGCCCGGCGACCAGCCCGGTGCCCCCGCCATAGGGGATCACCCCGACGCGGGCGCGGTTCGCGGCCCGGATCACCGCCGCCACCTCCTGCACGGTTCCGGGCCGCGCCACGGTGCCGCCCTGCCCGGCATGCCGCCCGCGCGGTTCCTCCAGGTACCGCGCCGCGGCGGGGCGCAGGTCCAGACCGGGGCTCTGCGCCCGCAGCATCTGCAGAAAGGCATCGTCTGCCGGGTTGAGTGTCATTGGCCTACCTTGTCCTGCGCCGCGCTCCGGCGCCGCGTCCCGTCAGTCCTCTTCTGACAGATATTCCGGGCGCAGGACAACCACGGTCGGGCGCGCAGGCAGATCGCGCAGCGACAATTCGATGGACGATGTCGCGCGCCGCTCGATCAGGAACTCGCTGCCCATCCCGGCGAGGAACGCGTCGAGCGTGTAATCCCCGAACCAGTGCATCGGGATCACGACCGAGGATTTGAGCCGCCTGAGAACCTGCATCATGTCCGGCAACGGCAGGGTAAGCCCCCCGTCGACCGGCGCCATGACCACGTCCAGCCGCCCCAGCGCGGCGAACTGCGCGTCATTGGGCACGTGATGAAGATGCCCCAGATGCCCGATACACAGCCCGGCCACCTCGAACACGAAAATCGAATTGCCGTTCGGCTCCACGCCTGCGAATTGCGATCGGATATCGGTGGACACGTTGCGCACCAGCATCTCGCCCAGATCCAGGTGATGCTCGATACCCTCGCCAAACGGCCCCCAACCGGGCAGCGCATGTTCAATCGCCGGATCGGGAAACGCCGTCCAGTGGGTCTCGTGGGCATGGTTCATGGTGACCACATCCGGGATCAGCGGCGCGGTCCCGATGAAACCGGTGAAATCCGTGACCTCGTTCAGCCCGCCAGGCGTCTTCA
>CAYGNE010000261.1:765-1835 GCA_964351155.1 uncultured Rhodobacterales bacterium | reverse complement strand
GAAACTGGCATGGGCGATATAGGACAAGCGCACCGTGTGATCGCCCAGCGGCTCACGCCACGCCGCCTTCTGCACAAAGGCGAGGCCGGGGGCGGCGTCGGCAATGGCGATGCAGTGACTTGGCCGCCGCTCCTGTGCGGACAGCGCCCCCGCCAGCGCCGCCAGAACCACCACCATCAATAATCCCGGATGTCCCATGATCGTCCAGAATAGACCGGACTGCGGAAAAGTCAGCCCTTTCCCGCTTCTTTCTGGTCACAAATACCCACAGCCCCCGCTCCCGGCCGGTCGCAACGCCGGCCGGTCCGGATCATCCCGCGTCGGTCCTGCCGCGCCGGTCACTGCGCAACGAGGCATAAAGGACATGGGTCCGCCAGCGCCCGTTGATCTGCAGATAGGATTGCGCGACGCCTTCGTATTTGAACCCTGACCGTTCCAGCAACCCGCGCGAGGCGGCGTTTTCCGGCAGGCAGGCGGCCTCGATCCGGCTCAGGTCAAGCTGCGAGAATGCGTAATGCACCACCGCGCCGATCGCCTCGCGCATGTAGCCCTGCCGCGCAAAGCACGCGCCGGTCCAGTATCCCAGCGTTCCGGCCTGCGCCGGCCCCCGGCGGATATTGTCCAGCGTGATCGCCCCGATCAGGCCCTGATCCGTGCGCCGGAACAGGAACAACGGCACTGCCGATCCGTTCCCGACCGAGCGCTGCGCCCAGTAGACACGGTTGGAAAACGCCTTGCGCGTCAGGTGATCCGCCGCCCAGCTGGGTTCCCAGGGGGTCAGGAATTCCCGGCTCTGCTCGCGCAGACCCGACCACGGGCGATAGTCGGAATGCACCGGTGGGCGCAGCGTCAGGCGCTCGGTCTCGATCTTCAGTTTGCGCTTGATCAGCAGCATCACGCCGCACGGCGGTTTTGCAGTTCGCCCAGCGTCGGGGCCGCCGCGATCGGACCATAGAGCGCCAGCGCGGCGGGCGCGTCACCGGCCAGCCTCTCGGCAAAGCCGCGCACGGCCGCCAGGCTCACCGCGTCGATCTTCTCGATCGTGTCCCGCAAAGGCGGGACATCACCCC
>CAYGNE010000261.1:0-692 GCA_964351155.1 uncultured Rhodobacterales bacterium | reverse complement strand
GTTGTCCCGGTATCGGCATAGGCGCCGGTCTGGGCGAAAATCGTATAGCACAGCCCGCGCGCCTCGCGGATTTCCTGGAACAGGCGCGAGGACATGCCCCCGCCCAGCGCGTTGGAATAGATCTGCGCGGTATAGATCGCGTCGTCTCGATAGCCCGGGCTTTCGAACGCCAGCGCGAAATGCGCCTGTTCCAGCGCCTTGTCGCGGCGGATCTCACCTCCGGTGAACCGGGCCGGCCGGATCTCGGGCACGGGCGCGGCGGCAAGATGCCCGAACCGTTCCTCGGCCATGCGCACCAGGACATCGTGATCGACCGCACCCGCCGCCGACAGGATCATCCGCTCCGGGCCGTAATGCTCGCCGACGAACCCGGCCAGGTCGTCGCGCGAAAACGCACTGACCCGCTCGCTCGGGCCCAGGATGGTGCGGCCCAGCGGCTGGTCGCGATAGCTCTCTTCCTGCAGCCAGTCGAATATCACGTCATCGGGCGTATCATGTGCCTGCCCGATCTCCTGCAGAATCACGCCGCGCTCGATCTCGATCTCGGCGGGGTCAAAGACCGGGTTCATCACGATATCCCCGATCACGTCCAGCGCCAGCGGTACATCCCCGGCCAGGACCCGCGCGTAATAGGCCGTCACTTCACGGCTGGTATAGGCGTTGATGTATCCGCCGACATCCTCGATCGCCTC
>CAYGNE010000260.1:0-4973 GCA_964351155.1 uncultured Rhodobacterales bacterium | reverse complement strand
GGCGGGTTCTGGTTCTGGGACCCGGTGGAAAACGCCAGTTTCATGCCGTGGCTTCTGGCGGCGGCACTGCTGCATTCCGCTATCGTGGTGGAGAAACGCGAAGCTTTGAAGAGTTGGACCATTCTGCTGGCTATTCTTGCCTTTGGTTTTTCACTTATCGGGACGTTCATCGTGCGTTCGGGCCTTTTGACCAGCGTCCACGCCTTTGCCAATGATCCGGAGCGGGGCATTTTCATCCTGGCCATTCTGGCGGTTTTCACCGGCGGTGCTCTGATGCTGTTCGCGTTTCGCGCCGGGGTGATGGAAGCCAAGGGTGTTTTCGGGATTGTCAGCCGGGAAAGCGCGCTGGTTGCCAACAACATCATTCTGGCCGTGGCCTGTTTCGTCGTGTTCATTGGCACCCTCTGGCCAATGATCGCCGAGATGTTCTTTGACCGGAAGCTCAGCGTCGGCCCGCCGTTTTTCAACATGGCTTTCACTCCGTTCATGGTTTTGCTTGGGCTGATCATGCCGGTCGGTGCCATGTTGCCCTGGAAGCGCGGAAAACTGGGCCGGACGATGCGGCCATTGCGCTATGTGTTCGTGCTCGCGCTGGCGCTCGGCGCACTGGCATGGGCGATGCAGAGCGGTCGCAGCGCGCTGGGACCGGTTGGGCTGTTCCTGGGATCCTGGATGGTTTTCGGCGCGCTGGTTGATCTATGGTCCCGTACAGGCCGGGCAGGAGACCGCCTTGCGCGGCTGGTGCGTTTGCCGCGGGCGGATTGGGGCAAGGCTTGTGCCCATGCGGGGCTGGGTATCACAATATTCGCCATTGCAGGTCTGACCGCCTGGGAACAGGAAGATATCCGCGTCGTGGCCATCGGGGAACCATTCGATGTCGGCGGATTTACCCTTACCCTGGATGGGGTTGAGCGCGAAGAGGGCCCGAATTACTTCAGCACGGCCGGAATAGTCCGATTGGAGCGGAATGGCCGTGCGATCGCGGAACTGCGGCCCGAGAAACGGCAATATCCGGTTGCACGAATGCCGACAACCGAGGCCGCAATCGACTATCGTTTCACACGTGATGTCTATGTTGTTCTGGGCGACCAGCAAGAAAACGGCGGCTGGACCGTTCGGACATATGTAAAACCGCTGACCAACTGGATCTGGGGCGGTTGCCTTATGATGGCGCTGGGGGGAGTGCTCAGCCTGTCCGACCGCAGGTTCCGTGTCGCTGCCGGCGCGCGGCGAAACCGGGTGTCCGGGGTCCCCGCAGAATGAGATGGCTTGGGCCGATACTGGTGGTTCTCATGCTTGGTTTCGGGACATTTCCGGATACCGGACAAGCGGTGCAGCCGGACGAGGTTCTTGACGATCCGGCGCTGGAGGCCCGTGCGCGGGAGTTGAGCAAGGAGTTGCGGTGCCTGGTCTGTCGCAACGAGAGTATCGACGAAAGCAACGCCGATCTGGCCCGTGACCTGCGCCTCTTGCTGCGCGAACGGCTTGTGACCGGAGACAGCGATGCAGAAGCGATCGCTTTCATTGTGGATCGATACGGTGAATATGTCCTTCTGCGGCCAACCACCGGCGGTGCGAACTGGATTTTGTGGGCGGCAGGCCCACTGATGCTGCTTGTCGCCGGTGGGGTTGGCTATGTCTATTTGCGCGGACGGGCCGGTGCACCTGGTCGACAGGAAACTGATCTGACCCAGGAAGAACAGGACCGCCTGCGCCGGATTCTCGAAGATTAACGCAGGGTTTCGCTTTTATTGCCGGGCGGGTTGGGTCAGGTTGACGCCAGCCAGAGAAATGAGGGCGTAATGGACTATCAGACAATCACGGTCGACACCAACGACGGGCTAGGCATTCTTACCCTGAACCGCCCGGACCAGATGAACGCGTGGACGGCCCAGATGCGCGCGGAAATCGACTATGCAATGCGTGACTTGGCGACACAGGCGCGGGCCATTGTTTTGACGGGGGCCGGGCGCGCTTTTTGCACAGGCCAGGATCTGGGCGACCGAGGCGACGCCACGCAGGTCGATCTTGAGCGCACGCTCAGGGACGAGTATGCGCCGATGCTCGAAGCGATCTATGATTGCCCGGTGCCGACGATTGCAGCGGTCAACGGGCCCGCGGCCGGCGCCGGCGCCAATCTCGCGCTGAGCGCCGATGTTGTGATCGCAACCGAAAGCACGTACTTTCTGCAAGCGTTTACCCGTATCGGGTTGATCCCGGACGCGGGCGGGACGTGGTTCATGCCGCGTCAGATGGGACTGGCCAAGGCAATGGGTGCGGCACTGTTTGCCGACAAGATCAGTGCACGGCAGGCCGACGACTGGGGCATGATCTGGGAGGCGGTCGCGGACGACAAATTCGACGCGCATTGGCGTGCCCGCGCAGCGCAACTGGCTGCGGGACCGACGGCAGCCTACAGGGCCGCGAAACAGGCCATTCGTGGCAGTTTCGACAACAATCTGCAGGATCAGTTGACCACCGAGGCGCATCTGCAGGGGCAATGCGGCAAGTCGCGGGATTTCCGCGAGGGTGTGGTTGCCTTCATGGAAAAACGGCCCGCGAAATTCGAAGGCCGTTGATAGAAGACAGGCAGAACCGATCCGGATCCGAGGAACCGGGTCAGGTGCCGTTGCGCCGATACAAAACCACGTCCGCCACTTCCAACCGGCTGGCGGCAAGTTGTGCTATGGCGTGACCATTGGCCATCAGGGTGCGCGTTCCGTTGTCATTCTGGACGAAAGTCAGGACCGGATCCGGCGCGTCCTTGTCATAGACACACAGCAAGAGTTCCTGATCCGGATCAAGATCCATGACCCTGTCAGGTCGGGCGTATTCCGCCATCGAAAGATCGAATCCCCGGTTGCGGGATTCTGCGAGAACCGGCAACGCGGCAGTGTCATCCGGTCTGCCGCGCGCACCGCTTTGGTTTTGTCTGAGATTGCGCATGAGCCCGTCGAACACAAGCCCGTGTTTGCTGGCGCTGCGCGCATCCTGTCCGGAGCGGCCGCCACCTATTAGTCTTCCAATCATTGTGTTGATATCGTCGGCTTCGTCATTTGTTTCTGCTGCTGTGTCGCCTGTTGACCCACCGCGCCCGGTGCACCGGTCCGCGTTGCGTTTTGGCCACTCGATGATGGTGCCCATGCCTGCCTCTTTCTTCATTTTTTCTTATCTTTTGCAGGCTGGGACTCTTCGGTCAAGAGCAAGTTGGGTTTGTCTTCAGCGATGGGCGAGCCACAATATTTGGTGTTGATATTCTCAAACCCACAATCACGTGTACGGGCGCCACGAATGATCAATGCCGCGTTCGGGAATGGCACGGGCCTGAAACCAAGGCTGGGCCGGGCATGGGGTGCCAAAAAAACACCCCGGCGGATTGATTGCCGGGGTGCCGGTTTTCAGCGTCGTCCTTGTCGAAATGACCGGGTCCGAGTGCACAGGGCCTCAGCCGATTTCCATGTAAGGATCCTCGACAAAGTCGCCGCCATAGAAGTCGTCTCCCGGTACGTCGTCATAGGGATAGTCCCCACCGCCGAAATCGTCCATGTCCTCGATGCCCATGACGGTCACGGTCAGCATCGCCACCGAACCGCCTTCGATCATGTAGGTGAAGGTCGTTGTTGCGGTTGAGCCATCGGCAAGATCCGCAAAATCGCTGCCGGCCGAGAAATCCACGTTGCCTTCGGCATTGACGATCAGCAGGCCGCCTTCGGACCCCGCATAGGTCTGGGTGGATAGCGCCGTGTCGTTTACCGCCAGCACGTCGCCGGTGTATGTACCGTCATCCGTGGTGTCGTTTTCCAGCAGCGACAACCCGGTGCCGTTGACCTCGTCGTAGTAACCCGGTTCGTTGAAGGTTTCGTCCTCGAATACGAACATGACGTCATCGACAGCGGTATGGACCGGGTCCGGATCCGTTACCGTGGGTTCCTCGGGTGACGTGCCGCCGATCTTGACGGAATCATCGCGATCGCCACCTTCTTCGCCGACCGAAGTCAGGCGCACGGCAAAGTCCTGGGAAAGGAAGCTGTCCAGTGTGAGGTCGCCGGTGCTGCTTGTCAGCACGAAACTGGTCGACTGAATGTCGTCCTCGGCCATGCCTTGTGTGCCGAACTGAACGCCAACATCGAACTTGCCGTACTCTTTGACGATTTCTCCGTTGAGGTTGTTGTAGCTGTCGACCTTTGTGACACCATCTTCCTTTACGACGGTTTCGATGTCATGGGTCGCGTCGGAAAATGACAGCCCCTCCAGAAGCGATGCGTCGCCAATATCAAAGAACAACCCGTTCAGGTCGCCAATGGAGCCGGTGTCGTCCAGCACGTCCAGATTGAACAAGAGCGATCCGTCTTCCTGTTCGGTGATCGTGATTCCGACGGAAATCTGAGGATCGGACAATACGAAGTAAGTTGAAGCCAAGTTGGGGTCCTCCGGTTGGGTGCGGTTTCAAGTGACGCACCATCCGTGGACTGGAATGGCAGCTTTTGATGTGTTTGGATTGCGCCAATTTCGTGGTTCTCGGCGTGAATCCGAGAACAACTGGGATGGATTTTGAAACAATAGCTGCAATTCGAACAGCTTTGGACAAGCAAAAACCCCGGATGTTTCGTCCGGGGTCTTTTGTATTCAAATTGGCGGATCAGCGGTTCTCGATGTCTACATAATCGCGCATGGTTTCCCCAAGGTAGAGCTGGCGCGGACGACCGATCTTGGCTTGCGGATCGGCGATCATCTCTCTCCACTGGCTGACCCAGCCAACCGTGCGGGAAACCGCAAAGATCGGGGTAAACATCGATGTCGGAAAGCCCATCGCCTCCAGGATGATGCCGGAATAGAAATCGACGTTCGGGAACAGTTTCTTGTCGGCGAAGTAGTCGTCCTCCAGCGCCTGGCGTTCCAGTTCTTTTGCGACCTGCAGGATCGGGTTGTCCTCGATGCCGAGCAGATCAAGAACCTCGTCGGCGGACTGTTTC
>CAYGNE010000259.1:0-4989 GCA_964351155.1 uncultured Rhodobacterales bacterium | reverse complement strand
GCCGAAATTCTTGCCGAGGTAATAGGCCGTGGCCAGGCCATGGCCGCCCGCGCCAACGATGATCACGTCGTATTTCCGTTTCGGCTCGGCCGCGCGCCAGGCCCTGTCCCAGCCGGTATGATGCCGAAGAGCTTCGCGCGCGATGGCAAAGGCGGAATAGCGTTTCATCAGGACCTCCGGGATGCTGGACCGAACGGGATTCGGACGACTTCTGGCATAGTAACGCTTCTGGTGTACGCCGCCAAAAAGAGGATACTCGGCGCGGCATTTCCAGTGTCTTTTGCGACATGCGTCGATATTGCCGGCCTGCGCGCGCGATCTGGGCCGCTTTGTGCCTTTTTTCCAGCGCCCCGTGCGGCTACATGAAGGGCCAGAGCAGGAGGCCATATGACATTCTGGATCATCACATCCGCGATGGCGCTCGTCATTGCCGCGACGCTGGCGCTGGTGATGTTGCGCACGCGCGCAGCGTCAGGTCCGGCAGCGGCCTATGACCTGCAGGTGTACCGGGATCAACTGAAGGACGTGGACCGGGACCTGGAACGCGGGGTTCTGGGCGAGGCGGACGCCGCGCGCATCCGCACCGAAGTCTCGCGCCGTATCCTTGCCGCCGATGCGCAGATGCAGGCCACGCGCGGCGGCGGTGGGCAATCGGGTCCGGTGTCGCTGATTGCGGCGGTGGTTCTGGGATGTGTGCTGATCGCGGGCAGCCTGATGCTCTACCGGATGCTGGGCGCGCCGGGATACGGCGATCTTGGATTGTCGCATCGGATCGAAATAGCGGAAGAACTCCGGACCAACCGCCCCGCGCAGGCCGAGGCGGAACAGCGCATTCCACCCATGCCCCGCCCGGAAGGCGCCGGTGCCGAGTATCTCGCGCTGCTGGAGCGGCTGCGCGACGCGGTCGCCAATCGGCCCGACGATCTGCAGGGCCAGATGCTGCTGGCCCGCAACGAGGCCGCAATGGGCAATTTTGCCGCCGCTCATGCCGCGCAATCCGAGGTCCTGCGCCTGAAGGGCGCGGATGCGACGGCGGCGGATTACACGGATTACGCGGATATGCTGATCCTCGCCGCCGGGGGTTTTGTGTCGCCCGAGGCCGAGGCCGCCCTGCGCGAGGCGCTGGCAAGGGAACCGGATAATGGCGCGGCGCGGTATTACTGGGGCCTGATGATGGCCCAGACCGGTCGGCCCGACCTGGCCTTTCGGATCTGGGACGCATTGTTGCGGGAGAGCCCGGCAGATGCGGCCTGGACCGAACCGGTTCGTGCGCAGATCGAGGAGGTCGCGCGCTTTGCGGGTGTCGCGTACACGTTGCCACCCCTGGCGCCGCCGGCCCCCGGCCCGACGCAATCGGATATCGAAGCGGCCGGCGAGATGTCGGCAGATGACCGGACGCAGATGATCCGCAGCATGGTTCAGGGCCTGTCCGACCGGCTCGCCACCGAGGGCGGCACGCCGCCGGAATGGGCGCGCCTGATCAGTGCGCTTGGCGTTCTGGGCGAACAGGAGCAGGCCCGTGCGATCTATGACAACGCGTTGCAGGTATTCGGCGACAACCCCGAAGCGCTGAACCTGCTGCAGGACGCCGCGCAAAACGCCGGTATCCTGCAATGATCTGCGATGATTTCACCGATTTTGCCGCCGCCTGCCCACCGATGCGGGCGCTGGTTGGTCTGGACCTGGGGGACAAGACCATCGGGGTTGCGCTGTCGGATCGACTGGGCGCGACGGCCACCCCGGTGGAAACCATCCGTCGGCGCAAGTTCACACTGGATGCAGAACGGTTGTTGTCCATCGTTGCCAGCCGCGAGGCCGGAGGCATCGTTCTCGGCCTGCCCCGCAACATGGATGGCAGCGAAGGGCCGCGATGCCAGTCCACCCGGGCATTTGCCCGAAATCTTGCCCGGTTGACCGATCTTCCGATCGGCTTCTGGGATGAACGGTTGAGCACGGTGGCCGCGGAAAAAGCGCTGCTGGAGGCGGATACGACGCGCAAACGTCGCGCCGAGGTCATCGATCATGTGGCGGCGAGCTATATTCTGCAGGGGGCGCTGGATCGTCTGCGCCACATGAAAACCGAGGTGCGGGATGGCTGACAATATCTGGAAAAGAGACGAGATCGACTCGCCCTGCGTTCAGGTCTGTGTCGTGCACCCCGTCGAACGGATCTGCACCGGGTGTTACCGGTCGATCGACGAAATCGCCCGCTGGTCGCGGATGACCGCCGCGGAACGGGCCGAAATCACCGCCGCCCTGCCCGGCCGCGCCCCGCGCCTGACAAAGCGGCGCGGTGGACGCTCCGCACGATTGCAGCGCTGATCTCAGGGCAGGTTGAGCCAGTCGACCACACCGCCGGGGCACTCGGGACGGAAGTAAACAATCATTCTTCCGTCCGGTCCTGCGCGGGCCGTTTCCGCCCACGGCGCGACCCCGTGCAGGGCCAGACGATGCAGCAATATGGCTTCCCCCGGTTGCGCGGGCAGTTCCACGCGCCGGCAGGTTTCGAACACGCGTCGCCGGGCGATTTTGTAGGCTTCTGTGACGTCGATGTCCGCGTAATCCCGCGGATCAGCTGCCTTCAGGGCCTGCGTGAATGCCGCGCGCATGACCGCGTGACTGCCTTCCCACACCACGAGCGGCGCGGCATCGCTGCTGGCGCTGGTCAGCGGCAGGCCCAGGATAAAAGCATGCGGTTCAAGGATTTTGCGCACGCGGTCCGGCCCGACCGCCAGAATGCCGTCCACATGGGCCGCATCACGGTTTCGCCGATAGCGAAAAGCGGTATCGGTCTCGCCATCACGCGGGCGCGGATACCCCGGATAAACGACCGAGACCTGGGCCCGGTGCAGTTCAGGCATCGGGCCGAAGTGGCGGGAAATAAAGTCGACCGCCTCTCCGGCAAGCGGTTGTGATCCGCCCACCCTGCCCCTTGAGTCGTTGGGCAGCGCATCGACGCCGACGAACCAGGTACCCTCGCACTGGCGCCAATGGGACAACGCCGGGTCCTGAACCGCCGCCTGGGCCAGAGGCAGCGCGTGGCGCACCCAGTCCGCCACCGCGGGATCAACCCCGAACCGGGCCCAGCCGCGCCATGCGAACGTCATCCCCAAATCGCCTCTCGCATCATGTTCAGTGCCACTGCGATCAGGAACACGGCAAATACCCGTTTCAGCGGCTTGGGGTCCATCGCATGGGCCAGCCGAACGCCAAACGGCGTGGTGATCAGGGTCATCGAGATCACCACCGCAAAAGCCGGCAGGTTCACGGCGCCGATCGTGTAGGGCGGCCGCTGGGCCGCATCGACCGGGACCAGGAGAAAGCCCGCGACCGACGGCACCGCGATCAGAACGCCAAAACCGGCCGCCGTGGCCACCGCCCGGTGAATCGGCACCCCGTAAAGGGTCATCAGAGGCACGCCGAAACTGCCCCCGCCAATGCCCATCAGGACCGACAGAAACCCAACCGCCGGGGACAGGGCCGCCTTGCGCGGACCGCGCGGCATATCGGCACCAAAGCGCCAATCGGAGCGGCCGAACGCCATGTAGAGCCCCACGATGATTGCCAGCACACCGAACACGGCCTGAAGCATGGCCGAGCTGAGTTGCGACGCGGTCAGCACCCCCAGAACGGCCCCGATACCGATCCCCACGGCCCAGCCACGCAGAATGGTCCAGTCAACCGCACCCTTCCTGTTATGGCTCAGCACCGACCGGATCGAGGTCACGATGATCGTCGCAAGAGAGGTCGCCAGACAAATCTGCATCAGCTGCGGCCCATCATATCCAAGTGTCTGGAATGCATAGAAAAACGCAGCGACCAGAACGATGCCACCACCCACGCCCAGCAACCCCGCCAACACCCCGGCAACCGCCCCGATCACCATCAGCAGCGCAACCATCTGCAGCAACAAGCTCGTTTCGGGCATTTGGGTTCTCCTGATCCGTCGGACAGGATCGGCTTACACCGCCCGCAAGGCCGGGACCAGTGGCGGCACGCGTTCCAGAGCCGCGAGGATCAAATCGGTTCCGGCGCCCGCCTTGTGGGCGCCTTCGGACAATTGCCGGCGCCACGCCCGCGCACCCGGGCGCCCGGTGAACAGACCCAGCATGTGACGGCTGACCTGATGCAGTTTGCCGCCATCGGCCAGGTGCTGCTCGATATACGGGATCATCGCGCGCACCACATCGGCCGGGTCCCGTACCGCGCCGGTACCGAATATCTCGGGATCAGCCGCCGAAAGAATTCCGGTCGGATCGTGATAGGCCGCGCGCCCGATCATCACCCCGTCCAGACCCTCGTCAAGGAACGCCCGCGCCTGCGCCAGTGACGTGACGCCGCCGTTCACCGACACATGCAGATCGGGAAACTTCTGTTTCATCGCGAACACCAGATCATAGTCCAGTGGCGGAACATCCCGGTTCTCCTTGGGACTCAGACCCTGAAGCCAGGCTTTGCGGGCATGGATCGTCACGCGCTCGCACCCTGCATCCTGAATGCGGGACAGGAACTCGGGCAAGGCCTGTTGCGGTGTCTGACCGTCCACTCCGATGCGGCATTTCACCGTCACGTCAACGCCGACCGCCGACCGCATGGCCGCAACGCACGCGGCGACGAGATCCGGATGCTTCATCAATACCGCGCCAAACGTCCCCGACTGGACCCGGTCGGACGGGCAGCCGCAGTTCAGGTTGATCTCGTCAAACCCCGCCTCTTCTCCGAGCCGCGCAGCCTGCGCCAGCTCTGCCGGATCGGCTCCGCCCAGCTGCAAGGCAACGGGATGCTCCGCCTCTGAATGATCCAGAAGATGCAACGCCCCACCCCGCACCAATGCAGGCGCGGTCACCATTTCGGTGTAGAGAAGCGTTTTGTCGGAAAGCAATCTGTGCAGAAATCGACAATGGCGATCCGTCCAGTCCATCATAGGGGCCGTGGACAATCTAGCGTGTTGATTTATTTGCATTTTTTGTGTATCTTCAAACTGTTGGC
>CAYGNE010000258.1:4784-5049 GCA_964351155.1 uncultured Rhodobacterales bacterium | reverse complement strand
TGAACACCCAGGCCAGTTGCGCGTGTTCGGGCACCTGGCTCTGGTTGATCAGGACGGATTTTGTCGGGTCCAGACCGGCGGCGATGAACCCGGCGCAAAGCTCACGGGTGTTGCGGGTCAGGTCCGCGGGGTCCTGCCAGACGGTCATCGCGTGCAGATCGACCATGCAGTAGACGGTTTCGAACGCGTCCCCCTGCATGTCCACGAAACGCTTGATCGCGCCGAGATAGTTGCCAAGGGTCAGCCCGCCGGACGGCTGGATGCC
>CAYGNE010000258.1:311-4774 GCA_964351155.1 uncultured Rhodobacterales bacterium | reverse complement strand
GCGCGGCGTGAACGTGGCGGTGGTCATTGGACGAACTCCCGTCTGGCAAATCTGGTCGGCCTCGCTTACCCATGGGACCAGGTATCGTCAACAGGCACCGACAAGAAGCCGCAAGGAGGCCGGCCCATGAACCAGCAGGTCAATCCACCCGCCGTTAATCCGCTGCCGCCGGTGGTGGTGGCGATGTTCTTTTTCCTGATGGGGATCGAGATCGTGTTCCAGTTGGGCGCGCGGGGGCTGGCCGGGGGGCCGGGGGGTGTGGGCTGGCGTCTGGAGGCGATGCAGACCTACTCTTTTTCCGGCGAGATCCTTGACTGGATGTGGCAGACACACCGCTGGCCTGTCGAGCATCTGATCCGCTTTGTCAGCTATCCGTTCGTGCATGCGTCCTTTACCCATGCACTGTTTGTCGGGGTGTTCCTGCTGGCCATCGGCAAGATGGTGGCCGAGGTGTTCGGCAGTTTCGCGTTCCTGCTGGTTTTCGTGCTGTCGGGGATCGGCGGCGCGCTGGCCTATGCCATCCTGCTGAACGATCCGGTGCCGCTGATCGGGGGGTTTCCGCCGATCTACGGGCTGATCGGGGCGTTCACCTACATGTTGTGGCTGTCGCTGTCGACGGTGGGGGCCAACCAGGCGCGGGCCTTTACGCTGATCAGCTTTCTGATGGGCATCCAGCTGGTGTTCGGGCTGCTGTTCGGGGGCAATAACGACTGGGTGGCCGATCTGGCGGGGTTCGCGACCGGGTTTTGCCTGTCGTTCTTTGTTGCGCCCGGCGGCTGGTCGCGGTTGCGCGAGCGTATTCGCCGGGGCTGACCCGGCGGGGTGCCGCCGGGCCGGGTCGGGTCGGGATCAGCTTTTCTTGAGCGGGCAGGTGTTCAGACCGACGATCTTGTAGAGCGGGCAGTGGCCGAGCAGACCGGTCAGGAGAGGTACGAGACCAACCAGCCCCCACAAGGTCTTGGGCCCGACAAAGATCAGCGATAGCAGGGCAAGTCCGAGAATGATGCGCAGCGCGCGATCCAGATTACCTTCGTTTCGGGTCATGTCATATCCTTTCCGGGTTACACGAGACCCGGGTAATATAACATAAGCTGAATGTGTTTGAGAGAGCAAATGCCGGCCGCGGGCTGCGTCATGTTGATCCAGTATTTGCCGTCCGGCGCCGGGCCCGGACCAACGGCGCAGGGTTTGTCACGCCTGCCTGCCGCGTGGAGAGCGCGGTGGACATGCCGACCATGCCCGCGCCCGCGACGATCGGGTTTCATCATGCGCGCGGGCGCAGGTTGCCGGGGTCGTGGGGGCTCGGGGCGATGACAATCGCGTCGTATCGCGTATCGAGGATTTCGACCGTCAGCCGGGTGCCCGGAGCGGTGTGGTCGCGAGGCAGGATTGCCATAGCCAGGTGTTTGCCCAGCGTGTGACCGTAGGCCCCCGAAGTGGTCAGTGCGATCACGGTATCACCGGCGCGAACAGCCTGGTTCATTGCCGGTTCGACGCCGCCATCTTCGCAGAACACTTCGAGCGTGACCAGTTGCACCGCGGTGGTGCCGGCCTGTGCCGCGACGGCACCGGCCCCGATGAACCCGGTCTTGCGCTGGCTGATGAACCGGCCAAGGCCGAGTTCAGCCAGGGTGTTCTGTGTGGTCAGTTCCTGCGCCACCGCGCGATAGGATTTTTCGATCCGCAGGCTGTCGAGCGCACGAAAGCCCACATGGCGCAGGCCCAGATCGGCGCCGGCCTGCTGCACCTGGTCGTATATGTGGTGCTGAAAGGCGATCGGGTGGTGCAGTTCCCAGCCCAGTTCGCCGCAGTAGTTGACACGCATCACCCGGACACCGGTGGCCCAGCCGACCTCGCGTTCCTGCAGGTCGAACCATTTGAAGCTGTCGTTTTCGAGCGACCCGTCGACGATGCGTGACAGAAGCGCGCGCGATTTCGGCCCGGCGACGGTGAAACAGCCCCAGCCCATGCCGACATTGGTGATGGTGACGTCATCCCCGGGCCGCAGGCGACTGCGCAGCACGTGTTCGTCATGCAGTTCGCAAAAGGCCGGGCCGCAGAGGTAGAAATGGTCTTTTGCCAGCCGCGCGACGGTGTACTCGGCACAAAAACGGCCATTGTCATCCAGCGCATGGGCCAGTGTCACGCGGCCATCCCGGCGCGGCATGTCATTGGCCAGCGCGCGGTCAAGGAAGGCCAGCGCGCCGGGGCCGGTGACTTCCCACTTGGCAAAGCTTGTGAAGTCGATCAGGCCGACGTCCTGGCGGATGGCGCGGCATTCCTGGCCGATGATGTCAAAAGCGTTGGAGCGGCGGAAAGTCAGGTGTTCGGGCGTGTTGCCGCCATCGATATCGAACCAGCGGGCGCGTTCCCAGCCACCGGCAACGCCCCACACCGCGCCGGCGGCGGTCAGGCGGTCATGGCAGGGGCTGGTCTTGCCCGGCCGGGCGGCGGGCATTTCAAGGTTGGGATAATGGATGTCGAAGATATGGCCGTAGGTTTCCTCGTTCTTGATACGGGTGTGGGTCTTGCCCGCGTGGGAATTGAAGCGGCGCGGATCGACCGACCACATGTCGATTGTCGGCGCGCCCTCTGTAATCCATTCCGCCAGGTAGCGCCCGACGCCGCCGCCGTAGCAGATGCCCGCCACCATGCCTTCGGCGAGCCAGTAATTGCGCAGGCCCGGGGCCGGGCCAACCAGCGGATAGGCATCGGGCGTATGGGCGATCGGGCCGTTCACAACGGTCTTTATTCCGGCATCGCCAAAAGATGCGACCCGTTCGATCGTGCCCGCAAGGAACGGTTCCAGGATATCGTAGTCGGGCGTCATCAGTTCGGCCCCAAAACCCCGGGGCACGCCGTTGACCGCCCAGCTTTGCGGGTTTGGTTCATAGGGGCCAAGGATCAACCCGTCGTTTTCCTGCCGCAGGTAAAAGCGGGTCTTGTCATCGCGCAGGACCGGCATCTCGGGCAGTCCGGCCCGGTTGTATTCGGCGAATGCGCCAATGGTTTCGGTCACCACATATTGGTGCATCACCGGGATCGACGGCACGTTCAGCCCGACCATGGCGCCGGTCTGACGGGCATAGTTGCCGGTTGCGGTGACCACATGTTCGGCGAGGAAATCGCCCTTTGTGGTGGTGATCAGCCATTCGCCGGATGCGGTCTGGCGCATCGCGGTTACCTCGGTCTCCAGGTGGATGCCTGCGCCTGCCTGCCGCGCGGCGATGGCCATGGCCTGGGTCAGGTCGGCAGGGGCGATATGGCCGTCGGTCGGGTGGTAGAGCGCCGCGAGCACGTCGTTCAGATTGGCCAGCGGCCAAAGCGCCTGCGCCTCGTCGCGGGTGATCAGCTCGCATGCGATCCCGAGATACCGGGCAAAGCCCAGATAGGCGCGATATTCATCCAACCGGTCGGAATCCGTGGCAAGACGCAGCTGGCCACAGGGGTGAAACCCGGACGGCTGGCCGGTTTCCTGTTCCAGGCGGGCATAGAGCTCCATCGAGTGCCTGTTGATCAGGCTCATCGTCTGGTTCGGGTAGTAGAAGGGCAGGAGGCCGGCGGCGTGCCAGGTGGACCCGGCCGTCAGCTGCGTGCGTTCCAGCAGGCAGCAATCGGTCCAGCCCAGCCGGGCCAGATGATAGAGGACACTGACGCCGACAACACCGCCACCGATGACAGCGACACGCACCTGTTTTGTCATGTGATCGTTCCTCGACATGGGTTGCATTCCTACCGGGACCCGCCGCCGCGGCGATCCGGCGCACAAATGCTATACGGTGGGGCAATGGTTTTCGACCGGTGAAAATACGTCCTCTGCCGGGGGAATTGCGGCGTGACGTTTCGGGAAAACGCGCGCTGTTGCCCCGCCCGGGATGTGCGCGTGTCGGTTTTTTCGCCGCCCGTGTCGCAAGGCCCTAGGCATCCGGGCCTGACCTGGCTTCATCTGGTGTGAAACAGGAGTGCGCAACATGACGGTACAGGCAACAGGCTCCAAGCGGTCCGGCGGAAGCAGCGCGCGGCGCATCATGCGCGAAGCGACGGATGTCAGCATGCTGCGGGGGCTGACACGGCAACTGCCGGTGTGCGAGGTCATGGACGAAGAGCAGGTGCGCCGGATCGATGAGGCGTCGATGTCGATCCTGGAAGAGGTGGGCATCGTGTTCCGCGACGAGATCGCGCTGAAGGACTGGCGCGCGGCAGGCGCGGATGTGCGCGGCGAGGTCGTGTACCTGGATCGCGGGCTGGTGCGCGAACTGATCCGTTCGATTCCCGCCGGTTTCACCTATCACGCCCGCAATCCCGACCGGAACGTCCGGCTGGGCGGGCGGCATTCGATCTTTGTTCCGATGACCGGCGCGCCGTATCTGCGCGACCTGGACGACGTGCGCCGCAATCCGACGCTGGATGATCTGGCGATGTTCCACAAGCTGGCGCACATGATGCCGGCACTGCATTCTTCG
>CAYGNE010000258.1:0-301 GCA_964351155.1 uncultured Rhodobacterales bacterium | reverse complement strand
CAACTGCAACGGCAATTCGCCTCTGGTCTGGGATGAAACCATGCTGGGGGCGATGCGCGCGTTCTGCCGCCGGAACCAGCCGGTTCTGTGCTCTCCGTTCGTGCTGGGCGGGGCCAACACGCCGGCCTCGGTCGCGCCGACGGTTACGCAGGTCAACGCCGAGGCGCTGAGCGCGCTGGCCTATACGCAGGTGATCCGCAAGGGGGCTCCGGCGATCTATGGGCATTACCTGTCGACCGTCAGCATGAAATCCGGCGCGCCGATGGCGGGCACGCCCGAGATCGGCCTGATGAACATGATG
>CAYGNE010000257.1:0-5079 GCA_964351155.1 uncultured Rhodobacterales bacterium | reverse complement strand
GGGCCAGCCCGCTGGTTTCGATCAGGATGTGATCGGGGCGCGGCTCCAGTGCCATCAGCGTCTCGATTGTCGGAATGAAATCGTCGGCCACGGTGCAGCAAATGCACCCGTTGGCCAGTTCCATGATGTTTTCGGCCGGGCAGTCGGGAATGGCACAGGACTTCAGAATCTCGCCATCCACGCCGACGTCACCGAACTCGTTGACGATGACGGCCAGCCGCTTGCCCTGGGGGTTCTGCATCAGGTGGCGGATCAACGTGGTTTTGCCGGAACCCAGAAAACCGGTGATCACGGTGACGGGCAGTTTGGACAGGTCGGACATTTACAGGTCTCCAATCGGGGGGATGCGGGCGATACAGTTCTTGCGGAAATGCACCGGACGTTCGCGCCAGGGAACAAGCCCGTCTGACGTCGCATGGTAGCGGGCGGCAACGTCGAGGATCATGTCCGCGTCGGTGGTCTCGTCGAAATTGCCATAGACATAGGTCCAGCGATCGTCGCCTCCGCGCAGCACGATGGAACAGCCATGATCGCAGTTGGACAGGCATTCGACCGCACGCAAAGTGACACCGGGCGGAATTTCTCCTCCGGCAAGCGCATCATGCAAAAGTGCGCCGGGGCGCGGCGCGTCGGCATCGGTGGGCTGGCCACGGCGGCAGGTCGTGCAGACCAACAATTCGACAGGCGTCGTCTGGTCCTTGGTCTCGGTCATCCTGACACCTTCCATCTGTGTCAGGCGGGGAACATGCGGGCAAAGCACTGGCCGGGCCCGTCACCGAGGCACCCCGCCCGGTTAACGCCATCTCGTGCTGGCAGGTCTCCCGGCTCGCGGATGTCAGAAAGCATTGGCTTTCTGGCGGGCATCCCGCCTTCCCGGCCTCGTTGGCCAGTGGCTTGGGTGTCCTCTCCGTTCACGGTCGCGGGGGCGGCTGCGTCGTGCATTCCCTTTTCATCTGCTTTCGCAGAAACCAACATATGGCGGAATGGGGCATGGGGCGGGGTTTTGTCAAGCGTTTGCCGAAGTCCCGGGGTGCCTGCGTCGTTGGAGGCCCGGTTTTTGCCGCAGACGAACCTTTGCCGCCTTCAGGGTGCAAAACCGGGCGCCGCGGGGCGCCCGGTTTTGGCTTGATATCCGGTTGCTCAGACCTTGAGATTCGGAATGATCTGTTTCTTCCGGCTGACAACGCCGGGCAGCACCACGGAATCGCCCTGGGCCGAAGCGCCAAAGCTTTTGGATGCGACGGTCCGGACAAGGTCATTGGGGATCAGCAGGGTGGATTCCTCGTTCAGGATGTCCACGACAAACAGCAGAACCTGATCGACACCGTCTTCTCCGACAACCGCTTTCATGGTCTCCATCAGGCTCGCCTTGCGATCCAGAACCGTTGCGGGAGACGTGGTTTCCAGAACCGACACGCGGAATCTGGTGCCTTCGACTTCGTATTCTTTGCTGTCCATGCGCAGCAGTTCGGCATCAGAGAAAGAGGACACGTCCGATTTTGCCGCGAACATCTCGGCGGCGTAGTCCGGGATCGAGATACCCAGCTCGCCAGCAAGCTTTTCGGCGACGGCCTTGTCGTGATCGGTTGTGGTCGGGCTGCGGAACTCCAGCGTGTCGGACAGGATGCAGGTCAGCATCGCGCATTTGACCGGGTCAGGCATTTTCGCCATGTCGTCGCCGATCAGGTCGTGCATGATGGTCGCGGTGCAGGCCACGGGGCGGACGGGGATGTCGATTGGGCCCTTGGTTTCGAGACCGCCGACCAGCTTGTGATGATCGATAATTGCCTGCACGTCCGCGCTGTTGATGTTGGCCGGCAATTCGGCCGGATTGTTGGTATCCACGATGACCACCGGCGTGTCGGCGGCAACGTCGTCGATGATCTCGGGTTTGTCCAGATTCCACCGCGTCAGCATGAACGCTGCCTCGGTGTTGGGTTCGCCCAGCAGTTTCGGTTCGGCCGGGGTGCCCTTGATCTCATTCAGGTACCAGGCCCAGATGATGGGCGAGCCGGTGGAGTCAGTGTCGGGAGATTTGTGTCCAAAAACCTGGATGGTCATTCTTTTGCGTCCTGTGCAGGGGAGAAACTTGCGCGCCTTATAGGAACGTCGTTTTGAGATGTCACCCGTTGTTGCACGGCCTGCGACCGTTGGTCAGACCCCGTGCGACCGCTCGCACCCATCCGCGGCGTTGCATCTGACCGGTTGCGGTTCCCGGACGCCGCTCTTTGCTTCCACGCCCTGAAATGCAGACTTCCGCCGTGACCATCCGGCGATGGACACAGCGGTTCAGAGCGCGCGCCACAAACCAAGAGGCAGCGCTGTGCTACCTCTCGGAATGTTGCGTGAGTGATCGGCCTTGTCTTCAGGCTGTCTTGCGGCGCCGGCGGCGTAGGCCCGCAAGAGCAAACAAACCACCAAACATCAGGTACCCGGCCGCCGGAATCGGCACGGCAGCGAGGTCGACATTCACGTCGCCCTGCTTGCCATTCAGATTCGCAATGACCGAGTTGCCCGAGCATACCGAGCAGGTGGCACTATCGACATTGATCATGAACCAGTTGGCCATGCCAAAGTTCTTGTTTTTGTTGTTGGCGCCGTTGTCAGTTCCATTGCTTGGGCCGATCTGGGTCGCATAGGGACCATCAACCGGCTTGCGCGAAACTGAAAGGTTCAGTCCCGCCAGAACGCCTGTCCCGATCAAGGTTCCGCCTTCCATATCCCGGAAGAACGTCGAACCGAGCACCTCTTTTGACCCGTTCTCTGACTTGAACTTGGGCGTGAACCCGTCAAACACGCTGTCATAGTCGAACGATAGCGTGAAACCGGCATCAGCCCGCGTCTGGGAGACGATGCTTCCCTTCAGTGTCGCGGTGCCGTCGTCGTAAAGGGTGAAACGGCCAGCCGGGTCAAAATCGAAATCTGATCCGATGCCTGCTCCCAAACCGCCGCTGATCCAGATGCTGTGATCCGCACCCGAGCCAACGGCCGAAGTCGCGTCATATTCTGCGGTGATCGTTGCTGCCGAGGCGGCGCCGGCAAATGTCAGAGCGAATACAGCTGTTGCAATTAGTTTTTTCATGTTGAGCAAACCCCACTCAGTACAAAAGTTACTTTAATAGTTATATAATGCCTCCGTTTCGATTGCGTAGGCAATACAAATTCACAAAAAAGCCACATTTCGAATTGTCATCCGAACGGAAATTCAGCACATCTGGCAATGAATCTTGGGAGAAACCGCCAAATTGACCGGAGAACGGATTAGTGTGACCAGGGTGGCCGACTCGGGTTTTGGCATCCGGCGCCGATGAATTTTTCTGCCGAATCGGATCTTTATCCGCCTGTGAAGGCGCTGCTCGAAAGGCAAGGCTATCACGTCAAGGGCGAGGTTGGTGCGGCCGACGTCGTCGCCCGGCGCGGAGATGAACCGCCGGTAATCGTGGAACTGAAGCTGCGGTTCACGCTGGGCCTGTTTCATCAGGCGGTGGCGCGGCTGAAGATCACCGACCTGGTCTATGTCGCGGTGCCAAAACCAACAGGTCGCGCGGCAAGACGGGCGATCAAAGACAACCTGTCTCTGTGCCGTAGGCTTGGATTGGGCCTGATCACGGTGCACACGGATGGAAGAACCGATGTCCACTGCGATCCGGGACCATTCTCCCCGCGCAAATCAAAACGGCGTACCGAACGTTTGTTGCGCGAATTTGATCGGATGCAGGGCGATCCGAATGCGGGCGGCGCAACGCGGCACGGGTTGGTCACTGCGTATCGGCAGGACGCGCTGCGATGCGCGGCACACCTGGCGGAACATGGCGACTGCAAAGGGTCGGTGGTGGCTCGCGCAACCGCGGTACCGCGCGCCACGCGTATTATGGCAGACAATCACTATGGTTGGTTTCGCAGGGTCGAGAAGGGGATTTACGCTCTGACCGACCAAGGGACCGAAGGGCTGATTCACTGGGCGGAAAGCTGGGAACCCAATAACGGCTCCATTGACAGTTAACGTAAAGGTCATCGATTCGCGGATCGAAATGCAATAACAAAGTTCGAGCCCGAGTCTCTCAACTCTGGATGGAATCTTGATTTCACTCCCTCACGCCCAAGGGGGTATTTCGCCAGTTTTTTGCCACATTTCTCATTTTCAGATCGCGTTGGGCGGATTCTTGCCTAGACTGCCAATGTTCACGTTGTACCGAGTATGTTTTGGAGGGGACTATGAAGATTGTTGCGAGTTTTTTTGCGCTCGTTTTGGGCGCAACGGTTGCATCGGCGGCTTCCTATCAGGTGTTTGATCACCCGGAAGGCGCCAAGTCCTCGTCATATGATTATGGACTGCGCATGGAATCAGCGCCGGGAAGCGGGGCGGCTGACTACTGGTCGTTCCAAGATCTTTCCGGCAAATCGACGGTCGTATTGTCCGTCGATGTCGCAGGCGGCACGGGTACCGTGTCTGGGACCATGCGTCACAATCTGGACAATTCCGTCTGGAATCTCAGCCTGACCCTCGTCGGGGTCACGTCACTGTCAGGTATTGGTGCGGGTGCCGACTCGTTCGGCGCGATCAGTTACAGCGGTACATTGAGCAGCGGTGCGGTGACCTATGATTTGCTTGGCAAGGGGAAGAGTGTCGGGGGCACAAGTTACGAGTGGACCTATTTTTCGTCAGATCCGGGGGGGGCGACGGATTGGCGCGTACCCAACATTACGGCCGGCTGGGTCGGTTCGCTCGACGGCGGCGCGACCATGACGTCCGGTACGAATGACTTCATTGGTGTATTGGCGCCGATTCCCGTCCCGGCGGCCGGGTTTCTCCTGCTCAGCGGATTTGTGGCGCTGGGTCTGACACGGCGTCGCAAACGCGCATCGTAAACCTATTTTATCAAGGTCAAACGCCCGGCGCCGCCGGGCGTTTTTTTTGTGCTTTTCTGTTGACACGGGTTTGCCTGCTGCCTAGCTATGCGCCGTTGGCACTCCCTTGAGGTGAGTGATAACACATCTCCCCGCCGGGCGGGGAAACAGAAAACAAACTTTGAGCGTTAAGGAGCTGCAAAGATGGCATTCAAACCACTTCATGACCGG
>CAYGNE010000256.1:0-5095 GCA_964351155.1 uncultured Rhodobacterales bacterium | reverse complement strand
TATCGTATATTGGGAAAAAATACCTAGCTGCTTCAAAAAAAGTGGAAGAATAGGGGCATGGCCTATCTGGACAACATCAGGACCTTCGTGCGGGTCTATGAACTGGGCAGCATGTCCGCCGCCGGGCGCGATTTGCGAATTTCCCCGGCTGTGACCTCGGCCCGGATTTCCCAGCTTGAAGATCACCTGAAGGTCCGCCTGTTTCAGCGCACGACACGAAACCTGACCCCAACGGAACAGGGGGAGGCCTTTTACGGCGGGGCCTGTGCGGTGCTGGAAGCGGTTGACCAGGCAGAGGCAGAGGTCATCAACCTGACAGACAAGCCGCGCGGATCCCTTTACGTTGCGGCTCCGCTTGGCGTTGGCCGCCGCCTGGTCGCGCCGCAGGTGCCTGATTTCCTGTCGGAATACCCACAGATCCGTGTCCGGCTGCGCCTGACCGACAGGTCGGTGGACCTGACGACAGAGGGGCTGGATCTCGCATTCTTCCTTGGTCGCCCTGCTGACAGCAACCTGCGTATCCGCAAGATTGCCGACTGCCAGAGAGTGCTGGTTGCTGCCCCGTCCTATATCGCCGAGCACGGCAATCCGGAGTCCGGTTCCGATCTGGTCGGCGACGCGCATGACTGCCTGAATTTGCGCTTTCCGGGGGCCAAGGAATTTCAATGGATGCTGAGAACCCCGAATGGCCCGCAAAAATTCGCGGTGTCGGGCCGGTACGAATGCGACGACGGTGACATCTTAACCGACTGGGCTTTGGCCGGATGCGGCATCGCGATGAAGCCGGTTTTCGAAGTGGCGGAGCACCTGAAGTCCGGCGCGCTGGTTCCGGTGGCCCGGTCAACGCCGCCATTGCCGGTGCAGATGGCCTGTCTCTATACCCACCGACGCCATCAGGATCCCAAGACACGCCTGTTCATGGAATTCGTTGCCGACCGCATGGGCGTCGTGGTCAAGGCGGCCGAAGCGCAGGTTCAGCTGCCGCGATAGGTGGAGTAGCCGAACGGCGACAACAGCAGGGGAACATGATAATGCGCGGCCTGAGACATGCCGAACCGGATCGGGATGTTGCCCAGGAACCGCGGCGATTCAGGGGGCGTTCCAGCGGCGTCCAGATAAGCCCCGGCGTGGAAAACCAGCTCATACTCTCCGATCTCGAATTCTTCCGCCGGAAGAATATGATTGTCCGTGCGCCCATCGTCATTTGTCTGCAGTGTCCGGATCAGGTCACGGGTGTCTCCGGTGATCCGGAACAAATCGATCCGGATACCTTCTGCGGGACATCCGCGGGCGGTATCAAGAACATGGGTGGTCAGATAGCCGGTCATGGGAACCCTCCTGTCGCTGGTTCTGGTGTGCCGCAGGCGGCGGCCCGGTGCAAACATTGCATGGCATATAGTGTTGATGGTTTTTTTTGAAAAACCGCGTCAACTTTCTGGATTATAAGAAGCAAAAAACCCGGAGTTTGCAAATGAAGCGATATGTCCGCGACATGATTGGTTACGGAGAAAATCCGCCCGATGCCAAATGGCCGGGCGGTGCCAAAATCGCTGTGCAGATCGTCATGAACTATGAAGAGGGTGGCGAGAACTGCGTTCTTCATGGCGATGCAGCGTCAGAGGCGTTCTTGTCCGAAATCGTAGGCGCGGCGGCCTGGCCCGGGCAACGGCACTGGAACATGGAGTCGATTTATGAATACGGCGCGCGCGCCGGGTTCTGGCGGCTCCACCGGTTGCTGAAAGACCTCCCGATCACCGTTTACGGTGTCGCCACGGCACTTGCCCGGTCGCCGAACCAGGTCGCAGCGATGAAAAAGGCCTGCTGGGAAATCGCCAGCCACGGGCTGAAATGGATCGAGTACAAGGACGCCACCGAAGATCGTGAACGCGCTGACATGCAAGAGGCGATCCGTCTGCACACCGAGGTGGTCGGCGAACGCCCGCGCGGCTGGTATACCGGGCGCTGTTCGGACAACACCGTCCGGCTGGCGGCCGAAGAGGGCGGGTTTGACTATGTTGCCGACGTCTATGCAGACGATCTGCCCTATTGGGTGCCGTTCGGCGACCGGGATCAACTGATGGTGCCCTATACGCTGGACTGTAACGATATGCGCTTTGCGACACCGCAGGGTTTCAACTCCGGCGATCAGTTCTTTTCCTATCTCAAGGACAGCTTTGATGCGCTTTATGCCGAAGGCGAGGATGGTGCGCCCAAGATGCTGTCCATCGGGCTGCATTGCCGCCTGATCGGGCGGCCCGGGCGGGTCATGGCGCTGAAACGCTTCCTGGACTACGCGCAAGGGTTCGCCGGTGTGTGGTTTGCCACCCGTCTTGATATCGCCCGTCACTGGGCCGCAACCCATCCTCCTGCGCGCGGCGGTGCACGTCCGTCAAAGTTGGACAAGGCAGCATTCGTTTCCGCCTATGGCGGCATTTTCGAACATTCACCGTGGATCGCGGAGCGGGCGCACGAACTGGAATTGGGTCCTGCGCACGACACCGCCGGCGGGTTGCACAATGCCCTTGTCCGCATATTCCGCTCCGCCAGCGAAGAGGAGCGGTTGGGTGTTCTGCTGGCGCATCCCGATCTGGCCGGGAAACTGGCACAAGCCAATCGTCTGACTGCCGAAAGCACGGCGGAGCAGGCTGGGGCCGGATTGGATGCGCTGACCGACGAAGAGCGCGATACCTTCACGCGCCTGAACGCGGCCTATGTCCAAAAGCATGGGTTTCCCTTCATCATCGCGGTGCGCGACAACACCAAGGCGTCGATCAACGCGGCCTTTGAGCGCCGCATCGACAACGACAGGGACGTGGAATTTGCCGAAGCCTGCCGACAGGTCGAGCGAATCTCCGAACTGCGCCTGCGCGATATTCTGCCGTCATGAACCGTGACATCCTTATCCGGCCGATAACGGCAGAGGGTTTTTCGCCCTTTGGCGATTTGCTGGATTGTTCGGGCGCTCCGGACAAGATCATCAATCAGGGGCAGTGCGGCCGCTATCACGACCGCGCGCGCCTTGATTTCAACGACGGCCGCGCCGGGCTCAGCCTGTTTGATGCCAATCCGCGCGCACTGCCGCTGATGCTCGACATGGTCGAACGCCACCCGGAGGGAAGCCAGGCCTTTGTCCCGATGAGCCATCAACCGTTTCTGGTTGTCGTTGCTCCGGATCAGGATGGCGCGCCTGGAATGCCACAGGCGTTTCGCACCCAGCCGGGACAGGCGATCAACTACCACAGGGGCACCTGGCATGGTGTCCTGACCCCGCTGCATGCTCCTGGGCTGTTTGCCGTCATCGACCGAATTGGCGAGGGCTCCAATCTGGAAGAACACTGGTTTGATCATCCTTTCAGGATCATCCCCTGAAATCCGAAGCCGGCAGAAGAACCGGCAAGACCCCCATGACCAACGGAGAGAGACATGGCTGACACTTCCATCGGGACCGCGGAACAGCTCCGCGATCCGAATTTTACCCCCGCAATCCACAAGGCGTTTCCGCTGGGCATTCAGCATGTGCTGGCGATGTTCGTATCGAACGTGACGCCAGCCATCATCGTTGCCGGTGCTGCCGGTTTCGGTTTCGGCAGCAATTCCCCCGATTTTCCAGAACTTCTGTACCTGATCCAGATGTCGATGCTGTTCGCCGGGGTGGCGACCCTGTTGCAGACCGTGACGGTCGGTCCGGTCGGCGCGGCGTTGCCAATCGTTCAGGGCACGTCCTTTGCGTTCATCCCGATCATGATCCCGCTGGTCGCGGGCAAGGGGGTCGACGGGCTGGCGGCCCTGTTTGGCGGCGTCATCCTGGGCGGGCTGTTCCACGCGTTCCTCGGGACATTCATCGGCCGGATCCGGTTTGCGCTTCCACCGCTGGTCACTGGTCTCGTCGTGACGATGATAGGCCTGGCGCTGGTAAAGGTGGGCATCGAATACGCCGCCGGAGGTGTGCCCGCCAAGGCGCGCAACCTGCCGGAATATGGCAGTTTCCTGAACTGGTCCGCCGCGCTGGTCGTGATCTTTGTCACACTTGGGCTGAAGTTCTTTGCCCGCGGGATGCTCGCGGTTTCCGCGGTTCTGGTCGGAATCATCGTGGGCTACATCTATACGCTGATGGTTGGCATGCTGACCTTCGAAGCCATCGGGACCAGCTGGGACCGGGCGGCTTCCTTTGCGTTGCCGCAGCCGTTCAAGTACGGTTTTGAATTCAGCCTGGCGGCGGTGATCGGGTTCTGCCTCATGGCCTTTGTTTCGGCGGTCGAAACTGTGGGCGACGTTTCCGGGATCACCAAGGGCGGCGCGGGCCGCGAGGCGACCGACAAGGAAATCACGGGTGCAACCTATGCGGACGGGGTGGGCACGGCGATTGCCGGGTTGTTCGGCGGGTTCCCCAACACCTCCTTCAGTCAGAATGTGGGCCTGATCGCAATGACAGGCGTGATGAGCCGCCACGTCGTTACCATTGGCGCGCTGTTTTTGATCTTCTGCGGACTTGTGCCCAAGGTTGGCGGTCTGATCCGCACCATCCCGATCGAGGTTCTGGGCGGTGGCGTTATCGTGATGTTCGGCATGGTTGTCGCGGCGGGTATCTCGATGCTGTCCGATGTGAACTGGAACCGGCGCAACATGGTGATCTTTGCCGTCGCCATGTCGGTTGGTCTGGGCCTGCAACTCGAAGTGATGAATGTCGCGCCGGGATCGGCCAACGCGCTGCAGCACCTGCCGGATTCGGTACGCATTCTGGGGGCGTCGGGCATCCTGCCCGCGGCGTTGATTGCCATCGTTCTGAACCTGCTGTTGCCCGAGGAACTGGCCGATGAGGCAACCGAAGAGGTGTCGGGCGGCATGGCGGGCCATGGACGCGGCTCGCTGCCCAAAAGCGACTGACCCGGAAGGATCGGGGCAGGGGCGCTATGGCGCCCCTGCGTCCGCCATCATTGCGGCGACGTTAAGCATCCGCGCCGAGAATCCCCACTCGTTGTCGTACCATCCAAAGATGCGGACCTGGCGGTCGGCCATGACCCGGGTTTCGGGGCCAGCGATCACAAGTGACTCGGGCCGCATGCGCAGGTCGGAGGACACCAGCGGGCGATTGGTC
>CAYGNE010000255.1:0-5107 GCA_964351155.1 uncultured Rhodobacterales bacterium | reverse complement strand
CTGCGATGGAACCGGGGCCGAAGGCGGCGCCGAACCCACCACCTGCTCGACATGTTCGGGCATGGGCAAGGTGCGCGCGCAACAGGGTTTCTTCACCGTTGAGCGGACCTGCCCGACCTGCGCGGGTCTGGGCCAGATCATCAAGAACGCCTGCAAATCCTGTAACGGTCAGGGCCGCGTCGAAAAGGACCGCGCGCTGAACGTCAACATCCCCGCCGGGGTCGAAACCGGCACCCGCATTCGCCTGTCAGGCGAAGCCGGCATGCGCGGCGGACCGCCGGGTGATCTCTATATCTTCGTCGAGGTTCAGCAGCACGACCTGTTCGAGCGCGACGGCACCAACCTCTACTGCCGGGTCCCGGTCAGCATGTCCAAGGCAGCCCTTGGCGGTGCCATCGAGGTGCCGACCATCGACGGCGGACGCGGCCGGGTCCAGATTCCGGCCGGCAGCCAGTCGGGCCGCCAGATGCGTTTGCGCAGCAAGGGCATGCCGGCCCTGCGCGGCGGCGGTGTCGGCGACATGTTCATCGAACTGGCCGTGGAAACGCCGGTCAACCTGACCAGCCGTCAAAAGGAACTGCTGCGCGAATTCGAGGATCTGAGCGAGGATAACAATCCCGAATCCAAATCCTTCTTCTCCTCCGTCAAATCCTTCTGGGACGGCATGAAGGGATAGGCGCGCGGCCCGGTACCGCCAACTGGCAACCCCGAAACACAGGCGCCGCCCCCAGGGTCGGCGCCTTTTCCTTGCCGGGCAAGAATCTGCACCCCGCGTATGCACGCGATATGCACGCAGTCTGTACGCCCTGCACAGGGTGCCAGAACACCGGGATTAACCAAAGATTCACCAAGTCTGCGCATCCTCAGGGGATGAAGAACGGAAACGCCTTTCACGAAACCCGGTCGCTTTTCAGCAATGAAGAGGCCCCGGTTGCGCCGCTGCCGGCGGGCAAACTTCCGTCCTATATCTCCGATCACCGCGCGCGTTTGCGCGACCGGTTCATGCGGGGCGGTGCCGCCGCGATGCCGGATTATGAGCTTCTCGAACTGGTCCTGTTCCGCGCGATCCCGCGCCGCGACGTCAAACCGCTGGCCCGTGCATTGCTGGACAAGTTCGGCGATTTCAACCGGGTGCTGTCCGCCCCCGTCGAGAGACTGGCCGAGGTCGGCGGCGTTGGCGATGCGGTGATTGCCGACCTCAAGATCGTCGAGGCCGCCGCGCACCGGATGGCGCGTGCCAAGATACTGCAAACACACGTGATTTCGAGTTGGCATGCGATTCTCGACTACTGTCACACGACCATGGCGCATCGCGAAACCGAACAGTTCCGGGTGCTGTATCTTGACTGCAAGAACGTGCTGATCGCCGACGAGGAACAGGCGCGGGGCACCGTCGATCACGTGCCGGTCTATCCCCGCGAAATCGCCAAACGGGCGCTGGAACTGAACGCGTCGGCACTCATCCTGGTGCACAATCACCCCTCGGGCGACCCCACCCCGTCACAGGCGGACATCGACATGACGGCCCGGATCCAGGCCGCCTGCAGCGCCTTGGGCCTGACCCTTCACGATCATCTGATCATCGGCAAATCCCGCGAACTCAGTTTTCGCGCGCAGGGCTATCTCTAGCGCACCCAAACCTCGACCCGCCGGTTTACCTGCCGCCCCCACGCGCTGTCGTCGCACGCCATTGGCAGCGCTTCGCCAAACGCCGCAACCTCGATCAAAACCCGTTCCGGATCAATGGTTTCGGCCGCTTTCAGCACCGCGTCCCGCACCGCACGGGCCCGCGCGAGGGCGATTTTCTTGTTGCCCGATGCCGGGCCCTCGCCGTCGCTGAAACCGACCAGAACCAACTGCTTGGTGTCATAGGTTCCGGCCTCGAGCGCCTGGGCGAGCTGGGTGATGTTGGCCCGGGACTGCGCATCGGGACGGGCAGATCCGGCCTCGAACCGGAACGAGGTTGTCATCCGCGCCATTGGTTCCAGCAGGTTCACCATGCGCTGAAGTTCCGCCAGTTCGACCTCCGGCCCCGCCGTGCGGATCGCGTTGGCAAATCGGTGACCTTGCATGTTGATCGAAATCTGTTCCGGTGTCTGATCGACGAGTCCCGAGCGGCGGATCACGATCTGTGCGGCCGGGCTGCGCGTATAGTTCAGGAACGATCGCGCCAGTTTCGGCAACCGCCGCGCCGGCAGATAAAGGAACATCGGCGAAGTCAGCGGGTAATCCTCGGTCTTGATGCTTCGGCGGCTTGCCGACAGGGCATAACCGCAACTGCCGGTGAGAGTCAGCGCGCGCGTGACTCCAAGCTCGGAATAACTGGCGAGCCCGATCCCGAACGGATCGCGGCTAACCGCCTCTACAAGCGCGCTGTTGCGGGTATGACGCAGCGCGGCCTCGGTCAGGGACAGCCCGCCCGGGCGCAACAGCCGGTCCTCTGCCGCCTGTGCAAGGCCAGAACCCTCGGCCGGCATATGCACCGAGATCGGCGCGTCGGGCCCGCCAAGATCGGCCCAGTTGCCGATTTCCCCTGACAGGACTGCGGCCAGATCCGGAAGCGAGATCCTGTGAACCGGGTTGTCGGCCGCGACCACCGGCACCATCGCGTCCAATGCCAGAACCCGGCTGCGATTGCGATCGGTCAGATCGCCCATTCCGGCCGCATTCGCCCGTTGACGTTCTTCAGGGCGGATTTCGCGCAATGCCATGACCACGTCGGTCTCATTTGCAAGCAGATCGGCGAAACCTTCGTCGGTCGACGAGGCCCGAAACCGGAACCTGCCCTGTACAGTGCCCAGGTTCGGGTTGATCAAGTTATACTGGAAATGCGCATCATCCAGGGTTTCCCGCCGCGCGGTCAGGCCACTGCGAATGGCAAACCCCTCGATAAGCGCGGGCAAAAGCACCTCGGCCATTGTCGAAGATCCGGAGAAGGCAACCTCGGCCACATAGTCCGTGAGGCTTGGACAGGCCGGGCCATCGCACAGCACACCGGAACCGTCCACCGTCAGTTCGCCAAACCGGGTGTCGACACGATAGAACTCGCCGTCAAACCCCAGAAGCGTGCCAGTTATTTCAACCGCGCCGTCGGGCGAGGTCAGGGTCACGTCCTGCGCCTTGCCCGGTTGCACGCCCCAACAAAGGAGAAGTGCGGCGAAAATCGCCGCACGAAAAACAGTCATCTCAGGTTCTGCCCAGCGTCGTTTACTTGCTGGCAATCATCAGGTCATCGACGACATTATTCAACACCAGAAACTCACCGACCTTCGAGCATTCCGGCATTGCCAGAACCAGATCATCGGTGTGCAGACCCTTGCCGCGACGGCGGTCGAGGATTTGCGCCGAGATATCCCGCCCGCAGTTCGTGTCTGTGACCTCGGCTTCGACGCTCAACTGAATGCTGCCGGACAGATTGGCCATGCCGGTCGGAAAAGAATAGACCTCGGCCAATCGGGGGGCGAGCGTGCCGGGATCGCCAAGGCGTGTCACGAACCCGTGCCGCAACCGATCCGTTTCTGCGCCCTCCAGGTGCGCAGATCCGGACCACACGTGACCTTTTTCGCCATAGGAGGCGCCAAACTCACGCGCATGGACCTGAAACCCGCTTTTGCCTACCCACTGCAGGACAATGCGGTCGAAATCTTCCAGTGTTGGAACATCCGCCACGGCCACGGCACCGCGCCCGTTGGCGAACTCCATAATGAAAACAGCCCGTTGAGACAGCGCCGGCACCATGACCTCGAGCTGGCCGTCGGCATCTGTCGTATCCGAGAACATCAAACCGTTGTGATGGAATGTCACCCGCTCGTTGCCAAAGCACGGCGCGTTCAGGGATAGAGTGACTCCCGCCATTTTTCCGGGTTCCGCCACCGCCGTCACCGTACATGCAGTTTCGGGCGTTTCGGGTTTTTCGCCGATAGAGGGCAACTCGATCGGCATCAGGCTGGCCACCTGGAACTCGGCAGGTTCGATATCTTCTTCCGTAGGGGCGGATGTCAGTGTGATTTGCTCGATCTCGAGAACGGTTGCGTCTCGAGGCTCGGCCTGGTCAAGCAGCGCTGTGTCTACCGTCTTGGGCGCCACGATTGGCGCCGTGTTCTCGGGCGCGCCGCCTTGCTGCATGAAGTACCCTATGCCGAAGGCACAGGCGATGGTCCCACCCACCGTGGTCACTTTTTCAATTACTGACATCGCATCACCATCCGTCCCCATAACGATCCAGACCGGTGTCGCAGCCAAAAAAGGCCAACTTGTGACGGTCCTTGGGAGTCATTCTGACAAGATTGCGAAACTCTCGATCAGAGAACCCGCCCGTGGCAGTGCTTGAACTTCTTTCCACTGCCGCATGGACATTTCTCGTTCCTGCCCGGGTTGCCCCATGTTTCCGGGTCATTTTCGTCAAAGCCCTGTTTTGCCAGAGTGGGGTCAGGGGCCTCCTCGGGCTCTTCCGGCTGCTCCGGTGCGGCCATTCGGGCTTGCTGGGCCGCGATCTGGGCCATCATCTGTCTTTGTTCTTCTTCGGTCAGCGGCCTGATCTGCGACAGGCTCTGGGTGACGGTTTCACGCAATCCATCCAGAAGCCCCTCAAACAGCTGGAAGGCCTCGGTCTTGTACTCATTCAGGGGGTCGCGCTGCGCGTATCCACGAAAACCGACAACGGACCGAAGATGTTCCAGGGTCAGAAGGTGTTCGCGCCACTTGGTGTCGATGGTCTGCAGAAGGAGCTGCTTTTCTATGTTGCGCATGTTCTCGGGGCCAAAATCAACCGCCTTCTTGGCCATCAGCTCGTCCGTGGCCTTGGTCAGGCGTTCCCGGATCTCGTCGTCATCGACACCCTCTTCGGCGGCCCACTCCATCACCGGCACGTCCACGCCCAGTTTTTCGATGACTTGCGCATACAATGCTTCGGTGTCCCACTGATCTGCATAGGATTTGGGCGGCATGTACTGGTCCACCAGATCGTCGATAACCTGATAGCGCATGTCCGCAGTGATCTCTGACAGATCGCTCGCGCCCATGATCTCGCGCCGTTGCTCAAAGATCACCTTGCGCTGGTCGTTCATCACGTCGTCGAACTTCAGAACGTTCTTGCGCATGTCAAAGT
>CAYGNE010000254.1:4844-5114 GCA_964351155.1 uncultured Rhodobacterales bacterium | reverse complement strand
CGCGGCGGAAGGGCATGAACCCGATCTTGCGCATCAACACCGGTTGCTGGTGGCCAATTGCCTTGCCCAGTCCGAGGCGCTGATGCGGGGCCGCTCTCTGGACGAGGCCCGTGAACGGATGGCCAAACAGGGGCTGAGCGGCAAGGAACTGGACCGGCAGGCCCGCCACCGGGTTTTCCCGGGCAACCGCCCCTCGGTCACGCTGATCTATCCGAAACTCACCCCGTTCGCGCTCGGCCAGATCATCGCGCTTTATGAACACCGGGTGTT
>CAYGNE010000254.1:0-4834 GCA_964351155.1 uncultured Rhodobacterales bacterium | reverse complement strand
GATCTCGGACGAAGGCACCGCGCCAGAGGTGGTGCCGCACAAGGTGATGCCCGGGAACCGGCCGAGCACCTCGATTCGGGCCACGAAGCTGACACCGTCGGTGGTGGGGCAGCGGAGGGCGCTGTACGAGCATCAGGTGTTCGTCGAAGGTGTCATTCTGGGGATCAATTCCTATGACCAATGGGGCGTGGAACTGGGCAAGGAGCTGGCAACCTCGCTTGGCCCGGTCGTCGATGGAAGCCAGAGCAGCGCCGGCAAGGACGGCTCGACCGCCGCGCTCGTAGCCTATGTCCACCGCCACGCGGGACACCCGTAACGGCGCGGCCAAGGGTCTTGCGACGCGTCCCGGATCGCGGTAGATCACGTCCGTCGCGGGTGTAGCTCAATGGCAGAGCGAGAGCTTCCCAAGCTCCAGACGAGGGTTCGATTCCCTTCACCCGCTCCAGCCGCCGGATCATCGCTTCACGGCTATGTTCAGCCCGTCTCCGCGAGACTGCGGATGAAATCCTCCACATGCCCCTGCATCACGTCCAGGCACTGGGTTAACGCTTCGTCCAGCGCCTTGGCATTCTGCGCATCGCGGCCCAGATGCACGATCGTGTCCTGCTTGAACCCGGCCTTGATCAGGGTATCGCCCTGCGCCAGATCGGCAATCCGGACGGTCTTGCGCCCCTTCAACGCCGTATAAAAATCGAAAACCGGCGCCAGAAACAGCGATCCCAGGTAGGTTTCGAACGCATCTTCGCTGACGGCGTTGTTCAGGATGTCGCCGATCTTGGGGCTGACCTGCTTGTAAATCGCCTGGGCGGATTCGGTGTCGTATTTCTCCAGATCCTCGACCATCTCGCCAAAATCGTCATCCGCCATCACGTCATCCTGCAGGTCGTGAACCTCTTTCAGAACAATCTTGTCGATGGCATCGGCCAGCGCGGGCGGATGAATAGCCAGCAATCGCCGGCTGACATTTTCCATCTCGGTCATCCCGGCCTGGTATTCCTGGCTCTTTTTCTTGCGGTTTTCCGCGTCCAGCACCGCCTGGAAATGCGTCATCGCCTTGGTGGGTTCCGGAAATCCCTTGAACGCCTTGATCGCCTCGTCAAGCGCCACCAGCGACATGTCCGCCAGCGTCAGGCCTCCCTCGGGCAGCTTCAGCTTGCCGGCTTCCTTTTCCAGCTCGGTCTTCTTCACCTTCAGCGCCGCAAGCTGGTTGTTCTTGTCCGGGTCCGTGATCCTGAAATGGGTACATGCATCATCCGCGAACAACCGCCCGGCCTCTGCCGCGTCACCCCCCATATCCGCCGTGATGGTCGCCTGCGCCTTGGTCATCTTGACCGCCAGCGCATCCTTGTCCTTGATGTCGTTGGGTGGCCCCGCATCCCGGATGAACGGCACCGACTTGCACAGCTTGTCGACGCTGGCGGCGGCCATGTTCAGGCAATGCAGATTGCTGCGCCAGTCATCATCCGACCAGCTTCCCAGATCCAGCCCGGTCGCGGTCTTGAACCCGGCAAAGGCGGTGATCGTGGTCTTTCCACCCAGTTCGGTAAACCGCCGCCCCGCCGAGGACCGCGGATGATGCACGCGTTTCTGCGTGATGGTCTGCAGCGAGTCGTCAAACCCGGTCTTTGCGTTCGGGGCGCCCTTGTCATAGGGCAGGTTGTAGGCCCGCCAGCCCAGCATCTCCATCCGGTAGGGCAGCTTGCCCGCGATGATCTTCCGGATCTTGTCCACACTCAGGCGGGTCGGGTCCCAGCCGGCGGGCAGGGGGCCCTTGAACGTGTCGTCCTTGAGGTGCTCGTCATACAGATCGACCTTGATCGCATCGTCCATCATGGCAACCACCGTGTCACCAAACGCCATATCCACGGCCAGGACGCGTTCGACATCCACCGGGTCCTTGTCACCCGCGCCGTCCCTGAGATCGGCAAGCTTCTTGGATTTCTTGGCCTGGGCGATCGCCTTCTCGCCCAGCGAATCCTTCGGGTTCGGGAAGGAATGACCGAACCTGGCCGCCGACATCCCGTAATCGTTGCGCAGGGTCTGTTCGGACAATTCGCCCTTCTTGATGGTCCAGAGTTCCTCGTGATCCGTCCACATGGCGGGCTGCGCCAGACCGGGCATGTTGCTGCGGCCTTCCCCATGCGCCATGTGAAGCGCATGGACCAGTTCGTGACCGACGATCACGTGGGTTGGCGAATAGAGCAGGTTGCCGTCCTTGGTGCGCAGGATTTCGTCGCTGTTCTTGCGGTCCAGCGGCAGGCAGACCACCGAACTGCCACCCCCCGTTGCCGACGGCGTCGGACTGTCCACCGTGCCGCCGGACGCCATGGCCTGACCCGGAAAAAACCGGCATTCCGGGTCCTTGCCGACCGTGAAATAGACGTTCTTGCCCGACTTCTCCAATCCGGTCACAAGATCGCGTCCAGACGGTGATCCCAGCAAGCGGCTCAAGTCCGACAGAACCTGAACCCGCAGCTGTTTCATCTTGAGATCGTTGACGACGATGCTGCCATGCGAGGGCTGTGTGTTCTCTTGCCGCACCACCGCTTCGACCCCGGCATCCACCGTTCCGTCCCCGTCGCGGATCTTGATCGGTCCGCCCTGGCTGACCAGATTGTCCCAGGTCTTCTTCAATTCGTCGATCTCGTCCTGGGTCATCGCGCTCATGTCCGCAACCGGCGGCGGGCTGATGCCCTCGGCGATGCAGGTCTCGATCATCGCCTTGTGTTCCTTCTGGATCAGGTCGGCCATCGCCAGCGCCTCGGCGGTCGGGGGCAGGCCCTTTTCGGTGCGCCGGTTGAACCAGGCGTTCACCGTCGCTTCCAGCTCGTTCAGATGCTTGGCCTGATCCGTCACCAGTTTCTTCTGAAGCGCGGCCTTCTTGGCCGGATCGCTTTCGCGCTGGATTTCCTTTTTCAACTTGTCGCGCTGCCACTCATAGGCCTTCAGCTGCGCGCCCACCTTGGCACGCTCCGGGTTGTTTCCCGGTGTTTCAAGAACCGGCAGGACCTTTTGCACCTTGTCCAGCGGTTTGACCTCGGCCTCCGCCTCGCCGATCTTGTTGTCGAAATCGGACATGAACGCCTCGGCGCGTTTGTCCATTTCCTTGCCCACTTCGTCCCATTCGGCGGCCGACACCATGCCCTGGGCGGTGCCGTCCAGGTGGTCCTTTATCTTGCTCGGCGCATCCGAAAGCGCCAGCGTGCTGCCGTCCTGGGAACGGTGCGGGCGGCCATAGGCGGACCCGACGGTCTGGTCCCGGCCGGACAGGATCCATTTGGTGACAAATTCCTGCTGCTGCTGGGTCAGGGCCGGTGCGGTTGTCTCTGCATCCTGGGGCATTGTCGACTCCTGTCCCTTAGGTTCCGGCCATCGCGGCAAGGTTTTCGGTCACGTCAAAGCAGATCTCGCTGTCATCGGCGCAGGTCAGGACGTCGATGACGATTCCGTCCCGAACGTCGCGGCGGTGCCCGGTGGGCTGTTTGTCCAGAAACTGCGCGATCGCGTATTCATCCGCCACCTGCACCACGGCATAGGGCGCGGCGGCGCTGCCATCCCCGGTCTGGCTCAGCCCGTACATGCAGGCCTCGAACATCAGGGATTCGGATCTGGCCCGCGCCGCGTCGCCCCGGGCCTCGGCCGCCTGGCTGATCAGGCTGTGCACCTGCGGGCTCAGCAGCCAGTTGGGCATCAGCTCCGGAACCATGGCCAGCACGTTTTCCGGCGCATCCGCATCCATGTAATCCTGCATCCGGGTCAAACCGTCGGAAAACATGTCGAATTCCGGCATCGCGATAATCGCCTCGCGCAGCGGCAGATAGGTCTCGCCGTTCGGATTATCCAGAAATTCGGTCAGCAGATCGGCCATCGCGGTACCCTTTCGAAAATATCGGCTGCTCAGGACAGGCCCGGTCGGCGCGCACAATCAGAGCGGGATTGAAATGACTTGCCTGCATGTTGGAACAGAAATCCCCGTGCTGCAATGTTTTCATGCATGGCAACGGATCGCCCGGTCCCGGCAAAAAGATTCCCGGTCAGGACGCCGGAAAGCCGGCTTTGTCATGAAACCGTTACAAGACTGTCACAGAACCATAGCGAGCCGCCATTAGCTGCGCGTTCAGGATCATCATGGGGATGGTTCAGGATTGTCCCAATCAGGAGACTGTGATGTCGTTTGTAAAGATGACCGTATCCGGGCTGGCGCTTGCCGCCATGTCTGCCACCACCGCCGCCGCCCGCGACCAGGTTCAGATCGCCGGGTCATCGACCGTGCTGCCATATGCGTCGATCGTCGCCGAACTGTTCGGCGAGAACACCGATTTCCCGACCCCGGTTGTCGAGTCGGGTGGCTCCTCCGCCGGCCTCAAGCGGTTCTGCGAAGGCGTCGGTGAAAACACCATCGACATCGCCAACGCCTCGCGCAAGATTCGCGAAAAGGAAATCAAGGCCTGCGCCGAGGCCGGCGTGAGCGATATCATCGAGGTTCGCATCGGCTATGACGGCATCGTCTTCGCCAGCCAGCAGAGCGGCCCCGCCTTTACCGCGTTCCAGCCCGCCGACATCTACAACGCCATCGGCGCCCGGGTGATCAGGGACGGTGCGCTGGTCGACAACAGCTTCAACAGCTGGGCCCAGTTCAATGCCGATCTGCCGGATGTCGAAATCGCCATGTTCATTCCCGGCACCAAGCACGGCACCCGCGAGGTCTTCGAGGACAAGGTCCTGCTGGAAGGCTGTGAAGCCACCGGCGCGATGCAGGCCATGATGGACGCCGGCATGAGCGAGGACGACGCCGAGGATGCCTGTCTCGACGTGCGCCAGGACGGCAAGTCGG
>CAYGNE010000253.1:455-5164 GCA_964351155.1 uncultured Rhodobacterales bacterium | reverse complement strand
TTTTCCGACGCGGCCACGAATGACCCGGTACGGGCGACTTCGAAGAACGAACGGATCAAAGTGATGTCCATGCCTCAGACTGCCAGCGTCTGATCGCAAGCACAACGCGCAACACGACCCAATGCAGATGTCATCTTCCTGCGGAACAGCGCTCTGCGCGACCCGAACACTTCCCATGACACCCCGTCGCCGCTAGACTGAATCCTGACGCGAACTGGGAGGCATGGAATGCCGCGACTATTGACGTTTCTGGTTATTGCATTGATCGCGTTCACCGCGGACTTTGCCTTTGCCCAATCGCCCCCGGATGCAACCGGGCAAGCCGCCACGACGGCACCGGATCGGGCCGCCACGGGCGGGGCGCAGACCCTTGAGGACATTCTTGCACGGCAGCGTGGTGAGAAGGTCGAAGACAGCTTTCGCCGCAACGCCACCGGCAACCCGGACAACGCCGCAGGTATTGCCGCGCAGCTGGGCACATTGGGCGGTGCGTCTGATTCCGAAGTGTACCGGGCGCTTCGCTACGGCACCGCGGATGTCACGGTTTCGTCCCGCGGCCCCGCGGCGGGTGTGCTAATTCAGGACGGCGGCATGTGGTGGCTGGAGTTTCGCCAGGGTCCACTGGTCAAGTACGGCGCATGGCTGCTGGGGGGCATGCTCGTCGTTCTGGCGCTGTTCTACCTGATCCGCGGCCGCATCCGCATTGACGGCGAAAAAACCGGGCGCACGATCACCCGGTTCTCGGCTTTCGAACGCTTCGGGCATTGGCTGTTTGCGGGCAGTTTCCTGGTTCTGGGTGCAACCGGGCTGATCTCGCTCTTTGGCCGCACGATCCTCATCCCGCTGCTGGGCAAAGAAGGGTTCTCGACGCTGGCACTGGCCAGCAAATGGGTCCACAACAACATTGCCTGGGCCTTCATGGCCGGGCTGGCGATCGTGATCGTCAACTGGACCCTTCACAACATTCCCAACCGACATGACCTGAAATGGCTGGCCGTTGCCGGTGGGTTGTTTTCCAGGAATGTCCACCCCCCCGCGCGAAAGTTCAACGCCGGTCAAAAGCTGATCTTCTGGGGATGCGTGGTTCTTGGGCTGTCGATCAGTGTTTCGGGCCTGTCGCTCCTGTTTCCTTTCGAGCTTCCGTTGTTTGCCAAGACATTCGTGATCCTGAACGACATCGGGATACCAGGATGGGTCGGCTTGCCGCCCCTGCCCGAACAACTCGCCCCGCATGAAGAAATGCAATACGCGCAGATCTGGCACTCGATCATCGCTTTTGTCTTCATGGCAATGATCTTTGCCCATATCTATCTGGGCAGTATCGGCATGGAAGGGGCATTCGACGCCATGGGCAGCGGCGAGGTCGAAGAACAATGGGCGCGCGAACATCATGGCCTCTGGGTGGAAGAGGTGAAGGCCAAAGAGGCGGCCGCGGGCGCGACCACTCCCGCCGAATAGAGATGCGGCTGCTTTGGGCGGTCATTCTCACAATCTGGCCGGCGCTGGTCGCGGCGGATGAATTCTACACACTCAAGGGACACGGCGGCCCGATCATGGCCATTGCCGCCGCCCCGGACGGGCGCATCGCCACAGCGAGTTTTGACAATGCGGTCGGGCTTTGGATCCAGGGCCGTCCGACCTGGCATGACGGTCACGAGGCCGCCGTCAACGCGGTGACCTTTGCCGGTGAAACGGTATTCTCTGCCGGCGATGATTTCACGCTGCGACAATGGCCAGGCGGCCAGGTGATCGGGCGTCACAGGGGCAAGATCGTGGGCCTGGCCACCGCGCCCGGGCTGATTGCAACCGCCAGTTGGGACGGCAGTATCGGATTATGGCCGATGGACGGGTCTGACCCAAGCATGTTGACCGGGCACGATTCAGGCGTCAATGCGGTCGCCTTCTCCGCCGATCATACGCGGCTCTACTCTGCCGGCGTGGATGGCACGTTGCGGATCTGGGATCTTGCCACGGGGCAGGAAAAACAACAGCTTCTGCGTCATGGCTTTGGCATCAACGAAGTGGTTCTGAATGCAAAGGCCGGATGGCTGGCCTATGGGTCGGTCGATGGCGTCACCCGTATCATCGATCCGGACAGTGGCGAGGCTATTGCCGACTTCACCCTTGAAAGGCGCCCGATCCTGGCACTGGCCCTGTCGCCCGATGGCACGCGTCTCGCGGTCGGCGACGGCGAAGGATACATCATGGTCATCGACACGCTGGACTGGCGGATAGCGCAGGATTTCCGGGCCACGCTGCGCGGTCCGGTCTGGGCGCTGGCGTTTTCACCTGACGGGCGCAACATCCATGCCGGGGGGCTGGACGAGGCCATGTACAGTTGGCCCGTCGCAAACCTCGGCAAACAGGGTCAGATGGCCGAAACAGAACAGAGCTTTCTGAAGGACCCGGCCAAGATGGACAATGGTGAACGCCAGTTCGCGCGCAAATGTTCGATCTGCCACAGCCTGACTCCCGGCAGCGCCCGCCGTGCAGGACCAACCCTGTTCGGCCTTTTCGGGCGTCCGGCAGGGACCGTTCCCGACTATGTCTACTCGGACCGTCTGACCGGCTCTGACATCATCTGGACGGACACAAGCATAAACGCACTTTTCGATCTTGGCCCGGACCATTACATTCCGGGGAGCAAGATGCCGATGCAGCGCATCGCCGACCCGCGCGACCGCGCCGATCTTATCGCCTATCTGCGCAGGGAAACCACAGGAGAGCCGTCAGAATGAAAGCCATGTGGAGCGCCTTTGCCGTGATGGTCCTGATCACGATCGCGGCCCCGTTTGCTTTGAAACAGGTTGGGTTTTCTTCCGCCGACAAGGGGACGGGAACGGCCGTGCGGCTGAGCAACGAATGAACGATTACCTCACGACAAAAGAGCTGGCCGACCTGCTTCGCATCGGCGAGCGCAAGGTTTATGATCTGGCGGCGAACAACGAGGTGCCGTGCGTGCGCGCCGTCGGCAAACTGCTTTTTCCCCGTGCCGAGATCACCGCCTGGCTGGCTGGCTCGCGCAGCGGTCCACAGGTGGCGGAACCGCCCCTGCCCCCGATCATCGCAGGCAGTCATGATCCGCTGCTGGACTGGGCCTTGCGCGAAAGCCGGTCCGGACTGGCCAGTTTCTACGACGGATCCTATGACGGGTTGGACCGGCTGGCGAACCGGTCGGCGCAGGCCGCCGGGCTGCATATCCGCGAGGAGCCCGGCTGGAACCGCGCCGCTCTGCTGGGCGCGGTGGGAGAGTCACCGGTGGTGCTGATCGAAATCGCGCGCCGGCAGCGCGGCCTGTTGCTGGCGCCCGGAACCAAGGGCATCGCGGGATTCGCCGATCTGGCGGGGCGGCGTGTGGTACTGCGACAGGACAGCGCCGCAAGCCAGCGCGAATTCGATGCGCAACTGAAGTCCGCGGGACTGGCCCGCGATGACATCAGACCGTTACCGAACCGCGCGCGCACCGAAGAGGAACTGGCCATCGCCCTGCATGACGGCAAGGCCGAGGCGGGGTTCGGGCTTGGGGCGCTCGCGGGGTTGTTCGGACTGGATTTTGTGCCGTTGAGTGTCGAACGATTTGATCTCGCCGTGTGGCGGCGCGCATGGTTCGAACCGCCGTTGCAGAAACTCGTGGCGTTCCTGTCTTCGCCGGCTTGTGCGGCCCGTGCGGCGGAATTGCCTGGCTACGATCTGAGCGGGCTGGGCACCGTTCATCACAACGGCGCCAGCGGATAAGCCCTTTTCCTGACGGTTCGGGACGCGAAGCTTGCGGATACGCAGATTTCCGCCAAGCCCGACTCGCGGCGCGGGATCAGTGATCGTTTTTGATGGTACACCCCGAGGAAAGGAGTCGACATGAAACTCAATTACCGCCTCATTGCCGCCGGGCTGATCGTCGCCTTGGCCGTTCCCCTGACACAGGTTGCCGCAGCGCCAAAGGACAAGAAACAGGGCAAGATCGCCGGATGCCCGCCCGGCCTGGCAAAAAAGAACCCGCCCTGCGTGCCTCCCGGTCAGGTCGGCAAACAATATCCCGGTGTTTACCGCATCGGCGACCGGATCGAGCGAGATTATGTCGTGATCGGCAATCCGGGCCGTTATGGGCTCGACCCCAACCAGACCTACTATCGCGTTGGCGACAACATCTTCCGCGTAAACCGGCAAACCCGTGAAATCCTGGAATTCATCGGTGCGGCTGCGAACCTGTTGGACTGATACTCCGATCAGGACGTATAGGGGTTCTTTGGCGAGCGATCGGATGACAGGCTGTCCTGCCGGTTTGTCACGAGTTCCTCGATCGCGTCCGCCAGATGGATGCGGTCGATATGATGATCTCCGCGCGCAACGCGGATCCTGTGCGCGCGGATCATCACATCCGCATGGCTGCAGCCGACCGGTGGTTCGAACCGGTAACTGGCCAATTCGATCAACAGCCCCAGCGGATCCTTGAAATAGATCGAGTCCATGAAACCGCGGTCCTTGGGACCGGAATGTTTTATCCCCCGCTCGTCCAGACGTTCGACGGCCTGCCAGAATGTCGCCTGACTGACCGCGAAGGCGACATGATGCACACACCCCGGATCGGTCGGAGTACGTTTCGCCGAGCCGACACGGTTTTCGTTGGTGAAAACGGTGATCAACCGTCCGTCACCCGGATCGAAATAGAGATGCCCTTCGTCCGGGTTATCCAGGTTCGGCTGGTCAAAAAC
>CAYGNE010000253.1:0-394 GCA_964351155.1 uncultured Rhodobacterales bacterium | reverse complement strand
TGCTCTGCCGGTCTGCCCCTGTCAGAGTGACGTGGTGCAATCCCTGTGTCTGCAATTTGCGCATGTGGAGTCCCCCTGCCAGTCGCCGTACCGGATCACACCCGGCCCTGCTATTCGGCGGCCAAACGGTCGCCGGACAGCATCTGCTTCAGGTAATGCCCCGTGTGGCTGCGCGGCTCCTCGGCGACCATCTCCGGTGTGCCCGTTGCAACGATCTCGCCGCCGCCATCGCCGCCTTCGGGGCCGATATCGATGATGTGATCCGCAGTCTTGATGACATCGAGATTGTGTTCGATCACGATCACCGAATTGCCCTGGTCCACCAGCTCATGCAGCACTTCAAGCAGCTTGCGCACGTCTTCGAAATGCAAGCCCGTGGTCGGCTCGTCCAGAA
>CAYGNE010000252.1:0-5249 GCA_964351155.1 uncultured Rhodobacterales bacterium | reverse complement strand
CGCCTGGTCGAAAATTTCGTTCGGATGGAAGTTGGTCGAAAAGATCACCAGCGTGTCGAAGGGAACTTCGAACTTCTCACCAGATTGCAAGCCAAGGATGTCCTTGCTTTCTTCCAGCGGAACAATCCAACGGTTGATCAGCGCCTGAGGTGGCTCTTCCTGACGGCCAAGGTCGTCGACAATAAAGATGCCGCCGGTCGATTTGAGCTGCAGGGGCGCCTGGTAGGTGCGCGCCGTCGGATTATAGACGAGGTCCAGCATTTTCAGGGACAGTTCGCCCCCGGTCACCACCGTGGGCCGCTCGCAGCAGACATAGCGGGTGTCAAACCGCTTTGCCCGGCGCAAACTGTTTGGATCATCGCGTATCTCCTCGACAGCGGAATGCACGATCGGATCATAGACCGTGATGACCTGTCCAGAATATTCAATGGCACGGGGAACATAGACCTTGTCGCCAAGCGCGTCGCGAATCCCGTTGGAGATCGAAGATTTCCCGTTGCCCGGCGGGCCGTACATCAGAATGGAGCGTCCCGCGCTGACCGCCGGGCCAAGGTGATCCAGCAGGCTGTCGGGCAGGACCAGGTGCCCCATCGCGTTGGTCAGCTGATCGCGCGTGATCTGGATGTTGCGGATCGATTGGCGTTTTACCTGTTCGCGGTAGACATCCAGAGGCACCGGCATCGCGCCGAAATACTCCGACTGGGCCAGTGCATCGAGGGCGCGGGCCTTGCCGGCATCGGTCAACTGATACCCCATTTCGTTACCGCTGTTGGCATTCAGCGTACCGGTCGCCTCGAGCAGGCGTTGCTCGCGGGCTATGTCCACGAGTTCCTGCGTGACCTGCATCGGCAAACATATCGCCTGTGAGATTTCCGACACCGTATCCACGTTCTTGCGAAAAACGGTTTTCAGCAGAATGTCCCGCATCATCACCGGCGGCAGGCGCATCTCCTCCATGCTGCGCGGTGCAGGAGGGGCCATTACGGTTGTCGTCTGCATATTCATGATGTCGGCCTGATTTGCATGTATCGTTTGTTGCTGAAACAGGGACTATCAGTGGTTTCTGGCAAGATTTGGGCATTGCCCGGGCCGAATTGCTCGCCTGGTGCGTTTCAAGGGGGAATTCGTTCAGCGACCGAACTTGGCGCCCAAAATCAAATAGATGGCCAGTGTTCCCCCAAGCGAAAGTCCCATGGGGAATTTCCATCCCATGTCCCAGCTTTTCCAGCCCGGCGCGATCTGGCGCAAAGGGGTATACTTGATCAGCCGATGGGTCGCGAAAGCAGCCAGCAGGTTGGCGGCAAAAACCGCGATCAGCAGTCGCAAATCGCCCATAGCAACATATGGAGCCGCGGCAGCCGCGAATTTTGCGTCGCCGGCACCGACCGCACCGGCCGCGTTCAGAACAATACCGATCACCAACACGGCACCAAGCTGCAGCAGCCGCATACCGACTTCGGGTAGCGGCATCACGAAAGGGCCAACCGCCACGAATATGAGCGCCAGAAGAATGACGGCCTGATTCGTGATCCGCATTTCACGCAGATCCGTAAAGGCCACGTAGAAACAGATCGGGAGCACGAAGGGCAAGAACCAGAGCGCCGCCGATGCGGAAACCGACATTTGCGTCAGCCGGCTTCGAGCGCACGCAAAGAACGCGCGGCTTCTTCGAAGTGCTGTGGGTGTGTGCTTATCGCTTCACGCAGCAGACCTTCGCCGGTCTTGACGTCACCTTGCTTCACGGCAGTCAACGCCATCGTGTGCAACAACTCGGCGCGCTCGGTCTGATTCATCGGGATGACGGGCAGGGAATAGTTGCGTTGGGCCCCGCGGGCAAGGATCAGGTTGTTTTTGGCCGTGAACAGCGAAGGGTCCTGTCGGATTGCTTCGCCGAACAACCGTTCCGCACCCGAAAAATCCCCGCGGGTCAGTTTGGAATAACCCCAGTTGTTCATTGTTCCGGCCGGTTTTGTCGTCAAACCAACAGCGATTTCATAGAAACTGTCCGATTTCTTCCATTCTTTGTTGGCATCCGCCACCATCGCTTCCAGCCGGTAGCGCTTGAAGGTTTCGTAGGTTGGCGGAACCCCGTCCAGTGTCTTTTCCGCATCTGACCAGTCGCCATTGCGGATCTGCGCATCCGCCAGTTCGATTTTGTCATCCGACGTGGAGCCATTCATGCCGGTCACTTTTTTCCAGGCAGTGGCGCCTTCGGTGTGCCGTTTGGCTCTGATCAGCGAAAAGGCCAGCCCGCGTTGCAGGTCAATGCGGTCGGGGTTGTTCTTCAGGCTGCGAGCGAAGTAGTCGATGGCCTCGTTTGGATCGGCCACGGTCAGCATCACGTCATTCAGGTCGCTTTCGTCTACGACGTTGACGTCCTGAAAAGCGCGTTCAACCGTGTCCTCGGGTTTTTCCCCACAGGCAGACAGGCTCAAACCGCCCGCCAAAAGTGCCGGAATCAAGATAAGGTGGCGCATTTTTTGCGTCCTTTACTGCTCTTGCCTCTGTCATGGTGTCTTGCGGATCAGGTAATCGCTGCTGCCCCGCTGCACCAACTTATAATCTTGGTTTTGATCGCCATTATTAGCAGCATTTTCCGATTTTGCGAGCGCTAAGCGCAAATTGTCACGGATTGCGTCACTTTCGCCATTGTCCAGTGCGTAGGCCTTGCGGAAAATGATCTGGGCTTCGGCGATTTCGCCATTTTCCATCAAGACAACACCCAGGTTGTTCCAGGCCTCGGGCCAGTCGGGTGCGGCAACAACGGCCCGGCGCAAAAGTTCTTCGGACTGACCCAAACGGCCCAACCCCAGATTGGCGGTTCCCAGCCCGGACAGGATCTCCGGCGTCATGCCCTGATCAAGTGCGGCGCGGGTAAACGCGTCCAGCGCCAGTTCGAATTCCGACGCCGCCAGCAGGCGATTTCCAACCTCGACGCCATCCACCGCGTCTTTGCGCAAATCGACGCCCGGGGCATATGGGTTGCCGGGTTCGGAAGTGATGGCATTCGGACCGCAAGAAACCATCGCCGAAAAGACGGCGATGGTCAGAAAAAGCGTTCGGGTTGTTGCGTTCGGCTTCGAACCCGGTGGTATCATCAAGTTATTTGCTCATGTTGCCCAGATTGGCGATGCCTTGTGCTGATGGTCCAACGAGGATGATCAAAAGCGGCGGCACCGTCAGTGTCATAGTGGCAAGCGTCATTTTCGTTGGCAACTTGTTTGCAGCCTCTTCAGCCCGCATCACGCGTTTGTCACGCATTTCACTGGCATAAACACGCAGGGCTTCGGCGATCGAGGTGCCAAATGTAGCGGATTGAATCAGAACCGTCACGAAAGAGGACACATCCTGAACGCCACACCGCGTGCCCATGTCGCGCAAAACGGCAGACTTGTCCTTGCCGGCCTTCATTTCATAGGCAACAACTTCGTACTCATCCGCCAGATCCGGATAGGAAGCACGCAGTTCCGCCGCCACACGGACGATCGATTGGTCCAGTGACTGGCCTGCCTCGACGCAGACCAGCATCATGTCCAGAGAGTCGGGGAAACCCTGTTCAATCGCTTCCTTTCTGGCTTCCACACGGCGTGTGACCCAATATTTCGGGAACATGTATCCGACGCCGCCCGGGCCGAGCACGTACATCATCATCTTCTGGTTATCCAGATCCTGGCCCTTCGAGGTCAGCAGCATGACATAGGCCAATCCGGCAATAAGCCCAAATATGCCCAAAGCAAACTGGGCAAAGTGATAGAATCTCACGGCGTCCTTGGACTGATAGCCCGCCTGGCGCAGCTTGAGCTGGACGGCTGACAGCTCTTCTTCGCTCTTGGGTTCCAGGAAGGTCGCGAACTTTTCCAGTTGTTCATTGCGCCCGCGCTGACGCAACCGTTCCTTCTTGGGCTTGTCGGTCGCCTTGGGCATGCTGTCCCGCTTCAGCTTCTTCAGCGGATCTTCTGGCTGATTGAGCATCAACGGGATGGTGATGAGAACCATGAACAACCCGAGAACACCCACCGCGATGATGGGGCCGAACTCTCCGAGAGTGTTCGTAAGCAGGTCGTTGATCTTGGTCAGGAATTCCATCTGGTGCTCCTCAGACTTTGATGTCGGTCAGTATGCGCATCACGATCAGATTGGCAGTGAGCAGGATACCGACAACGAAACAGGCGGGAATGAACCACGGATGATCGAGAACCTCGTCATAATAATGCGGGTCCTTGAAGGTAATTGCGATCAGACAGAACAACGGAAATCCGGACAGGAACTTGCCCGACCACTTTGCTTCGGCTGTGATGGCCTTGACGCGCCGGAACAGGCGAAAGCGGGCGCGGATCACCTTGGCCAGACCGGCGAGGATCTCGGCCAGGTTGCCGCCCGATTGCTGCTGAATGGTCACGGCAACGGACAGGAAGCGCAAATCCTGCATGTCAAGCCGTTCCGCCATTTCCTTGAGCGCCTCTCCGACGTCGCGACCATAGGCGCTTTCGTCCGCGATGATCCCGAATTCGGTTGCCAGTGGGTCCTCGATTTCCTTTGATACAATTGAGATTGCAGAGGAAAATGGATGGCCAACGCGCAAGCTGCGCACCATGAGCTCAACTGCGTCGGGCAGTTGTTCCTCGATCATTGCCATACGTTTCTTGGCCTTGGAATTGACCCAGAAATATACCGCGCCCACGCCGATCAATACGGATGCGGCCGCCCGCAGCGGAACCTCTGTTTCCGTGCCGACGGTCAGGCCGACAAACGCCACCGCGGCGAGGCCGGCCATGATCATGATCAACTGGCGCGGCGTGAAGGCGATGGCAGCCTTCTGCGCCTTTTCCGCCAGTAGCGAATAGAGCGGAATGGAACGGGACTTCATGTGCTGCTGTTCCAGAACCTGTTCGCGCCCGGCGCCCTTGTCGAGCATTTCCAGCCGTCGGTTGACCCTGCTGTTCAGGCTGATGGATTTCCCAAAGACGACGAGGTAGATGCCTTCGACCAGAACGAGGACACCAACGAAGATCAGACCATAGATGATCGGCTCTGCACTGAGTTGCATTAGTTCTGCTCCATCACAGTGGGTTCATAGATCGAGGCCGGCAGGTCGTAGCCCCACATTCTGAATCTTTCGGAATAATGGCTGCGCACGCCGGTGGCAGTGAAATGGCCGATGATCTTGTTTTCCGGAGTCAGACCAACACGCTGATATTTAAAGATTTCCTGCATGGAGATCACGTCGCCCTCCATGCCGGTGATTTCGG
>CAYGNE010000251.1:397-5251 GCA_964351155.1 uncultured Rhodobacterales bacterium | reverse complement strand
GCTTGTTGAACTGCTTGCGGTCGAGCCCATATTGCCGCGCCGCGTGCCAGCTGAACTCCGCCGCGCCCATCACGCCCCAGGCGATGCCATAGCGCGCGCGGTTGAGGCACCCGAACGGCCCTTTGAGACCCTGCACATTCGGCAGCAGCGCGTCTTCGCCCACCTCGACATTGTCCAGCACGATTTCGCCAGTGATGCTGGCGCGCAGGCTCATCTTCTTCTCGATCTTGGGGGCGCTCAGGCCCTTGGCGCCCTTCTCCAGCACGAAGCCGCGAATCTTGCCGCCATGGGCATCGGACTTGGCCCAGACCACAAAGACATCCGCGATTGGCGCATTCGAAATCCACATCTTGGACCCGTTCAGCACAAAGCCGGAATCGGTCTTACTCGCGCGGGTTTTCATGGCGGCAGGATCGCTGCCCGCGTCCGGCTCGGTCAGGCCAAAACAGCCGATCCATTCACCGCTGGCCAGTTTGGGCAGGTATTTCTGGCGTTGTTCTTCGCTGCCATAGGCGTAGATCGGGTACATCACGAGGCTGGACTGCACCGACATCATCGAACGATAGCCGCTGTCGACCCTTTCGATTTCACGCGCCACGAGCCCATAGCTGACATAGCCCGCACCAATACCGCCATATTCCTCGGGTACCGTCACACCGAGCAACCCCATCTCTCCCATTTCACCGAAGATGTCCGGATCGGACGTCTCGTTGGCATAGGCCTCTGTCACCCGTGGTTGCAGCTTCTCCTGTGCATAGGATCTTGCGCTGGAGGCGATCATGCGTTCGTCTTCGCTCAGTTGGCCGTCAATCCGCAGAGGATCAGCCCAGTCGAACCCGCCAAGGTCGGGCGCGTCTTTGGCTTTCAGCGCCGGTGTTTGAGAAATATTCATGATAATGTCCCATCATAGAGGTATTTCTGGCAGCATAGCGGGGTGGGGCTGGAAAAAACAGCGAGACATTTGCATGAAGGTATGACTAAAGATCATGCATGAGTGCGCCGCGTCGATATCTGCCCTCGATCGCATCCCTGCGGGCATTGGAATCGCTGGACCGGCTGGGGAGTGCCACGGCGGTGGCCGGGGAACTGTCCCTGACCCAGAGCGCGATCAGCAGGCAGTTGCAGGCGTTGGAACGCCAGATGGGCATCGACCTCATTCTGCGCGACGGCAAGAACCTGACCCTGACGCCGGGGGCCCAGGACTATGCCGCCGAAATCCGCCAGGCCCTGGACCAGATCGCGCGGGCCTCGCTGCGGTTGCAGGCGGCGCCGCTTGGCGGGACGCTGAACCTGGCGATCCTGCCGACCTTCGGCATGCGCTGGCTGGTGCCCCGGCTGCCCGAGTTCGCCCGCTTGCACCCGGATGTCACTGTCAACATGGCGAGCCGGGTCCAGCAGTTCAGCTTTACCTCGGAAGGCTTTGATGCGGCGTTGTATTTCGGGAAATCGGACTGGCCCGGAACCGACCGCCTTTTGCTGCGGCACGAACAGGTTCTGCCGGTCTGTGCGCCGGGTTTGCCGGACCGGGACAAACCGATTGCGCCGCGCGACATCATGCGGCTGCCGCTGTTGCATATCCAGAGCAGGCCGGATGCGTGGAAGGACTGGTTTGCCGCTCAGGGGATCGAACTGCGCCAGCCGGTGAATGGCGCAACCTATGATCAGTTCTCGACAATTACCCAGGCAGCACAGCATGGGCTGGGTGTTGCGCTGATGCCGGATTACCTGATTCAGGAGGATGTCGCGACGGGGCGGCTGGTGGCTTTGCACGACAGGCCGACGGAGGCGCAGGGTGCCTATTACCTGGTCTGGCCGCAGCAGAAATCGCTTGATCCCGCGTTGAAAAAGTTTCGCGACTGGCTGGCGACACAGGCCGAGCCGGAAGATCCCCTGCCCCGCTGAGCGGGGATTGGCATGACAATCCGGAATACCGGGGCGGGTGTGCGCGGCGTGCAGATTGCGTACATACCGCGTGCATACGCGGGTCATCAACGGGCGCGCGGCAGCGGTGTCAGGCCACCTGCGTCAGCAGGTCCTGTTTTGGCAGTGTCAACGCCGCGCGACGCGGCAGATAGGTCCGGGCGGATGCGCCATAGACGTCTGCCGCAGGCAGGCCGGACCCGACGATGCCGGCCAGTTCGGGAAACAGGTGCAACAGCTCGTCCAGAACCGGATGATCCAGGGAGCGCAGGGCCATCGGACCGGGATAGAAGGATTCGGTTTGCGCGCCTTCGGCATAGATCAGCTCGTGCCTCTCGAACATGAGGTGAATGTAGGTCACCGCCGTACAGTGTCTGTCGATCCGCGCAACCTTGCCGCCAAACGCCTCGGCGGCGTGTTTCGCACGAAGCAGCCGCGCCTGCCGGCGATTCCGGATGATCATGCCATGTTGAGGCGAGACCAGCATCCGCCGCCGGTTGCCGAATGCGTTCTTTCGAATGACCACGGGGCGCAGATTGGGGCAGGCCCGCAGTTCCGCGCGGCCGATGGAGCGGTGCCCGACCCAACGCACCACCTGCGGCCCGTTGTCGACGGTCATCACGCGGTCGCCGGGGCGAATGGTTTCGACCGGAACCTCGCCGGTCTCTGTGGCGATCAGGGTGCCGGGCGTGAAACAGGGGACCGCATCGCGGAAATCGAGATCGCGGGTGAGCGGAATGGCCCCGGACCCGTCGGCGTTGGTGTCATTGTCGGAATCCGACAGGGTGAAATCGCCGGCGCCATCAATATCGGCGTCGTTGACGTCCCAGCCCGAGACATCGTCGACCACGTCCCTGATGCCGTCGCCATCCGCGTCGCCGGATGCGTCGATGGCGGCCTGATCGACCCCATGACCGGCCTCGGCCGCGTCGGAGACCCCGTCATCGTCGGAATCGGTGTCGATGACATCGGCGGTTCCGTCGCTGTCGGTATCGACGGGCGTCAGGCCGCCGGTGGCCTCGTAGGCATCATCCAGACCGTCGCCATCGCTGTCGATGCCGGTTGGCGCGATATAGCCATCGGTGGTCTGGGCCTCGACATTGTCGGTGATGCCGTCATTGTCGCTGTCCAGGTCGAGATGGTCGGCGATGCCGTCGCCATCGCTGTCGGTGGTGGTGGCGACCCCGGCCACGGTGAAGGTTTCGGTCGTGGCGGTACCGAAATTCGGGTTGGCCCCGGAATCGACGACAACGACGCCGTCGATCGCGACCGTATAGCTGGCCGGGTTGAAGCCGGCGATTCCATCGCCGAAATCGTCAAACACGGTGAACGTGTAGTCGCCCAGCCCCGACACCGGCACGTTGGTGATCTTGACCGTTGAATCGATGGCGTCATCGCTGGCAATCAGGTTGCCGTCCTGATCGCGCAGTTCCCAGCGGGTGTTGTCGGTGGCATCCGCCGCGTATTCATCGCCATCGAAGGTGACGGTGATGGTGCCGGGCGTCGTGACGCCCGCACCTTCGTCGACATCGAGAATCCCGTCGCCATCATCGTCGACGTCGATATCGTCGGAGACGCCATCACTATCGGTGTCCGGCGGCGGAATGGTGAAGGTCAGATCGCTGATGCCCGAGCCGCCGGTCTGGATCCCGCCGGACCCGGGTTCATAGACAAGATCGATTTCGGACACCGGCCCGGCCAGCGTGAGCGAGACATCATTGGCAATCGTGCCGGCCGCCTCGATCGTGACCGACCCGTCCGGGTTGGCTGTCACGGTTTCGTCCGTCAGCCCGCCGAGACCGGCAATCACGTCCGCCGCCGGGATCAGGTCGCCGTCGGCGTCATAGGCCAGGATTGTCCAGCTGTCGTCATAGGTGGCGGCGCCATCGTCATTGAGATGGTCGATGGTGAAGGACAGGTCCTCGACAGGGTTGGAGAACCAGTAATTCGCGGTGATCGGGCTGGTGACGCCAAAAGCGCCAAAATCCGATACGCCGGTTCCGCCGGCTGTGCCGTCCCAAGAGCCGGCGGTGAACGTGCCGGCGACCGTCGTGTCATAGCCGCCTTCGGAAATGACGGTGTCACCACTTTCGGCGGTGCCACCGGCCCCGGTGAGCCAGATTGCATTGTCGAGCGTTGCCATGCCCTTGACCTCAAAAACCACGCGGCCCTTGCCGGGCCATCACCTCGTTACATTCACGTTCTTGCCGGGCTGCCGCGGAACAATGCGGAAAAATGAAGAACGTCCGGTTTATTCTCGACGCATAAACCGGCGGAAATTTGTCATAAAATCAGCGAATTCGGCGCCATGAACGCGTATGACGTGCATTTCGGCGGCGGCGTTGGCCGGGATTCCCGTGCGGGTTGAATGCCCCGCCGGGTTTTGCCGGACAGACCCGGGGCGGCGCGTCAGATCCGCGGTGAACCCAAGGTTTCATTGTGCTTGATTCGCGCGCGGACCAGTGTGAATGCGCAGGCCGGACCCCGCCTATCCCAGCGCATAGCCCGCGCCGCGCACGGTGCGCACCGGATCGTCACCGCCATGCTGCATCAGCGCCTTGCGCAGCCGGCCCACATGGACGTCCACGGTGCGGGTATCGACATAGATGTCCCGGCCCCAGACCCGGTCCAGAAGCTGTTCGCGGCTCCAGACGCGGGCGGGTTTTTCCATGAAGTTGCGCAGCAGGCGGAATTCGGTCGGGCCAAGCTTTACCGGTTTTCCGGCGCGGGTGACCTTGTGGGTTTCACCGTCCAGCACGATGTCGCCGAATTCCAGCAGCACGCCCACGGCGGAGGGGCGCGAGCGGCGCAGCTGGGCGCGGACACGGGCCATCAGTTCGACCACGGAATAGGGTTTGATCACGTAGTCATCGGCACCGGTTTCCAGTCCGCGCACCTTGTCCACCTCTTCGGAGCGGGCCGACAGCATGATGA